>NZ_JASCAQ010000063.1:0-111892 GCF_029967685.1 Erwinia sp. V90_4 | reverse complement strand
GGTGTCATTATCTCGGGTCGACCGGAAAAAATGGTCGACCCCTACGGGTTACAACCGCTCCCGGCCTGGTAGGGGCTGACCCTCTTTTTCGGTCAGCCCGCAGCGGTGTCATTATCTCGGGTCGACCGGAAAAAATGGTCGACCCCTACGGGTTACAACTGCTCCCGGCGTGGTAGGGGCTGACCCTCTTTTTCGGTCAGCCCGCAATGGTGAAATGGGTAAACGGTCGTTCCATAAGATCCCGGCGGGTTAAATCGGGCACTCCTGGGGGGCTTCTTCCGTGTTTAGCAGCAGTAAATTCAACATGCTATTGGCGATCTCACGTTCGCCCATCACCACGCGATCCGCACCGCGCTCCATAATGTAATCCACTTCATCGTCATAGTGCGCACGGGCGATAATCTCAATGTTCGGGCGCTTCTCACGCGCAGCCGTCACAATCTCCCCCGCTTCATAGCCATTCGGAATAGTCAGCAGCAGCCAGCGTGCGCAGTCGAGACGCGCCAGCTCCATGGTATCGATGCGCGCCGCGTTACCCAGCACCGCTTTGATGCCCTGCTCGCGTAAGGCTTCCACGCGCGGGCGGCTGTTCTCCACCACCACAATCGGCACGCCGGCTGCCATCAGGCGGCTACCCAGCAGGCTGCCAACGCGGCCAAAGCCGACAATCACCGCGTGGTTGCACAAATCCACCGGGATCTGCTTCTCTTCCTCTACGGCCTCTTCCATCGTCAGCTGTTCGATGCTTTCGGTTTTTTGCAGATACTTCTCCAGCAGAGCAAACAGAATCGGATTGAGCATAATCGACAGGATAGCCCCCGCCAGCACCAGGTTGCGCCCGCTGTCCGGCAGCAGATTCAGGGAGATCCCCAGCCCGGCGAGAATAAAGGCGAACTCACCAATCTGTGCGAGGCTGACGGAGATGGTCAGCGCGGTTCGCTTTGAGTGACCAAACATGCTGACCAGCAGCAGCGCCACCAGCGATTTGCCCAGTACGATAATCGCCAGTGCGCCGAGCACCGCCAGCGGCTGCTGGATCAGGATCATCGGGTCGAACAGCATCCCGACCGAGACAAAGAACAGCACCGCAAACGCATCGCGCAGCGGCAGCGTATCGTGCGCCGCCCGATGGCTCAGCTCCGATTCATTCAGCACCATGCCAGCGAAGAAGGCACCGAGCGCGAAGGAGACATCAAAGAATTCTACCGCGCCAAAGGCGATACCCAGCGCCAGCGCCAGCACCGCCAGGGTAAACAGCTCGCGCGAGCCGGTGGCGGCACTGCGGGCGAGGATCCACGGCACCACGCGCCGGCCCACCACCATCATCAGCACCATAAACGCCACCACCTTACCAATAGTGATCAGCAGGTCGAACAGCACCATGCCGACGCTGGCTTTGCCCTCTTCAAACAGCCCGGCCACCGCAGGCAGCAGCACCAGCGCCAGCACCATCACCAGGTCTTCCACAATCAGCCAGCCAATCGCAATCTGTCCGCGCTGGCTGTCAATCAGCTGTCGTTCTTCCAGCGCGCGCAGCAACACCACGGTGCTGGCGGTGGAAAGGCAGAGTCCAAACACCAGCCCGGTCATCATTGGCCATCCCAGCGCCCACGACAGCCCCATTCCGAGCAGCGTGGCGGCGGCGATCTGCGCAATCGCCCCCGGGATGGCTATCGACTTTACCGCCATCAAATCTTTCATCGAGAAGTGCAGACCAACGCCAAACATCAACAGGATCACGCCCAGCTCGGCCAGCTCTGGCGCCAGGTTGGTATCGGCGACAAAACCCGGGGTAAATGGCCCGGCCAGCACGCCAGCCAGCAGATAACCGACCAGAGGAGAGATGCGCAGGCGGTTCGCCAGCATACCGAAGAGGAACGCGAGGACTAAGCCTCCGACAATCGTGGTGATAAGCGGTGTGGTGTGGTGCATATCCTCTCCTTTGAATGGAAATGTGTCCGATTGTAAGTTTTTAGTGTATGGCAAATTCTGACGGGGCGCTTGTCATAATTGGTAATAACGGCAAAAAATCTGAATCATTGAGATGAAGTCGCCAGAAAGTGCGATTTATCCCACTTATCAGTGTGCGGAGCAGGCTTTTCAGGAGAGTAACCCGGCGCGAAATACAGTTATCGCACCGGGCTGGGACTATTTACGGCGGTTATCAGGCAGGAAAGCAGTCAGGATGCCAAGAAGCGGCAGATAAGCACAGATTTGATAGACCACATCAATGCTGCTGTGGTCAGCCACCAGGCCCAGTATCGCCGCGCCCAGCCCGCCCATGCCGAAGGCAAAACCGAAAAACAGACCGGAAACCATGCCGATACGCCCTGGCATCAGCTCCTGGGCATACACCAGAATGGCGGAAAAGGCTGAGGCGAGAATAAAGCCAATCACCACCGACAGCGCGCCGGTCCACCACAGGTTGGCGTGCGGCAGCAGCAGCGTAAACGGCGCCACGCCGAGAATGGACACCCAGATCACGCGCTTGCGGCCAATACGGTCGCCGATCGGCCCGCCAATCACCGTCCCGGCCGCCACGGCGAACAGAAACGCGAACAGGTGCAGCTGCGCGCTCTGCACCGTCAGGCCAAACTTGTGCATCAGATAGAAGGTGTAATAGCTGCTCAGGCTGGTGAGATAGAAGTATTTGGAGAAAATCAGCACCAGCAGAATCGAAATGGCCAACGCCACCTGACGGCGGGGCAGCGGGCTAATGGCACTCTGCGCATGGCTTTTACTGGCGCGATGCTGAGTCTGATACCAGCGGCCGATCTGCAACAGCACCACAATCGCCAGCAGCGCGGCCAGCGAGAACCATGCGACGTTGCCGCGCCCGTAAGGGGCAATGATCAGCGCGGCCAGCAGCGGGCCGAGTGAGCTACCCAGATTGCCGCCCACCTGGAACAGCGACTGCGCCAGGCCGTGACGGCCGCCGGATGCCATGCGCGCCACGCGTGACGACTCGGGATGAAACACCGACGAGCCAGTACCCACCAGCGCCGCCGCGACCAGTACCATGGGGAAGTTATTCGCCATCGCCAGTAGCACCAGCCCGGACAAGGTAAAGCCCATGCCAATCGGTAGCGACCACGGCTGCGGGTGTTTATCGGTATAATAGCCAATCAGCGGCTGCAGCAGCGAGGCGGTCACCTGATAGGTCAGGGTGATCATGCCGATTTGCACAAAGCTCAGCGAGAAGTCACTCTGCAGCAGCGGGTAAATCGCCAGGATCAGCGACTGGATCATATCGTTTAGCAGATGGGCAACGCTGATCGCGCCGAGAATGCCAAAAGCGGTACGCTTCACCGGCAGATTCGCTGAAGCGAGGGTGTCATTACTTGCCATAAATTAACCTGTCATCGAAATTTGTTTTTATTAGAGAAGTTCAAGGGTGTGCCCCTGCCTGCAATATAAGACGGAGAGATTACCCTTCAGACCTCATCCTGCTGCATAATCAGCCGGAAGTCACAAAAAATTAAAACTTTGTTACCTAATGCAGTTGTTCAACAAGGAGAGGCAGAGTGCCAGTACTGAAAAAAAGTTTAATCAGCGTGCTGACGGTAGCGCTGTTATCCACCCCCCTGATGGCGCAGGCGTGGGTGAAAGATCGCACCTATAAATTTACCGTCCTGCACACCAACGATCACCATGGGCGCTTCTGGCCAAACGAGCATGATGAGTATGGTCTGGCGGCGCAAAAAACCATGATGGACCAGATCCGCTATGAAGTGCAGGCGCACGGCGGCGCGACGTTGATCCTCTCCGGCGGCGATATCAATACCGGCGTACCGGAATCGGACCTGCAGGATGCCGAACCGGATTTTCGCGGCATGAACCTGATTGGCTACGACGCCATGGCGATTGGCAATCACGAGTTTGATAACCCGCTTTCCGTCCTGCGCCAGCAGCAAAAATGGGCCAAGTTCCCGCTGCTTTCCGCCAATATTTATCAGAAAAGCACCGGCAAGCGCCTGTTCCAGCCCTATGCACTGTTCAACCGCATGGGCCTGAAGATTGCGGTGATCGGCCTGACCACCGATGACACGGCGAAGATCGGCAACCCGGAGAACTTTACCGACATTCTGTTCCATAAACCGGCCACCGAAGCGAAAGCGGTGGTGGAAGAGCTGCGTGCAACAGAGAAGCCTGACGTGATTATTGCTGCCACCCATATGGGGCACTACGACAACGGCCAGCACGGTTCCAACGCCCCGGGCGATGTGGAGATGGCGCGCGAGCTGCCTGCCGGTTATCTCGATATGATCGTCGGCGGCCACTCGCAGGACCCGGTGTGCATGGCGAAAGAGAATGTGAAGCAGGCCGACTATGTACCGGGCACCCCCTGTACGCCGGACCGCCAGAACGGCACCTGGATTGTGCAGGCGCACGAGTGGGGCAAATATATTGGCCGCGCCGACTTTACCTTCCTGAACGGCAAGCTGACGCTGGAGCACTACGAACTGGTGCCGATCAACCTGAAACATAAGATTACCAACGCTGACGGCAGCAGCAGCTGGGTGAACTACACGCCTGAAATTGTCAAAAACAGCGCGATGCAGAAACTGCTGACGCCGTTCCAGAAAAAAGGCGAAGCGCAGCTCGGCGTAAAAATCGGCAGCGTCAATGGCCATCTGGAGGGGGATCGCAGCAAGGTACGCTTTGTACAGACCAACATGGCACGCCTGATCCTTGAAGGGCAGATCGACCGCACCAAAGCCGATTTCGCGGTGATGAGCGGTGGCGGCGTGCGTGATTCGATTGAAGAGGGCGCAATAACCTATAAAGACGTACTCAAGGTGCAGCCGTTTGGCAACACGCTGGTGTATGTCGATATGAAAGGCAGCGAGGTGGAAAAATATCTGGCGGTGGTGGCCAATAAGCAGGTGGATTCCGGGGCTTACGCTCAGTTTGCCCGCGTCAGCCTGGTGGCCGACGGTACGGGCGTCAGCGCGGTGAAGATCAATGGTCAGCCGCTGGATGCAGAGAAAACCTACCGCATGGCGACGCTAAGCTTTAACGCCACAGGCGGTGACGGTTACCCGGTGATTGATAAGCTGCCGGGCTACGTGAATACCGGCTTTGTCGATGCGGAAGTGCTGAAACAGTACATTGAGAGCCACTCACCGCTCGACGTGGCGAAATACCAGCCTGCCGGAGAAATTGTCTATCAAAAGGGCGGAGAACAACCGGCCGAGAGTGCAAAGCCGGTAGAGGATGAGAAGCCGCTGGCGCCGAAGAAATGGCGCCAGGCGAAAATCGATACTGTCATGCGTTAACGGATTTTTTTCTCCAGGGGTCGGCCGCTTTTTGGGTCGACCCAAACGTCAGCCTGCGGGCGGACCGAAACAGCGGGGCCGCCCCGACAAATCCGTTCGCGCACTTTATCGTACAGCCAGTTATACAACATGGTGTAAGGCAGGAAGAACAGGAAAAACGCCACTTCAATCAGGAATGCCTGCCACAGCGAAATGCCCAGCATCCAGGCTGCAATCGGCAGGCCGATAAGAATAAATCCACCCTCGAAGCCCAGCGCGTGCAGCACGCGTAATCCCACTCCTCGCTTAACCTTATTACGCGGCCACAAGCGGTCAAAACCGGCGTTATAAATCATGTTCCAGACCATTGCTACCGTTGACAACATAATTGCCAGCGCGCCCATCTGGAATAACGGTTTATCCATCACCCACGCGGCCAGCGGCGAAACAATCGCAATCGCCAGAACCTCAAAACCTGCGGCGTGAAAGAACCGTTCTTTCAGGGAACGACCAGACATAGTGAACTCCATTATTTTCAGTAGTACAGGGCTAGTAAATTGCCGTAGGGGCCTGGCATGCCTGGCCCGAATATGTTGGTCATTATCCGCCGTTTTTTTGCTAAGATAAAATGACTATCCATCGATAAAAGCGATATATCTATGCGCTACTCCCCGGAATCTCTTGAAGCCTTCGTTCAGACTGTAGAAAGCGGTTCGTTCTCGGCGGCGGCGCGTGCGCTGCGCAAAAGCCAGTCCACCGTCAGCACGGCGGTGGCCAATCTGGAAAGCGATCTTGGCTTCACGCTGTTTAACCGCGAGGCGCGCACCCCGGTGCTGACCGAAAACGGCCAACGGGCGCTGGCGCAGGTAAAAGAGATCCTCGCGGCGTCATCACAGCTGGATGAGCTGGCAATGCGCCTGGCGGGGGAGGTGGAACCCTGTCTGCGGCTGGCGATCTCCGATTTCTGGCAGGCGGATTATCATGAATCGCTGCTGCAGCGCCTCTCTGCGCGTTACCCGGACATTGAGTTTGAATGCATGATTGCCGAGGATGCCGACGTTATCGATCTGCTGCAAAATGGCCGTGCGCACATTGGCGTGGTGCGGGTCCAGCAGCACTACCCGGTGGATATCTGCGTGCAGCGCTTGCAGGTTGAAGCGCAGATGGCGATCTATCTGCATCAGGATCATCCGCTGGCGCAGCAGGCGCAGGTCAGTGAAGCGGAGTTAAAACAGCTGCGCCAGCTGCGGCTCAATACCTGGGTGGAGCAGCAGCCCGCACCGGCCGGAAAAGTGTGGCTGGCACCGTCGTATCTGCTGCTGCTGGAGATGGCCGAGCAGGGCTTTGGCTGGAGTATTTTGCCGCGCTGGCTCACCGAACAGTTTGGTCATCAGCTGCTGCGCGAGCTGCCGGTGGCGGGCTGGCCGCAGAATATTCAGGTGGATGCCGTCTGGTCACGCCGGGCGCCGCCGGGGCCGGCAGGGCGCTGGATGATCGATCAGCTGATTGCCCAGCGATCGGACTAATCGCGTTTGGCGATATCGGCGAAGCGGGCGTCGAGCAGCTGCGCCAGATCCTGCGGGGCTAGCTCGATATCCAGCCCGCGGCGACCGCCGGAGACATAAATGGTGGCAAACTGCTGCGCCAGCTGGTCGATAACCGTCGGCAGGCGTTTTTTCTGCCCCAGCGGGCTGATGCCGCCCAGCAGATAACCGCTGCTGCGCTGCGCAAACTGCGGATCGGCCATTTCGACCTTTTTCGCCCCCAGCGCTTTCGCCACCTTTTTCAGATCCAGCTGTCCGGCAACCGGGGTGACCGCCACGGCCAGCGTCTTATTGTCACCATTTAGTGCGATCAGCAGCGTTTTATACACCTGATCCGCATTGAGATTGAGCTTGCGCACCGCCTCATCGCCAAAATGCGTTTCGCTGCTGTCGTGCTCGTAAGGGTGCAGCGTAAATGTGACCTTTTGTTTTTCAAGCAGTTTTACTGCGGGTGTCATAATCACTCACCTTCTTTGCGCGATATAATAAAAGAGTGAACCTCTGATGAATAAAAAACTGGCGAAATTTTGCGCTTTGAGCGACAATCTGGCCCGCGTCAGCCCGAGGGCTGAGACGATAACAAAAATCATAAAAATGTTGTTATTGACGGGCCGATTTCAACATCGGCCTTTTTTTTATGCTTTTTTCAGCAGGCCGGGCAGGTTGCCTTCGCCGTAAAGGTGCAGTGCGCCGACCGCCACCACGTAACGTCCCGGCGGGAGCTGGCGCAGCAGCTGGCTCCACTGCTGATTGCGCTGATGCATCAGCAGGTCGTTCAGACTGCTGCTGAAGGTGTTCGGCAGCTCCAGCTTGCCGAGGCTGCCCGGCGGCGCTTCCAGCCACCAGCTGACCATAGTTTGCAGCAGGCGGGCGTTGGTGTGCCAGTGCTCCAGCGTGTCCTCCAGCAGCGGCAGTCCGTTGTCCGGCAGGGAGTTCAGCAGCGCCAGCTGGGTTTCCGGCCCCTCCAGCTCAATCACCTTTTTTTCCAGCCCGCGCGCGGCCTGCAGCAGCTGATAGTCGATGCCGCAGTCGGCGTGCAGCCCAAGGCGCTGAGCCTGCTGCGCCTGCAGCATCAGCGCCACCTGCCAGGCGGGCAGCGTGTCGATGCGCTCCGGGGAGATCCCCAGCTCTGCCGCCCGCTGTTGCAGGGTGCTGAGCTGCACAGCGCTGAGGCGCTCTGCCAGCGGTGGGCAGACTGCGCTGTCGCTGAACGGCGAGCCACCGGCGGTAATATCGGCCTCCACTATCAATGCGTCGGCCTGGCGTAAACGCGCCATCAGCACGGCAGGCAGCGGCAGCATATTGCGCGTGCCCATATGAATACTGCCGACCAGATGCAGCCGGCAATCGCCCAGCGTGACGTCCAGCGCCGGATAGCTGTAGTTCACCGGCCAGAACCTGTCGCGTAGCGCCCGCAGTACCTGCACAAGATTCCTCATCATTTCCCGCCTCATCCGTTTAGTGCCACCATGCTAACGCGATAACTCGCTGACGGACAGGGCAAAACGAAGCGCAGCCGCGAGGATTCAGTGCTGCGGCGGACGATAGCGGATCAGGCGGTTGGCGTTGCTGACCACGGTAATCGAAGAGAGCGCCATTGCTGCGCCAGCCACCACCGGGCTGAGCAGCGTGCCGGTCAGCGGGTAGAGCACCCCGGCCGCGATCGGGATCCCCGCCGCGTTATAGATAAACGCCCCAAGGAGATTCTGTTTCATATTACGCAGGGTCGCTTTGGCGATGGATAACGCATCGACCACCGCATTCAGATCCTGGCGCATCAGGGAAATCGCCGCCGTTTCAATCGCCACATCACTGCCGCCGCCCATGGCAATGCCGACATCGGCCTGCGCCAGCGCCGGGGCATCATTGATGCCGTCGCCAATCATCGCCACCTGCTGGCCCTGCTGCTGCAGGTGGGCGATCGCTGCGGCTTTACCCGCCGGTAATACGCCCGCAATCACCCTGTCGATCCCGGCTTCGCGCGCAATGGCAGAGGCGGTGATTGGGTTATCCCCGGTCAGCATCACCAGCTGATAACCGCGCTGGTGCAGGCGCTGCAGCGCGCCGACGCTCTCCTGGCGCAGCGGATCGCGGATGGCAAACAGGGCGACAAGGTGGCCGTCGGCGGCCAGCAGCACCGGAGTAGCCCCCGTCTCTGCCAGCTTATCCATCTGCTGCTGCACGCTATCGGTGGCAATCTGCTGTTGCGCCATCAGCGCGGGGTTACCCAACAGCAGCGGAATGCCGTCGAGTATGCCGCTGACGCCCTGGCCCGGTATTGTACGAAATTGCGCAATGTCCGGCAGGGAGCTAAGGCCCGCACGCGCGACGATTGCCTGCGCCAGCGGATGGCCGGAACCCTGCTCCAGCGCGGCAGCCTGGCGTAATACCGACGGCTCATCGGCCCCGTTAAACAACTGAATCGCGACCACGCGCGGCTTGCCCTCGGTCAGGGTGCCGGTTTTATCGAACACCAGCGTGCTGAGGGTGCTGGCCCGTTGCAGTGCATCGGCATCGCGCACCAGCACGCCAAACTCGGCGGCGCGCCCGACGCCGGCAATAATCGACATTGGCGTGGCCAGACCGAGCGCACAGGGGCAGGCGATGATCAGTACGGTGGTGGCGATCACCAGCGTGTAAACGATTTGCGGGGCGGGGCCGAACAGATACCAGACGGCGGCGCTCAGCAGCGCAATCACCACCACGGTGGGAACAAAGATCGCCGAGATCTTATCCGCCAGCTGGCCGATCGCCGGCTTGCTGCTCTGCGCCTGGCGCACCAGCTGGATAATGCGCGACAGGGTGGTATTTTTGCCAATCGCATCGGCCCGCAGCAGCACGCTGCCATCCTGCATTACCGTTCCGGCATGCAGCGTATCGCCTGCGGATTTCTGCTGCGGAACCGCTTCCCCGGTCAGCATGGCCTCGTCCAGCCAGGCTTCGCCCTGGATAATCGTGCCGTCAACCGGCACGCGATCGCCGGTGTTGACCCGCAGCGTCATCCCCAGCGTCACTGCGCTGAGCGCCAGGGTCTGCTCGCCCCGGTCAGTGACCACGCGCGCCGTCGGTGGCGTCAGGTCAAGCAGCTTTTCCAGCGCCTGCGACGAGCGCTGGCGCGCGCGCTGCTCCAGCATATGCCCAAGGTTAATCAGGCCGATGATCATCGCGCTGGCTTCATAGTAGAGGTGGCGGGCGGCCATTGGGAACAGGTCGGGCCACAGGTTGACCGCCATGGAGTAAAGCCAGGCCGCCGCGGTGCCGAGCGCCACCAGGGTATCCATCGTTACCGTACGGTTGCGCAGGCTTTTCCACGCGCTGCGGTAGAAGTGCCCACCGGCAATCGCCATCACCAGCAACGTCACTACGCCAACCATCAGCCAGCCGCTGCGGTTGGTGGCGCTCAACATCATATTGTCGCCGACCATGCCCCACAGCATCAGCGGAATACCGAGCGCCAGCGCCAGCGCCGCCTGCCAGCGAAAACGCTGCACTGCGGCCTGCGCGCTCTGCTGCTGCTTTTCCCGCCGCTTAACGTCATCTTCGATGATTTCTGCGCCATAGCCGGCACGCGTCACCGCGTCAATCAGAGACTGCGGCTGCGCCGAACCCAGCACCAGCGCGCTGCGCTCGGCCAGGTTCACCCGCGCCTGGCTAACGCCGTCCACCTCCTGCAGCGCATGCTGCACGCGGCTGACGCAGCTGGCGCAGCTCATGCCGTCAATCAGCAGGTGAAAACTCTCTGCCGGAAGCGTGGCATTATCCGCTGTCAGCGCTTCCGGCTGAGTTTCTGAGTCTGTCAGCGGATCAGCCTTTGGGTGCGAACCGTCCTGCGCCACGCGGGCATGGTAGCCCGCCTGCTCAATCGTGGCGATCAGCTGATCGGCACTGGCGTCGCCGGAAATGCGCGCGGCATCAATGCTGACTTGCGCCAGTTCAACATCCGGGCGTTTTTCCAGCGTCTCTTTCACCCGCTTCACGCAGTGGCCGCAGGTCAGACCGTCGAGAGCCAGTAAGGTTATTTGCGACATATCATCTCTCCTGTTAATCCGGTTTGACCCGGGACTGTTTTTGCATTAGTTATGGAGGTTAAACCTTCCATCAAGGGGAAGGTCAAGGGGGCGATAATGAACATTAGCGACGTGGCAAAAAAAACCGGCTTAACCAGTAAAGCGATTCGTTTCTACGAGGAGAAAGGGCTGGTGACGCCGCCGCTGCGGACGGAAAACGGCTATCGCAGCTACAGTGCCAAACAGCTGGAGGAGCTGACCCTGCTGCGCCAGGCCCGCCAGGTGGGGTTTACTCTGGATGAGTGCCGTGAAATGGTCAGCCTGTTCAACAACCCGCAGCGCCACAGCGCCGATGTCAAAGCGCGCACGCTGAGCAAAGTGGCGGAGATTGAAGCGCATATCACCGAGCTGCAGCTGATGCGCCAGAAGCTGTTAGACCTGGCAGCCAGCTGCCCCGGTGATGACGGGGCCGACTGCCCAATCATCGATCATCTGGCGGGCTGCTGCCACAGCGCGCAACGCAGTTAGCCAGCGCGGCGCACGACGCGCAGCGTGATCCCTTCCACCGCCACCACCACAATGTCGCTTCCCGCAGGCAAATCTTCCTCCGCCTGCACGCGCCAGTTACCGTCCCCAATACGCACATGGCCGAAGCCGTTGACCAGCGGCGCATCCAGCGTCAGCTGACGGCCAACCATCTGCTGCCCGCGCTGGTTCAAGGTGGAGGGGGGCTGGTGGCGATCGCGGCCTTTCAGCCAGCTGTACCACCACAGCGCGGCAAGAATGGTCAGCACGGCGAAGCTCAGCCCCTGCCATGCCCACGGCATCGGCACCAGCCACACCAGCAGGCTGACCAGCACCGCCGCCACGCCGCTCCACAACAGATAGCCGCTGGCGCCGAGCATCTCGGCGGCCAGCAGCAGGCCGCCCAGCGTCAGCCACAGCCACCACGGATTGGCTAACAGCTCATCCAGCAGCATCAACGTTTACGCTCCGCTTTGCTTTCGCCCAGCAGTTCACCGATCCCGGCGATTGAGCCCATCAGGCTGCTGGCATCCAGCGGCATCATCACCACTTTGCTGTTGCTGGAGGAGCCGATATTTTGCAGCGCGTCGGTATATTTCTGCGCCACGAAGTAGTTAATCGCCTGAATATCCCCGGCGGCAATCGCCTCGGACACCATTTTGGTGGCCTGCGCTTCCGCTTCTGCCCCGCGTTCACGCGCTTCGGCCGCGAGGAATGCCGACTGACGCTCGCCTTCCGCTTTCAGGATCTGCGACTGCTTCTCGCCTTCGGCGCGCAGGATTGCCGCCTGACGAACCCCTTCCGCTTCGAGGATATCGGCGCGCTTGGTACGCTCGGCCTTCATCTGCGCGTTCATCGACGCAATCAGTTCGGCAGGCGGGCGCACGTCGCGGATCTCAATACGGGTAATTTTGATGCCCCACGGGTTGGTGGCTTCATCGACAATATGCAGCAGGCGGGTATTGATGTTATCGCGCTGCGACAGCATCTCATCCAGCTCCATCGAGCCAAGCACAGTACGCATGTTGGTCATGGTGAGGTTGATGATCGCCAGCTCAAGGTTGCTGACCTCATAGGCGGCGCGCGCCGGGTCGACCACCTGGATAAAGCACACGGCATCGATGGTGACGCTGGCGTTATCTTTGGAGATGATCTCCTGTGAGGGGATATCCAGCACCTGTTCCATCATATTGATTTTACGACCTACGCGATCCATAAACGGGACCACCAGGTTCAGGCCAGGCTGCAGCGTATTGGTGTAGCGACCGAAACGTTCCACGGTCCACTGGTAGCCCTGCGGAACAATTTTTATCCCGGACCAGACAAGGATCAGTGCCAGAACGATAATGACGGGAATCACAGTAAACATAAAATAACCTCCGGATTGTTATTATTGTAGGGGCTGATGGCGTTACCTGCCGCCCCTGTCTGGCACCTGTGCCAACCGTGGAGGGTTGACCGGAAAAGAGGGTCAACCCCTACGGGGTCATGCTTTGCGCAACGGTGGGGGACGACCCTGTTTTTCGGTCGTCCGGTGCGTGAATCATTTGTAGGGGACGACCCTCTTTTTCGGTCGTCCCGCTCTTAGTACAGCAGAGAATAGAGCTGACGGCGGTATTTCGCGGCCAGCGCATCGCCGGTCCCCAGCGCGGCGAGGATCTCCTGCAGCATCTTACGCGCCTGCCCATCGGCCGCGCCGAGATCTTTCTTCAGATGGCTGAACAGCAGCTCCAGCGCCTCTTCATTGCGCCCGACCTGGTGGAACTGCAGCGCCAGCTGGGTGGCCAGCTCGACATTATCCGGCTCGGCTTCAATCTGCTGCTGCAGCTGCTGAATTTCCGGCGTATCCGCCGCCTGCTTCAGCAGGTCAATCTGCGCCACCAGCCCCTGATAGCGGGTATCCTGGTCCTGCAGCGGCACCACTTTCAGCACCGCTTCAGCTTCTTCACTGCGGTTGAGGCCAATCAGCACTTCCGCCAGCAGGAAGCCGATCTCGCTATTCTGATTGCTCAGCGCCCATGCATCCTTCAGCAGCGGCAGCGCATCAATCAGCTTGCCTTCGTCCATCAGCTGCATCGCCTGCTGCGCTAACAGCTGCTCTTTTTTTGGCAGCACTTTTTCCAGCAGGGCGCGCACCGCTTCTTCCGGCTGCGGACCCTGGAAGCCGTCAACCGGCTGGCCGTTCTGGAACAGGTACACGGTCGGAATCGAGCGCAGGCCAAACTGCTGCGCTACGGCCGGCTCGGCGTCACAATCCAGGCGCGCCAGAATGAACTGTCCGGCGTACTCCTGGGCCAGGCGGTCAAGCAGCGGCGTCAGCTGCTCACAGTGCTGGCTGCGGCCGGACCAGAAGTAGAACAGAACGGGGATCTGCATCGACTGTTCCAGCGTCTGGTGCAGGTTGGTTTCGTTAATCTCGACGATCGCGGCTTGTGGTGACATGAATTTCATCTCTTTAATGACTGATGTTGCTAACTGTATGGGGGCAGAGGCCGCAGCTTCAAGGGCCGCAGGCTAATTCTGGCGTAATAACCGATCCATCATCCAGCCCGGCAGTAAACGGCGTAACGCGCTGAGCGCGTGTGCGACCAGCGTCACAGGATAGCGCAGGCGCGGGTGGCGGCTCTCCAGCGCGTGCCGCAGCTTGGGCAGAATCGCCTCCGGCGGCAGCGTGAACCGCGCGGCAATGCCGGGGTTCTTCACCGGCTGGTCCTGCTGCGACTGATGGACATTATCGGTGAAGCGGGTGTGGATCGGGCCAGGTTCGATCAGGCTGACGCGCACGCCGCTGCCGTGCAGCTCCATGCGTAACGCATCGGACCAGGCTTCCAGCGCATACTTACTGGCGGCGTAAGCCCCGCGCTTCGGCGTAGAGATCAATCCCATCACCGAGCTGGTATTAATAATGCGCCCGCTGCCGCCGTTGATCAAAGCCGGCAGCAGCAGGGTGGTGAGCTGGTGGGTGCCAAACAGATTGGTGGCGAACTGCTGCTCCAACTGCTGGCGGGAGATCGACTGCAGCGGGCCATACAGCCCGAAGCCGTCGTTGTTAAACAGCCCATAGAGATCGCCCCCGCACAGCGTGAGGATCTGCGCGGCGGCCCGCTCAACGCTGGCAGCATCGTCGAGGTCGAGCAGCACGCCGCTGAAACCCAGCTGGTTCATGCGCTCTACATCCTGCGGTTTACGGCAGGCGGCAATCACATGGTAGCCGCGCCGCAGCAGATCGTTGGCGGATACCAGACCGATACCGCTGGAACTCCCGGTAATCACTATCGATTTTTGCATTTCTTTACCTGCTATGGCGCCCAACGCCGGGTTACTCATGCTTAACTAGGGGGGCCAGTTCTTTTGCCATCAGTTCGGCAATAAAAGGCTGCGCCGCCGGATTTGGGTGGATCCCGTCATCCTGCATCCACTCCGGCTTCAGGTAGACCTGCTCCATAAAAAACGGCACCAGCGGGATTGAATACTGCTTTGCCACTTTGGGATAGATGGCGGCGAAGGATTGCGTATAGCGTTTGCCGTAGTTGGCGGGCAGCATCACCTGCATCAGCAGCGGCTGCGCGTTTGCCGCCTTTACCTGGCTAATGATCTGGTTCAGATCCTGCTCTACCTGCTGCGGCGGGAAACCACGTAAACCGTCGTTGCCCCCCAGCTCAATCAGTACCCAGCGCGGCTGATGCTGTTTCAGCAGCGCCGGCAGACGTGCCAGTCCCTGCGTCGCGGTATCGCCACTTATGCTACCGTTAACAATCAACGGCGACTTTTGCCACTTATCATTGAGTAACGCAGGCCATGCGGCCGTGGCGGACATGCGGTAACCGGCACTCAGACTGTCGCCCAGCACCAGCAGCGTATCTGCCGCCGTCGCACGCAGCGTCATCAAGGCTAATAATAACAGGACAGGGTAATGCCAGCGGAAAACATTCTTGAAGTTC
The DNA here is from genome assembly GCF_029967685.1 of Erwinia sp. V90_4. Classification (NCBI taxonomy): domain Bacteria; kingdom Pseudomonadati; phylum Pseudomonadota; class Gammaproteobacteria; order Enterobacterales; family Erwiniaceae; genus Erwinia; species Erwinia sp. V90_4. Next base: position 96,617 of record NZ_JASCAQ010000063.1, on the reverse strand, counting down.
ATCGTCTTAGTAAGTCCGTCGGTCAGGGTGATCATCATCTTTCCATCCTTACCGGAGTTGAGCTGGTTGTCAAACCGGCTGAAACCCTCGCGCTGATCGGCGAGTCGGGATCGGGCAAGTCGACGCTGCTCGGAATTCTGGCCGGGCTGGACGACGGCAGCGAAGGCGAAGTGCTGATGCTCGGCCAGCCACTGCACAAGATGAACGAAGAGCAGCGGGCGGCGCTGCGGGCGAAAAACGTCGGCTTCGTGTTCCAGTCGTTTATGCTGGTGCCGACCCTTAACGCGCAGGAAAACGTCCAGCTACCCGCCCTGCTGCGCGGCGACAGCGACCGCCAGAGCCGCGAACAGGCCGCCGCGCTGCTGGCCCAGCTGGGGTTAGGCGAGCGCCTGACGCACCTGCCCGCGCAGCTTTCCGGCGGGGAACAGCAGCGCGTGGCGCTGGCGCGCGCGTTTAACGGCCGCCCGGCGCTGCTGTTTGCCGATGAGCCGACTGGCAACCTTGACCGCAAAACCGGCGACCGTATTGCCGACCTGCTGTTTTCCATGAACCGCGACTTCGCCACCACCCTGATCCTCGTCACCCACGATGAACAGCTGGCCGCCCGCTGCGACCGCCGCCTGCGCCTGCGCGACGGCAAGCTGTGGGAGGAAGCATGATCTGGCGCTGGTTCTGGCGCGAGTGGAAGTCGCCCTCGCTGCTGATTGTCTGGCTGGCACTGACGCTGGCGGTGGCCTGCGTGCTGGCGCTCGGCTCGCTTAGCGACCGCATGGAGAAAGGGCTGAGCCAGCAGAGCCGGGACTTTATGGCCGGCGACCGCACGCTGCGCAGCGGCAAAGAAGTGCCGGAGGAGTGGCTGTCGCAGGCGCGTGCCGACGGCTTACAGGTCGGGCGCCAGCTGACCTTTATGACCATGACGTTCGCGGGCGATACGCCCCAGCTGGCCTCGGTGAAGGCGGTTGACGATCTCTATCCGATGTTTGGTGAGCTGAGCACTGCGCCAGCCGGGTTAAAACCGGCGGCGGGCACGGTGCTGGCCGCACCGCGACTGCTGGCGCTGCTCGAGCGTAAAGCCGGGGATAACCTCGACGTTGGCGATACCACGCTGCGCATTGCCGGCGAGGTGATTCAGGAGCCGGACGCCGGCTTTAACCCGTTCCAGACCGCGCCCCGCCTGCTGATGAACCTGGCCGACGTCGCGAAGACCGGTGCTATCCAGCCCGGCAGCCGCGTCACCTGGCGCTATAAATTCTCCGGTACTCCGCAGCAGCTGGCGCGCTACGACAGCTATATCGCGTCGCGGATTACCCCGGAACAGCGCTGGATAAGCGTGGAGAACTCGGAGGATGCGCTGGGTAAATCGATGCAGCGCGCCCAGCAGTTCCTGCTGCTGTCGGCGCTGCTGACGCTGATGCTGGCCATCGCCGCCGTGGCGGTCGCCATGAGCCACTACTGCCGCAGCCGCTACGATCTGGTGGCGGTGCTGAAAACCCTGGGCGCCAATCGAGGGGCGCTGCGGCGGCTGATTGTCGGCCAGTGGCTGGCGGTGCTGCTGCTGGCGGCGATCGTCGGCAGCGCCATTGGCCTCGGCTTTGAAGCGCTGCTGCTACAGATGCTGCGCCCGGTGCTGCCCGGCGAACTGCCTGCCGCCAGCGCCTGGCCGTGGCTGTGGGCGGTGGGATCGCTGTTTGTGATTTCGCTGCTGGTCGGCCTGCGCCCGTATCGCCTGCTGCTGGCAACCCAGCCGCTGCGCGTGCTGCGGCGCGATGCGGTCGCCGATATCTGGCCGCTGAAGATCTACCTGCCGCTGATGGCGCTGGTGGTGATTGGCCTGCTGGCGCTGCTGGTCGGCGGCAGTAAGCTGCTGTGGGCGCTGGTGGCGGGCATTGTGCTGCTCTCGCTGCTGCTGGGTGCCATCGGCTGGGGGGGCCTGCTGCTGCTGCGCCGCCTGACGCTGCGCAATCTGGCCTTCCGCCTGGCGGTTAACCGCCTGCTGCGCCAGCCGTGGACGACCCTCAGCCAGCTGGCGGCGTTCTCGCTGTCGTTTATGCTGCTGGCCCTGCTGCTGGTGATGCGCGGCGATCTGCTGGACCGCTGGCAGCAGCAGATGCCGCCGGGCAGCCCGAACTACTTCCTGCTGAACATCACCGGGCAGCAGGTGCCGCAGGTGCAGGCCTTCCTTGAACAGCATCAGGTGAAGCCGGAAACCTTCTACCCGATTGCCCGCGTGCGCCTGACCGGGATTAACCACCAGCCCGCCGATCCTGAAATGGATAATTCGCTGAATCGCGAGCTGAATCTCACCTGGCTAAAAGATTTGCCGGACCATAATCCGCTGACCTCCGGCAGCTGGCCGCCGCAGCGCGGTGACGTGTCGATTGAGCAGGAGCTGGCCGGGCGGCTGGGGGTGAAGCTTGGGGATACGCTGACTTTTACCGGCGATACGCAAGAGTTCAGCGCCCGGATCACCAGCATGCGTAAAGTCGACTGGGAGAGCCTGAAGCCCAACTTCTTCTTTATCTTCCCGCCGGGCGCGCTCGACGGCCAGCCGCAGACCTGGCTGACCAGCTTCCGCCTGGACAATAACAGCGCGCTGCTGGCCCAGCTCAACCGCCAGTTCCCGACGCTCAGCCTGCTGGATATCGGCAGCATTATGCGTCAGATAGGGCAGGTGCTGGCGCAGGTTAGCCAGGCGCTGGAGATTATGGTGGTGCTGGTGACGGCCTGTGGCGTGCTGCTGCTGCTGGCGCAGATCCAGGTCGGGATGCGTCAGCGCCGTCAGGAGCTGGTGGTCTACCGCACGCTCGGTGCCAGCAAGAGGCTACTGCGCGGCACGCTGTGGTGCGAGTTTGCGCTACTCGGTCTGGTTTCCGGCGTGGCGGCCGCCATCGGTGCGGAAGCGGCGCTGTGGGGGCTGCAGCGCAAGGTATTCGACTTCCCGTGGCAGCCGGATTACGTGCTGTGGGGGGCGCTGCCGTTAACCGGTGCGCTGCTGCTGTCGATCTGCGGCGGCTGGCTGGGTATTCGTCTGCTGAAGGGCAAGGCCTTGTTCAGAGGGTATTACGCGGAATAAAGCACGGAAGGGAGAGGCATGCCTCTCCCCTACTTAAGACGGATGATTACCCGAGTTTTTCCACCGCCCACGCAATGCCGCTGGCGTACTCCGGCGGCAGCATCGGTACCAGCGCATTCAGCGCTGCGCTTAACGCCGCCGGACTGACGTCCGCCAGATTAAGGTGGCCAACCTTGCGCCCGGCGCGCACCTCTTTCTCATACCAGTGCAGATGCACCAGCGGCTGGTTCAGCCAGTCGAGGTTCAGGTCAGTGCCGATCAGGTTCACCATGACCGCCGGGGTGCTGACCACTGGCGTGGGCAGCGCCAGGCCAAGAATCGCCCGCAGGTGTAGCTCAAACTGGCTGATAGACGCGCCGTTCTGCGTCCAGTGGCCGCTGTTGTGCACGCGCGGGGCCAGCTCGTTGATCAGCAGACCTTCCGGCACCACAAAGCACTCCATCGCCATCACGCCAACGTAGTTCAGCTCATTCATGATCGCCGACAGCATGCGCTCCGCCTGCTGCTGATGCTCTGCATTCACGTCCGGCAGCACCACGCTGGTACGCAGAATGCCGTCCTGATGCAGGTTGTGCGTCAGCGGGTAGAACACGGTGTGACCGTCGTGCCCGCGCGCACCGACCAGCGACATCTCGCCGGAGAAGTTAATCCCCTGCTCAACAATGCATTCACCGTAGCAGTCAGCGGGCAGCGTCCCGGTCTCATCCGCACGCAGGCGCCACTGGCCGCGGCCGTCATACCCCCCGGTGCGCCGCTTAACGATGGCCAACTCGCCGAGGGTGGTGAACACCTGCGCCCACTCGTCGGCAGCGGACAGCAGTTGCCAGGGGGCCGTCGCCAGACCGAGGCGGTCCAGCAGCTGCTTCTGGGTTAAGCGGTCCGCCAGCAGCGGGAAAATGTCACGGTTAACGAACGCGTTGTGGCTTGCCAGCTCGCGCGTCAGGGCGGTTTCCGGCCAGCGTTCAATCTCGGCGGTGATCACGCTCTGCGCAATCGGCAGCGCTTGCGGCTCGGCATCCAGCCCGACCGGATAAACCGCAATACCCAGCGGCTCTCCGGCCTGGCGCAGCATGCGGCCCAGCTGGCCGTTACCTAATACGCAGACCGGCTTCATGCCTCCACCTGCGGATCCGGGTTGTTCAGCACGTCATCGGTCTGCGTCTGGCGCCAGTTCGCCAGGCGGCCCGCCAGCGCAGCATCGTGCAGCGCAAGGATCTGCGCAGCCAGCAGGGCGGCGTTCGCCGCACCGGCTTTGCCAATCGCCAGCGTACCGACCGGGATGCCGCGCGGCATCTGCACGATAGAGTACAGGCTGTCGACCCCGCTCAGCGCCGCGCTCTGCACCGGCACGCCCAGCACCGGCACCAGGGTTTTCGCAGCCAGCATGCCCGGCAGATGCGCCGCGCCGCCTGCACCCGCAATAATCACCTGGAAGCCGTTATCGGCGGCCTGTTCGGCAAAGCTGAACAGTTTGTCCGGGGTACGGTGCGCAGACACCACTTCACAGTGGAACGGAACGTCGAGGCTGGTGAGGATTTCCGCTGCAAACTGCATGGTTGCCCAGTCACTTTTGGAACCCATAACAATAGCAATGCGGGCCGGGGCGGCGTTGGATGACATGCGGGTCTGACTCCTGTGATTGTAAAACGTCACCGCAGCAGCACGGATACGGGCTGCGGGGTGGGAAGGGCAGAGAGAATATCACGACTGCGCGGCGAGGAAAACGGTTGCGTGGCGTCAACTGGCGCAGGATGGCGCCAAAATTTTGATTCAGAACGGGAAGGAAATCAGCGCAATCTCATCAGGGCCGACTTTGATCATCGAACCCTCTTCGTGCCAGGCGCCGAGCACCAGGCGTTCGGCGGGCAGACCGTTAATGTTCAGCGCATGCACGGCCGGGCGATGAGTATGCCCGTGGATCAGACAGGGCACCTGATGGCGGCTCATGGCGTCAACCACCGCCTGCGGATTGACATCCATAATCGCGAGATCTTTATTGCGGTTGGCCTGCTTGCTGCCGTTGCGCATCTTGCGCGCGAGGCGCTGGCGCACGAACAGCGGCAGGGCAAGGAAAACGCGTTGCAGCCAGCGCTGTTGCACCTTCTGGCGATAGCGCTGATAGCCCTCGTCGTCGGTACACAGCGTGTCGCCGTGCATAATCAGCACGCGCCTGCCGTACAGCTCCAGCACCTGCTCTTGCGGCAGCAGCGTCATCCCCGCCGCGCGCGCGAAGCGTTTCCCGACCAGGAAATCGCGGTTGCCGTGGATAAAATAGCAGGGGATGTTGAGCTGGCGCAGCGCGGTCGCCACTTCGGCGTGCAGCGGGTTCGGGTCGTCGTCACCGATCCAGGCTTCAAACAGATCGCCGAGAATATACAGCGCGTCGGCGTGCTGCGCTTCACGGCGTAAAAAATGCAGAAAACCGGCAGTGATTGCCGGTTCTTCAGTACACAGATGCAGATCTGCGATAAACAGCGTGTGCGACATTATTCGCTGACGGTGACTTTCTGGATAATCACGTCGTCTTTTGGCACATCCTGGTGCATGCCGCTGCGGCCGGTAGACACGGCTTTGATTTTCTCAACCACGTCCATACCTTCAACCACTTCAGCAAACACGCAGTAACCCCAGCCCTGCAGGCTTTCGTCACGGAAGTTCAGGAAGTCGTTGTCTGCCACGTTAATAAAGAACTGCGCGGTAGCCGAGTGAGGAGCCTGAGTACGCGCCATTGCCAGCGTGCCTTTGGTGTTTTTCAGACCGTTGCTGGCTTCGTTCTGGATCTCAGCTTTGGTCTCTTTCTGCTTCATGCCCGGCTCAAAGCCGCCGCCCTGGATCATAAAGCCGTTGATCACGCGGTGGAAGATGGTGTTGTCGTAGAAACCTTCGCGGCAGTATTCCAGGAAGTTTGCAACGGTAGCCGGTGCTTTATCGTTGAAAGTTTTGATGACGATATCGCCATGATTAGTCTGGAAAGTAACCATTTTCTCATCCTGTCAGGGTTGGAGTATTTAACATTGAGCGCCGGGGGCGGAGACGTAAGTCTTCCCCGTGCGACAGACGGCTCTTATATCACAAAAAGTGATGGCTCGTCAGCCCCGCTGCATAAAGGAAGCGGCAATACCCTTGCTTTACATAGCGCTGGGGGTAAAAATACGTCAGAATGTTCGATTCACTTTTTATCGTAATCCCGCACACGCTTAAACGGAATGTCTCAATGCTAAAGATCTTCAACACCCTGAGTCGTCAAAAAGAGGAATTCAAACCTATTCATGCCGGAAAGATTGGCATGTACGTGTGCGGCATTACCGTTTACGACCTCTGCCACATCGGCCACGGCAGAACTTTTGCCGCGTTCGACGTGGTGGCCCGCTACCTGCGCTACAGCGGTTATCAGCTGAACTATGTGCGTAATATCACCGATATAGATGACAAGATCATCAAACGCGCTCACGAAAACGGTGAGACCATCGAACAGCTGACCAACCGTATGATCGCCGAGATGCACAAGGACTTCGCCGCGCTGAACATTCTGCCGCCGGACCTGGAGCCACGCGCCACGCGCCATATCGGCGAGATCATCGAGCTGGTAGAAAAGCTGATCGCCCGCGAACACGCCTACGTTGCCAGCAACGGCGACGTGATGTTCTCCGTCGACAGCGACCCGAACTACGGCTCCCTGTCGCGCCAGGATCTGGAGCAGCTGCAGGCCGGCGCTCGCGTTGAAGTGGCCGAGAACGTTAAGCGTAACCCGATGGACTTCGTACTGTGGAAGATGTCGAAAGCTGATGAGCCAGGCTGGGGATCTCCATGGGGCATGGGCCGCCCTGGCTGGCACATTGAGTGCTCGGCGATGAACTGCAAGCAGCTGGGTGAGCACTTTGATATCCACGGCGGCGGCTCTGACCTGATGTTCCCGCACCATGAAAACGAGATTGCCCAGTCCACCTGCGCCCACGACGGCCCGTATGTGAACTACTGGATGCACTCCGGCATGGTGATGGTGGACCGCGAAAAGATGTCGAAATCGCTGAACAACTTCTTTACCGTGCGCGACGTGCTGGAGCACTACGACGCCGAGACCGTGCGCTACTTCCTGATGTCCGGCCACTATCGCAGCCAGCTGAACTACGGCGAAGATAATCTCAATCAGGCACGCTCCGCGCTGGAGCGCCTGTATATCGCTATCCGTAACACCGACGCCCATGCTGAGGTGGCCGGTGGCGAAGAGTTTGAAACCCGCTTCCGCGAAGCGATGGACGACGACTTCAACACCCCTGAAGCCTACTCGGCGCTGTTCGACCTGGCGCGTGAAGTCAACCGCCTGAAGGATACCGACAAAGCGGCCGCGAACGGGCTGGCGGCGCGCCTGCGCGTCCTGGCGGGCGTGCTCGGCCTGCTGGAGCAGGACCCGGAACAGTTCCTGCAAAATGGCGCCAATATCAATGACGAAGAGGTGGCGCAGATTGAAGCGCTGATCCAGATGCGTATTGATGCGCGTAAAGCGAAAGACTGGGCGCAGGCCGACGTGGCGCGCGACAAACTCAACGAGATGGGCATCGTGCTGGAAGACGGCGCGGGCGGCACTAGCTGGCGCCGTAAGTAACCCCGGGGGGCGCGTGATAACGCGCCCCTGTTTTTTGGACCCTGCCAACATGATCAAACAACTCTCCCTCACCAACTACCGCTCCATCCGTTTCCTCGAAATGGAACTCGGGCAGCTCAACGTTATCACCGGCCCCAACGGCTGCGGCAAATCCAACCTGTATAAAGCGGTGCGCCTGCTGCATGAAGCGGCCTGCGAACGGCTGTCGCCGGCGCTGGCGCAGGATGGCGGCATCCAGAAAGCGATGTGGGCAGGGGGCGCGCGGCGCGGCGAACGCAACAGCGAGCTGAAGCGCATGGTGCTGTCGGCGGAGCTGGACGACTTTGACTATCAGCTGGAGATTGGCTTTCCGGAGCCGCTGCTGAGCCTGTTCAATCTCGACCCGGTGGTGAAGAAAGAGCAGATCTGGCTCAGCGGACATCAGCGCCGCCGCGCTGCGCTGCTGCTGGATCGCAGCAATCAGACCGCCTTCCTGCAAAACATTAACGGCGAGCGCGTGGCCTATCCGGCATCGCTGCATGTGGAGGAGTCGGTGTTTGGTCAGCTGGCCGACCCGCATCTCTATCCGGAGGTGTCGCAGGTGCGTGAGAACCTGCGCGGCTGGCGCTTTTACCACGAGTTTGCGGTGTGGCCAGGCAGCGCGATACGCATGCCGCAGGTCGGCATCCGTTCGCCGATCCTGGCGCATGACGGCAGCAACCTCGCCGCCGCGTTTGAGACGATCCGCGAGCGCGGACACAGCGAATTACTGTTCTCCATCCTGGAGCAGGCCTTCCCCGACAGTCACTTCGAGGTAGACGCCGCCAGCGGACGCTTCCAGATGCGGATGCATCGCCAGGGGATCCTGCGCCCGCTGGACGCGGTTGAGCTGTCCGACGGCACGCTGCGTTTTCTCTGCCTGGTGGTGGCGCTGCTCAGCCCGCGCCCGCCGGCATTTATGGCGCTCAACGAGCCGGAAAACAGCCTGCACCCGGACCTGCTCCCGGCGCTGGCCCAGCTGATTGCCGAAGCCAGCCGCTACAGCCAGCTGTGGGTCACCAGCCACTCTCCGCTGCTGGCGCAGCTGATCGCCGAACATTGCGAGATCCGCCACTACCAGCTGCACCAGATCGACGGCGCCACGCAGGTCGTCACCTCGTAGGGGCCGACCCTCTTTTTCGGTCGGCCCGTGTCCCGCGCAACCTCACATGTAGGGGCCGACCCTCTTTTTCGGTCGGCCCGTGTTTTGCTTTCCCGCCGGGACCACGATCAAAAAAGGCCGCCCGCAGGCAGCCTTTCTGGTTGCGCGTTTAATCAGTCGGTGACCGTGACGCTTTCGCCGTCAAACTCAACCTTCTGACCCGCGACAATTTTGCAGCGCTTGCGGGTCTCTTTCACGCCATTCACCGTGACGTGACCGCCAGAGATCATGATTTTTGCCATCGCGCCGCTCTCAACCCAGCCTTCCAGCTTCAGCAGGTCACAGAGATCGACATGGGGATGATCGCCCAGAGAGAAAGTTGCCATTATGCTGATGCTCCATCGTCGTTATTTTCACAGGCCTGCAGGGTATTCTGGATCAGGGTTGCCACGGTCATCGGACCGACGCCGCCCGGCACCGGAGTGATGTAAGCCGCGCGCTCGGAGGCCGCTTCAAACTCCACATCGCCGACCACTTTGCCGCTCTCCAGACGGTTAATCCCGACATCGATCACGATCGCGCCGGGCTTAATCCACTCGCCGGGAATAAAGCCTGGCTTGCCCACCGCGACCACCAGCAGATCGGCGTGCTCAACGTGATGACGCAGATCTTTGGTAAAGCGGTGAGTGACGGTGGTGGTACAGCCGGCCAGCAGCAGCTCCATGCTCATCGGGCGGCCGACGATATTGGAGGCGCCCACGACCACGGCGTTCAGGCCGTAAGTATCAATATTGTAGCGCTCCAGCAGCGTGACGATGCCGCGCGGCGTACACGGGCGCAGCTTCGGCGCGCGCTGGCACAGGCGACCGACGTTGTAAGGGTGGAAGCCATCCACATCTTTATGCGGAGCAATATGCTCCAGCACCTTCACGTTGTCGATGCCCGCAGGCAGCGGCAGCTGCACCAGGATACCGTCGATCTCCGGATCGTTGTTTAAGGTGGTGATCAGGTCAAGCAGCTCTGCTTCGCTGGTGGTGGCGGGCATATCGTAAGAGCGCGAGAGGAAACCGACCTCTTCGCAGGCACGACGCTTGCTGCCGACATAAATCTGCGAGGCCGGGTTCTCACCGACCAGCACAACCGCCAGGCCAGGGGCGCGCTTACCGGCCGCCAGACGCTGCTGTACCAGCTCTGCAACCTCTTGTCGCACCTGCTGCGCAATCGTTTTACCGTCAATAATTTTTGCTACCATCAGAGAGGGGATCCATCTGTGTTGAGTTAAATCGGGGATTACGCCTATTTTGTCAGAAGCGGACGCTGCTGTCAGGCACAGATTCGCCAGTTGGCGTGCAATCGTGCAGCATCGGATTAATCCGTGCTTACAATTCCCGGTTAATTCCTAATTCATTTCCTCTCAGGCTGTGCCAGGATTGATTCGTAACACAGCAACTCATCGAAAAGATAAAGAGGGAATGATGAAAAATACCATTATTGCACTGTCTGCTTTACTGTTGGCTTCCCCGGTTTTCGCGGCAACCGTGACTGATAACACCGTTGCGGAAGCGCACAAAGGCGCCGATACCGCCAAAGAGAAGCTGCACAAAACCCAGCACGAGGGTTCTGAGATGAAGCTGAAGGCGAAGCACGCCGCGGAAGGTGAGAGCAACTCTACCAGCAGCAAAATCTCCGAAGGCACCCAAAAGGGCTGGGACAAAACCAAAGAAGGCACCGAGAAAGGCTGGGATAAAACCAAGCAGGGCGCCGAAGAGTTGAAAAACAAAGTGACCAACTAAGGCACTCTGTTCACCGCGCCAAAGATCAACCCACCGCACCCGGTGGGTTTTTTTATGGCTGACGGCCAGCGGGTTGCCTCACGACTGTTCATTAGTTCAGCATTAGATGCCCGGCGGCAGTAAAATCGTTGACTCAGCGGGATCGCACCGTATAATCCGACCCAATCACCATGCGCCCTTAGCTCAGTTGGATAGAGCACCGGCCTTCTAAGCCGTAGGTCACAGGTTCGAATCCTGTAGGGCGTACCATTCTTTCATCTTCTGAAGTCCTTCAAAGTCTACTAATCCCGCTTTTAACAAGGCTTTCAGCCAAGTCACTGTATCCTGAAGTCTATCTTCATCTATTGAAATCTACACTCATGTGGGGGTACATTTGGGGGTATGCTCCCGTTCAATGGAATCTGATACCCCCAAATGAAGCTCAATGCCAGGCAGGTCGAAGCCGCCAAGCCAAAGGATAAACCTTATAAACTGGCTGATGGTGGCGGTTTATATCTTTTTGTTGCCGTTAACGGCGGGCGCTACTGGCGTCTGAAATATCGCATTGCTGGTAAAGAAAAACTTCTCGCGCTGGGTGTATATCCTGATACATCTCTCGCCGCTGCCAGGGCCAAACGAGATGATGCAAAGAGAATGCTGGCTGCTGGCAGCAATCCAGGGGAGGCCAAACAAGCAGAGAGGCAGGCTAAAATCATGGCTGTTAATAACAGCTTCGAAGCTCTGGCGCGTGAATGGCATGACCATAAAAAACCGAACTGGTCTGAGGGATATGCTGACGACATCCTTGAGTATTTAAGAAAAGATATTTTCCCGTATATTGGGCGTCGTCCTGTCACAGATATCAAGCCTGCAGAAATGCTCGCCGTTCTTCGTAAAATGGAGCAACGCGGGGTTCTCGATAAGTTGAAGAAAACGCGCCAGGCATGCAGGCAGATTTTTACCTATGCGGTTATTACCGGGCGGGCTGAGAATAATCCTGTTGTAGACCTCTCCAGCGCATTGAAAGCACCAAAGCAAAAACACTTCCCTTATCTTCTGGTAGATCAGATTGGCGATTTTCTCCGTTCTCTGAGCGCTTACAGCGGCAGTAAGGTCACCCAGTATGCCACTCGCTTACTGATGCTCACTGCCACGCGTACAATCGAGCTACGGGCCGCAGAATGGACTGAGTTCGATTTTGAGAAAGACATCTGGCAGATACCCGCGGAACGCATGAAGATGCGGCGACCTCACATCGTCCCATTATCCAGCCAGGCAAAGTTACTTCTCGAAGAAATTCGGCAGATCACAGGCAGGTGCAGGTTTGTTTTCCCCGGTCGTAATGATGCCGGCAAGCCAATGAGTGAGGCCAGTATCAATCAGGTGATAAAACGTATTGGGTACGATGGTAAAGCAACCGGCCACGGTTTCAGACATACCATGAGCACCATTCTGCACGAGCAGGGCTATAACACTGCATGGATTGAAACCCAGCTTGCTCATGTGGATAAGAATTCTATCCGTGGCACATATAACCATGCCCAGTATCTGGATGGCCGAAGGGAGATGATGCAATGGTACGCTGACTATCTGGATTCTCTGGAGCGTACGAATACTGAGGATTTTTAGCGAAGCTTTTGAATTCTTTCACGTGTGAGAAAAGAAGGTAGGTTTAGTCGGTTCGGTCGGTTCATTTATTTATAGTCCTTTTTCTACAGTTAGTTAGGTGAAAAAAGTGAACCGACTCTGAACCGACTTTGACCTCATAAAACCGACCTTGCCGTTTTTAAGCACTAAAATTCTCAGTACTCAGGATTGTATGATGTTTTATTAATCACGATCCTGTACCAAAGTATTGCTGTATGGATATCCAGCCAGTAGACTTCTGTAGACGATGACGAAAAGGCTATGTCTAGGCTGATCCCCGAAAACCAGCACACCTCTGCTGGCTGGCATGGCCCCTAATTTTAGAGGGCGCGAGGTGGCGTTGTGGAAAGTAATCGAGGACTAAGAAATATTCCCTCCGTTGATTATTGCCGAGTATCTAGAGCGTCTGAAATTTTAGGGTGTTCTGTTGAGGATATAATCTATTGGGCTGGTGAGCGGAAAATAAAGCTTTGTATGAAGCTTTATGATGCAAAGGGTAAGTTGTTAATTCCTGCTCTCCAGGAGCCAACAAAAATTTTAATGTTCCTTATTGAAATAATGAATGCTTCCAAGGTTGATGATTTTATCCAGAAAGGGAATGAGTATATAGTGGCTCATCCTTTGATTAGTATTTTTCCTGCGCGTTTGTTCTATCCTGATAGCGAAGAACAGCTTGCTGAGTTTGCAAATGATGTTTTTCATGGTGACGGTTTCCCTGTCTCTGTTGATGGTCTGTGGGAATTGGACTCAAACTTGTTTCCATTCTATGACTTTGATAATCCGCCATTAATTGGCGGTGTTTCAGAAGAAATGCAGATGGCTGCAAAAACTATTGAAGTGCTGGGTTTAGATGTTGACTTAAGTAAGATTTTGATTATAAAAAATACATCTTTCAGAGCGAATCCGGCAGATACTGTAGGGGAAATAGGTGATTATGTCTTCATGGCAGATGTTCAATCTGAGCCAATTACATTGTCCGTAAGCAATCTATATATTACAAAATCTCAAATTTTGTATGTTTATGATAACCTGCTTGCTAGTTCAATAAAGCAAATTACAGAGGTTAATAAAAAACCAATAAAAGTTACTGTTAAACAGTCGGCATTTACTGTCGCTTTAATGAAAGAGCTTGGTGTAACAGAAAGCGATTTACAAGGAAGCATTACTGATTTGCGTAGGAAATTGGTTAGGCTCGCTCCGAGCGCCCCTGTCCCAGATGATGATAAATCTCTAATAGACTGGTTGAGAAAAGGTGGCGTAGATAGATAACTCCACGGAGTTTTCCAAAACCCCATACCAGGCCATACATCATCTGCCATGCTCCCCCCTGTTATTCCAACGTCTACACCCGACAATAGACATAAACAGGGGGCTATATGCCACAAGCAGTACAATCACTTATCCGCCTTTCAGAAGTTCAGCGCCGCACGGGCTACAGCAAGGCATGGATCTACCGCCTTATGAGCCAGAAGCGATTTCCCACCTCCGTTAAAATCGGCACCCGTGCCATCGCCTTTGTTGAAAGTGAAATCGACGAATGGATTAACACCCGCATCGAAGAATCCCGCAAGGAGGTCGCATAAACACCCTGTATGCATTTCTTGCGAGCTCTTGCGTGTCATTTCATTCATCATCTGAATGCCGTCGCGACAGCTAATACCAGCTTAAACGGAGAGTAACCAGTGAAACTCAAAAATATGCCCCTTCTCGGGGAGGTCAAGACTCACTCTGAATTTGGTTGCAGCCTTATTTCAAAGATCGTTGAACCTACTTTGTCCAGCATTGAGATGGTGGGTTACATCAATACTGAGCGCAAGGGGAAGGCTGAAGCGGAGGGGATGGCCTTTCCATGTAAGAAGTATCGCAAGCTTCGTCACGCTGATTTCACCAAAAAGGTGCCAAAAGTACTTGGTGTGGGGTATGCGAAAAATTTCGAACACCCCTTTATAAGCGAGCAGAACGGAGAAGAATACCCGGGATATAAGTTCCCTAAACGCGAAGCCTGTCTGATGGCTATGAGTTACAGCTACGAACTTCAGGCGCAGGTGTTCGATTACATGACTGAAATTGAAGGTCATGAACGTAGTGAGCTGCATGTTGCTATCCAGCATATGGAAAACATCGTGGCGACAGCCTGGAAAACATCTGACGAAGATTCATCTGACGCTGGCCGGCGTTTACGTAAACGCCAGGACGATCTGCCTGTTCTAAAGAAAGCGACGAAGTTGGTTAAGGAGTTCAGGCAGTTCCCGCTGGATTTGATTGGTGGCGGAAAGGTGAAGGCATGAGCACGGTTCCGTTTGAAACAGCACTGTGGGGTTTCCCGATTTCAAATCGGAGAACCGTTCCCTCACACCCTTTGCGGGTCAGCAATATTGACGCGCAAATATCTGCATTGCCCACGCTTGAAACAGAGGCAGTGAGCTCCGTAGCTTTACACACAGATATCAAACTCGTTGATATGCCGAGTTCAGGCAAAGAAAAGGGCAGCACTGCGAATGCCGCCCTTTGGGATGATGGTTTTTTCCATCATGAGGAAAATCAACATTATCCAGATTTGGACCGTGGACGCATCGCTGGAAGTTACGCCGATAACCAACCATCTTTAATAGGGGAGGCTCTGCGCTTGCAGGTAACCAAAAGTCACCTGCGAAACTCTCCCAGAGTTGCGCAAACCTTCCATGCCGAAATTATCGAATCAGTTACTTACGAAAGTTTCGTAGTTCAGTCCTTTGGATATTCCTTCGCATTTTTGCGCTGCCCGGCTTTGAGCTTACGTCCGCATGCATCCAGCACCCAAGAAGAGAAGTTAGCGCCCGGATTGTCTGCTTTCTCTCTCTCAACGCTGATGTTGATCTCTTCAATTAAGTCATGCGGGAAGCGAATCCCTTTTGTTGTTGACCGATTGTTTTTGAAACCTGTCGCCATATCGTTTCCCTTTGGTTGGTGTAGAAACACTATACAGGAAAACAAGCAGAATAAAATCGTTGACGTGTATGTGCACCTAAATGTAAGGTGTATGTGCACCTTGATTGTGTGTAAGGCTAAAATGGCGAAGCCCGAAAGTGCTACCAACACTTGCCGGGCTTCTATCCACAATGTAACTGAGGATTACACTATGGCATTATCACATAGTACCCAAACTCGCCCTGAGAAAACATACCTCTGGCGCTTTCTCGCCCTGAATCGCTCAGATATGAGTGCAAAACCCTGTCGCATTTCGGTTGAAGCACCAACTGAGCACGATGCTCGCCGGGTGCTTGCACCGTACTTCATCCTTTCACTGGCTGCCCATCTGCCTGCACAGGGGGTGTGCAATGCATAACGAAACCTTCGAAGTTGTCACACACGCTGAAAACGCAACCTGCTACGTCAAACAGGCGCTGTCCATGCTGGAAATATGGCTGGAAGCAGTGGGACGCAGTGACGAACAGGAAAGTAACCGCGTCGCAGCCATCCATACCCTTGTACATGAAGCTGCGGATCACCTGAAAAAGGCCACGGAGGTTCCACATGACTGAGCTTCACATCTATCACACGCAGGATGATGCGCTTCTCAGGGCTCAGCGGCTGGCTGACCTGCTGCACTGCGCTAACCACATCTGCATTAGCGGTACGGAACAAGACAAACGCTGGGTATCTGTGCTGGTGGACATTGCCTCCGACTATGCGCAGACGCTGACTAACGCGCTGGATCTCGGTGAAGTTTCACAGGTATGTAATGAACAGGGGGTGTGCAATGAGTAATGAAATTCTGGTGCGTGAGGCAATACCGACAGTGAACGGTGAGTCTCTGATAGACACGTTTGAACTGCTTGGCATTATCAATGCCGCCCGCCGGGAATATGGTGAACCGCAGATCACTCACAATAAATTCATTGCGAAAGTTGCCAGAGAGCTTGAAGGGGAGTTTTATCCAGAAATTCCAAAACCCCCTACATCGCGGGGCGGGCGTCCGACCGTTGCCTATGGGGTAACAAATGATCAGGCCATGCTGGTATCCATGCGGGAATCCAAAGCTGTGCGGCGTTCGGCCCTGGCAAAGCTGAAAGCGCGGAATACCACGCCACCCGCGTTATCAACGCTGGAGATTCTGCAGATTGCCATGGAGTCAGAGCAGGGGCGGCTGCTGGAGAAGGCCCGCGCTGATGAAGCTGAACGCACCAAATCCCTGATTGGCGACCGCAGGCAGGCAACCGCAATGGCAACGGCATCAGCAGCCGTACGCCGCAGCAACAAGCTGGCGGAGCGCTTGGGCGAGTGTGAGAAACATGCCACGGTGAAAGCCGTGAAAAACCTCACCGATATCGAATATTCATGGCGCCCGCTGAAGAAATGGTGCCAGTCGAACGGCCTGACCCCGGAAAAGATCGCCGATCCGCAGTATGGTTTTCTGAGGTCCTGGCCCGCTGAAGCCTGGCTTGCGGTGCATGGCCTGACCCTGAAGGCACTGTTCGGGGGGCACCATGGATAATCCAAGTTATCTCAATTCCCTCGACGCGCTGATGAAAATAGAGGCGCTGGCAAACGCCGCCGGTTTTCTGTTCGGCAACGAGAAGGAAAAGCAACTGAAGGAAGAGCTGATTGGCATCATCGAGTATGTGGCCCGTGAAGCGCAGGGAGGTGAGCATGCGTGAAGCCATCCCACTCGACCTCGCAGAATACCGCAGCGGTCTGGCAAACACCCTGTTTGAAATTCTGATGGATAAAGTTGGTAGCTCCGGAAATCGGGAGATCATTGACCTTATCAGTCTGACGTATGACATCAATGCGGAAGTTAACCGTGCGCTGCGGGCGCATCTTGGGGAAGACGATGAGTGATATTTACGACCACTTGGCCCAGAGGGACTTCACGGGTGTTGATAACGATACGCTGGGTGAGCTAAGCAGCCAGTGTGAAGATGCCCACAGCGCCATTCTGGCTGGTATACGGACAATGGGAAGCCTGGCTTTCTGGGCTAAAACCAGCGGAGACTATGGCAATGAAATCGCCGCGCAGGACTTACGCGCCCTGGGTGAATCGTTGATGTGCCTTCCCCGTATTGCGGAAGCCCTGAACGACACCGCCCAGAATGCCCAGTTTGAACTCTGGCGGCGAAAGGGATTTCCCAAAAAATAGCGGAACGCGCTGTGCGTAAATAACGGTTTAACCTCCTCTGAAAATTAACGGCCCTCAGGCCGGTGGCATCACTCGGCCTGAATAATGGGAAGGACTTAATTATGACAAAGAATAACCACGCATTTGAATCAAGCCGCAAGCATATCGCGGATGCGTTTATTGATTACTGTAAGCGCCGCAGTGGTGGCCTCCCGGTGTGCGCGGTTAAGGCTGCAGGAAAGCAGGTCATTCTCGGTGAGCTCACGTCACAGGCGGTTTACCGCTGTCTGACGGACTGCTTTGAAGTCGCCTGCTTTACCAAATACGGCCCGGACAACAGCCAGCAGCTACTGACAGCAACCTATTCCGGCATGCTGAACCATGACGCCAGTAAATTAACGCCGGAAGGTATTGAGTTTATGGAAGGGGTAATGAGCAATGCCGTCGAAATGGCCCTGAAGAACCCCAAAGATAATAGCCTCGGACTGGAGATGTACTGATGATAAATACTGTTCCCGAAGACTTTACCGCCGGTGAGTTTAATTTCGCACCGGGCCTGTCCGATGACGGTTTGCCGGATATTTCAGTACACGCCGAGCACGGCAGGACATTTGTGGTCACGCTGCTGGTGAATCGCATTCCGCAGTGGGTCAGTGATATGCGCGATCCGTGCGCCTTGCTGGAAACGCAACTGATGCAGTACTGGGTGAGGTACGGCGAAACCACGGATAACGAGAATATGCTGTTGTTCTGGCGCTGGGTGGTCGCCCATGCCTTTGACGAAGAGCAGCGTGAGGCTAACGGTACGGTTAATTGTGAATGGCGTCCAGGTGAGTACGTTGAGTGCACGATCTACCGGGGGCCACATGGTGCAATGAACCTGTATCCGGCGGCGGAGCGCATGGCGATGGCAAACAACATTGAGGGTGCCCTGATTGAGCGGTACGGACGCGAAGAGGGAACGCGCAATGCCATCCAGTTTTACGTGGGGATGAAGGATCCCAAAGGCGGACTGACCCTGATGGGTCGCGAGGTGATGAGCCGCATGCACGATTCGTTCATCTGCGAGATGAATGAGCACGGCATGCCCGACGGACCAGTGACCCACTGAGGAATGAGCATGCGACAGATAGACATGATACGCGATGTTACCCGTGCAGCAACGGATCGCTGGCCGGAAATCCTCGGTTCGCTGGGGATTGATGTTCCACGCGCACCGGGTGTTCACGGCCCGTGTCCGGCCTGCGGCGGTAAGGACCGCTTCCGCTTTGATGACCTCGAAGGGCGGGGAACCCACTTCTGCAACCAGTGCGAAGCCGGTGACGGCCTTGAACTGGTGATGAAGGTGAAAAGGGTCACCGCCTCAGAAGCTGCCCTGCTGGTGGCTGACGTACTTTCACTGCCGGTGAATAAGCACGCTGAAGTAACCGAACCGGTAACACATAATGTTACCGCGAAGGTAACAAAGCTGCTCGATGGCTGCAGCCGGGGAGAATCTGCCTATCTCCGCCAGAAGGGGCTTGCAAGCCCCTCCGAAGCGCTGCTGAAGGATGGTTCCCTGCTACTGGTGCTGCGCCAGATGGGCGGAGACATTACCGGCGCACAGATTATCCGACCGGATGGCACCAAAAAGCTGCTGGCCGGAACGCGCAAAAAGGGCGCTTTTATCCTGCAGGGTGAACTACCTGCATCGGCTGAAACGGTGGTGATCGCTGAGGGTTACGCCAACAGCGTTACGGCAGCGTTACTGATGCCTGACGCGCTCAGCGTGGCGGCGGTGGATGCCGGTAACCTGATCCCGGTGGCAAAAGCGTTTCGTGACCGGTTCCCGCGGGCGCGTATCGTGATTGCCGCTGATAACGACTGGCACATCCCCGGTGAACTGGACGACCACGGTAAGCCAAAGGTGAACACGGGGCGGATCGCCGCTGAGAAGGCCGCTGCTGCGGTAGGGGGGGGCGTCACGCTGCCACCCGGTGAACAGAAAGCGGACTGGGACGATTACCGCCAGCAGCACGGTACTGATGCCGCTCGACTCGCTTTTGCACAGAGGATGTTCACGCCAGTCACAGCAGAGTCAGGCCACCATGGTGCCGGTGATTTGCGGCCTTTTGTAGACGGTCGCCGGGGTGGGCTCTGGTGGGTGGAGCCGAAGATGGACAAAGACACCGGTGAAATGGTGGAGAAAGAGACCTGGCTTTCCACGTTCGTGGAGGTGGTGGGCGTGGGAGAGGATGACGCCGAGCGCTACCTGATCCTCTCCTGGACGCCGGAAGGGACGAAGGAGAAGCGCACCGAAGCCATTCCCCTGTGCGATATCGGCGAGCGGGAAGGCTGGGGGCGGATGAAGAAAGGCGGACTGCTGGTTACCACCAAAAGCGGGCTGAAGTCGATTCTGGCCGATCATCTGCAACGTAGCGGCAGGCGTGACCTGTGGGCCATCGCCGGGGCCACAGGCTGGCAGTACGGTGCCTACATCATGCCGGATGGCTCTGTGATTGGTCAGCCCGAAAAGCCGGTGATGTTCAACGGGCGTTCGGCGGCGGCCAAAGGGTACGCCACGAAAGGCACGGTTGAGAGCTGGCGCAGCAGCGTGGCGAGGCTTGCTGCCGGTAACCCTTCGATGATGCTGGCAATAGCCTGTTCTCTGGCAGCTCCGCTTATCGGCATGGCGGGCGCTGACGGATTCGGGGTGCACCTCTTCGGTGGGTCATCGGCGGGGAAAACCACCACGGCCAACGCGGCCAGCAGCGTATGGGGCGATCCGGACGCGCTGAAGCTCACCTGGTATTCAACCGCGCTGGGGCTTATCAACGAGGCGGCGGCGCACAATGATGGCTTTATGCCGCTGGATGAAATCGGGCAGGGCAGCAACCGCAGGGCGGTGGCGGAATCGGCCTATGCGCTGTTTAACGGCGTGGGCAAGATTCAGGGGGCGAAAGAGGGCGGTAACCGGGATCTGAAGCGCTGGCGGGCCATGGCCTTCAGCACCGGTGAAATTGACCTCGAAAGCTACATTCGCGCCGATGGAGGCAAAGTGAACGCCGGTCAGCTGGTGCGCCTGCTCAATGTCCCGATCTCACGGGCAGCCATCTTTCACGGGCTTAAGGATGGCAAGGCGCACGCCGACGCGATGAAAGACGCCTATCAGAATCACCACGGTGCCGCCGGTCTGGCGTGGGTGGAATGGCTTTGCGGTCACCGCAGGGAAGCAATCGAAGCGGTGCGAGAGGCGGAAAGGCGCTGGGCGGGGCTGCTGCCGGATGAGGCCAGTGAACAGGTCAGGCGCGTGGCAGCCCGTTTCGCGGTGCTGGAAGCCGCGCTGGTGCTCTCCGGCTTTCTGACCGGCTGGGAAGTTCAGCTGAGTCGCGATGCGCTGACGCACAGCTTTAATGGATGGGTGAATGAATTTGGCATGGGCAACCGTGAAACGCGGGCGTGGGTAGAGCAGGCCGAAGCATTCCTCCAGCGCTACGGACTCAGCCGTTATCTGCCATACCCAGATTCAGATCCCCGTGACCTGCCGATTAAGGATCTGGCCGGATACCGGGTGACCAGCCAGCTTAATGACGTGGTGACTTTCCACACTTGGCCTTCAGTGTTCCGCGATGAGATTGCAGCTGGTGCGAACTATGTTGCTTTTGCCCAAGTGCTCGCTGATGCGGGAATGCTCGACAAGCCAGACAAAGGGATCACCAGAAAAACGCTTCGCCATAACGGTAAGCAGCAGCGGTTTGTCGTTCTGACGATGGACGCTGATGAAGATGAATAATTTTACTCACGTGTGAGAAAAGAGGGTGGGTTTGGTCGGTTTGGTCGGTTCATTTATATATATTCCTTTTATTACAGATGGTTAAACCGAAATAGTGAACCGACCCTGAACCGACTTTGGTCTTTAAAAACCGACCTTACAACAATTACAGAGGGAAAAACGAATGGCAGCACAGATAGCAGCACACGGCAGGCTGGTGGCAGAGGTGCAGACCCGCACGACCGGCAATGGCAATCAGATGGCAATGGCAAGAATGGCGGTGAACCTGCCGTGCAGGAGCAATGAAGACGGGCAGGCCACGCTCTGGCTGTCAGTGACGGCATTCGGCAAACAGGCGGATTATCTGGCCCGCCACGACAAGGGCGATCTGATAAGCGTTTCAGGTTCACTTAACGTCAACATGCGGACGGGGAACGACGGTCAGACCCACAGCGGGTACCAGGTGCTGGCCGATTCGGTTATCAGCGCCAGAACGGTCCGTGGTGGTGGCGGAAGAAAAGCTCAGCCCTCGTCAGGCAGCCAGCCTCCAGTGAATGACCTTGACGACGCGTTACCGTTTTGAGCGGAAGGGGCGGGTTACCGCCCTGATTTAAAACGAACATAGGGTGTGCAAATGATACCAGACCAGAAAGACAGCATTATCCGGCTCAAGCGTGAGGGAAAAGGGTACAAGGCCATTTCCCGCGAGACTGGGGTAAACATCAACACGGTAAAAAGCCTCTGCCGTCGCTCGGGGCTGTTCAGGGATAATCCTGAACACCGGGTGCTCTTCACCATTCCGGAGATAAAATACAGCACCGCGCTGGCGGCACCCAAGCCTCTGCCCGTGCAACGGGTCGTGACGGGTCACAAGCAGACCGATGCTTATCTCTGGGTAGTGGAGGTGATTAAAACCGGCGAACCGGCCCATATTGCAGCCGCTGAAGATGCGCTGAAAAAGCTGACCATTACGCCAAAGCAGGCGCAAGAGAGATATACCCGGTACCTGCAGGAGCAGGGAGCAGGATGGACCGCTGCCTTTTCCACGATATGGCTGGATAATCCGCAGCACTTCATCAGCAATGCCCGTCAGCAGTATGAGGTAGCGGGCAGGGTACGCGGCGTGTTTGGTCGGCTGGAGGGGGCCTTTGACCCGGTTGATGCTGAAGTGCTGATTGAAGACGTTTACGGGCCATACCAGGATATTTATTGTGACTACATGTCTGATAAGCCGGAGAAATTCACATTCACCGATGTGCTTCCTGAGCCTTACACTCTGTCAGATGTGATACGTGAAATCCAGTACTGGGACTGGGTGTATCTGATGCGTAATGCAGCTTATAAGGAGCTCTACCCTGACAGTCACCCTCACGAAGACACGCATCTGTGGGATCGGGGCAATTACCTTGACGGCTTACTGGAAACCATAAGGCCTGTGACCCGCAGCGAAGCGCTGGACGTTCTGAAGTGGTATCTGGACTGGCCGCGCTATCAGGATATGAACGCGGACAGCGACGGGGTGTATCTGAACCTGATTGGTGCCCATATGGGAAGCTGACTTTGTTTCATTTAACGCAATGATGTGGATGTGCATTGCATAAAATGGGATAATTGCGATGTCCGGTCACAGCAAAGGTAAAGCGCATGAAACTAGAGTCAGCTGTCAAATACTTCAGCCCCAAGAGCATGAATATTTCGGGTGCCGCCCCAGCGACAACGCCAGACAGCCTGAACGGCACCGACCTGATGGGGGCGCTTGGTATGTGCCAGTCAAAATCCCCGTTCGGCATGGCTGCGTACATGGCTAAAACAGGCGTCAGCAATGACGACCGATACCGGACCATCGAGCAGCTGCTGAGCTATGCCCATCGCACGGCACCAAAACTGGTAGTCAGGGCGGCTGGCAGTAATCTGGGCAAATGCCTGGTGGTGCTGTCGAAACTGGCCTTTGAAGAATATTCCCGTTCTGCAGCCTCAACCAGTGATTGCCGTGAATGTGCCGGATCTGGATTCATCGAAGAGTCACGCGAAGTGGTGAAGTATGCCGGTTATATCAACCTCTCCGGTGAAGAGGTGATCCCGCCGCGCACCGAAACGGAACTGGTCAAAGAGCGCTGCCAGCACTGCAACGGAAAGGGGAGGGTAACAGCCCGCTGCAGGTGTAACGGTACAGGACGGGTTCGCGACCTGGCAGAGTCAGCGCGACAGGGGGCACCGGTAGACAGGCAATGTGAACGCTGCTCAGGAAGAGGCTTTAAACGCTCCCCGGGCACCAGGGCCTACCGGGCAGTTCATACACTACTTCCAGAGCTGCAGGAGCGAACCTGGAACAATAACTGGCGACCATTTTTCGACAGGCTGGTGACGAAGTGTGAAATTGAAGAAAGCCATGCTGATGCCGAGTTTCAGAAGGTGACTCGATAAATAAAGATTGAAATTTTCCGAAATTGGCATATTATTGCTAAATAGTGGGCATCGTATGTGTGCGACACTTCAGGAGTTTAAGCCTCGGCACTGCCCGGGGTTTTTTTGTTTCTTGCAAAGGTGATATCATCCATTTCTTTTTAGGATGGATGGTGTTCTATGCGAAAAAATAAAACTCGACTGCATAAATTTTCAGCAGGCACAATATTATTATTAGTAAGTACTGCATGTATTTCACAAACGTTCAATTCCTGCCCCACATACACAATGGATGACGTGAGGAAGTGGAACTCCGAAGGCGTGGTATCTGTCGAGGATCTGATTAGACTTCCTGATTCATTGCTCGCGACAATTCAGCATGAGCAGAAATGTAGGTTTCAGTTCATGGAGGAGCAAAAGGAGAGGCTTTCTAAAGAAAAGAAATCTAACGGTAATCACAGTAATTAAACTTTGCAAGCTCCCGCCAGTTATTTCAATCTTAATCTCAACAGATAAGCGCACTCTTTGACGCCAGATCCAGCGGTGAGTAACCCCGGCAGGAATAGGATATAAGCGAGTGCGCTTTTTTGTTGTGGTGAAGTGCAAGATGATAGCGCTAGAGAATCGGGGACATCAGACGCCAAAAGCTGAATACGGGCAACAGCATAACGCGACTCTGGCCACCACACTTATAATAACCACCTGCAAACTTAGCTGAGAGGGATTAGCGCTTGCCTGAAGAGCTTGAGAGAGTGGTTCGATACCACTAGTTTGCACCAATTTTTCTGGGCTGCCATTTGGCGGCCTTTTTTTATTCCTCTCCCACACACACGGCACCAGCGGCAAAAGCCGAGGTGAGTATATGAAAATGGAACAACAACCTGGAAACATCGTCACCCAGTTTTTTGCGTGGCTTGCGACCATTGCTGGCGTACTGGGATGGACGACTCAGGATCTGGTCTATTTCATTTTTGGTTTTATAGGCGTGGTGATTTCACTGGCCTCATACATTAATGGCCGGATAGATGCCCGCGCCGCACGCAGAGAAGACCAGCGCCGCACGAAGATCATGGAAGACTACATCGCTGACGTTAAACAAAAGCCTTTAGCGGAGCGCCCCAGCGCGGTTGAGGTTATTTCAGAGGCGGCAGATAAGGCTGAGGCGTAAATGGCTAACCTGAAAACAAAGCTAAGCGCTGCTGTTCTGGCGCTGGTGGTCGGTGGGGCATCTGCACCGCTGATTCTTGATCAGTTTCTGGATGAGAAGGAAGGCAACAGCCTGAAGGCTTATAAGGACGGCTCTGGCATCTGGACCATTTGTCGGGGAGTCACACGGATTGACGGTAAACCAGTTGTGCCTGGCATGGTTCTGACAGCTCAGAAGTGCCGCGCGGTCAATTCACTGGAGAACCGGAAGGCGCTCGCCTGGGTCGCCGCGAACGTGAAGGTGCCGCTGACTGAGCCGCAGAAAGCTGGCATAGCCTCTTTCTGCCCGTACAACATCGGGCCGGGGAAGTGCTTCACTTCGACGTTTTATAAAAAGCTCAATGCTGGAGACCGACCTGGTGCCTGCGCTGAGATTAAGCGCTGGGTTCATGACCGGGGCCGCGACTGCCGGCTGACGAAAGGTCAGGCGAACGGTTGCTTCGGACAGATAGAGCGCCGGGATCAGGAATCAGAATTAACGTGCTGGGGGCTGGATAAATGAACTTTAACTGGCGAGCCATTGTTTGGGGGTTACTGTTGGTTATGACTATCGCAGCGGCGAAGCTGGCCAGCAGCTACCACGCCAGAGCGACATCAGTAGAGAAGAGCCTCGCCACCTCCGAGGCTATTACCCGGAACGCTATAGCCGCCGTTAACCTGATGTACGACATCACCAAGGCGGCGAACGCCGAACGTCAGTCACTACAGCAGAAGGGTGAAACACATGTTGTCTACATTCGCGAAGCGGTTAAAGGCGATGAATGCGCTGTTCGTGATATTCCTGCTACCGCTGCTGATGATCTCCGGCTGTACGCGGACAGTGTACGTGCAGGTACCCCAGCCAAAGCTAAGCCCTGACCTGACGGCACCGACACCAATACCGCCTATACCAGCCCAGATGCGCTGGCAGGACAGCTTAGAGCTGAACGTTAGCCTGATAACGGCGATCGGTCAGTGCAACATCGACAAGGCAGCTATTCGTAAAATTGAAGAAGGCTTAAAAGATGAGTGAAGCAAAACCACGGGATGGAAGCACAGCCGAAGTCTCCCGAACCTTATCTTATGGTGAGGTCGGCAAGATGAACCAGTTTAAAGAACTGAGCCGTCAGTTTATCGAGCTGCTGCATCAGCACGGCAATGACTTAAACCGTGAAAAAGACTATGGCTTTGCATTTGACTGGCTACGCGAGGCAGAAATGGGAATGAAAAAAGCCTGCATGTACGCGTGCCGAGCAGTGGAAATTCCAGACGAAAGAAGCTGAGTGACCATCACAAGGCCCATTTGTGAGTGGGCCTGATGATGAAATCTCCTCATATCCAGCAGGAAACTCTAAATGAATATCAATGCACGTATCGTCAAAGCAGTTGTGACGCTGCCAATCCTTGGCACAGTAAGTCGTGATGCTGGTGGCAATATCAAAAAGCACGGCGAGCATTACCGTGTGAATATTTTCGCAGCAAACCCAGGCTGGAAGGAAGAAACGCTAAAAGATTTTCTTGTTGTAGGTGTGCTAACGGTCGGTGGCTATACAACTGGGTCATTTAAGCGATCTCAGCAGGTGATTCTGCCGGAAGGCCGTGAACTGGTGGCTTTAAGAATGAATGATGATGGCACGCCAGCGTCATGGGACAGCCTGCCTGTTTCAATTGATGACGGCGACACCGCTTTCACCGTCCCAGACGGTAAGGTTTACTCGACGGAAGTCGTCGTAAATACCGACACCAAAGAAAAGGAACATTCCCGGCTGGCTGAATTGGTCAGTTCTGCAATCTCTGAGCGGATTCGTAAAGAATTACTGCCTGGCGGCCTGCTGTATAGTCGTTAGTCATCGAGGTGAATATGGAAGTTGTTATCGACGGCGTGCCATATGCACCTGCAGCACAGCAACGGTCAAACGTTGGGATAGCGATCACCACCCATAACAGGCAGGCGGTGCTGGATAAAGCGCTGGAGCATCAGCTCCGGTATCTACCTCCCGGTGCGCTGGTGGTTGTGATTGATGACGGTTCATCAAAGCCCGTCACAGGTCCTGATGGTGTACGGATGATTCGCAGTGACATGTCACGCGGCATTGTTGCATCGAAGAATGCTAGTCTTGAGGCGCTGATAGATGCCGGGTGTGAGCATCTGTTTTTATGGGACGATGACGCATGGCCTATTGCTGGTGGATGGGAGCAGCCTTACATCGACTCACCCGAGCCGCACCTCGCTTACCAGTTCCTTGACCTGGCTGGACCGCGTAAGCTGAAAGACCTCGCCGTACTATACCAGGACGATAAGCACATCGCTTACACCGGGCAGCGCGGCGTGATGCTTTACTACCATCGCTCAGCAATTGAGAGGGTCGGCGGCTTCGACCCGGTTTACGGGCGCGGCATGTATGAACACTCCGATCTGGCGCTGCGCATTTACAACGCCGGGCTGACCAGTTGGGCCTTTGCTGACGTTACTGGCTCCGAAAAGCTGATTTACTCGCTGGACGAGCATGAAGCGGTGGACCGTTCAGTACCGAAGCCAGACAGGGAAGCGCAGGTTAAGCGCAACGTGACGATTCATAACGAGCGCCGCGACAGCGGATACGCGGGATACGCTGAGTATCGAAGCCAGCGTAACGTGGTTATCACTACCCTGCTTACCAGCCAGCCTGACCCGCAGCGCGGAACTAAGTTGATTCCTTCACCTGAACTGCTGAGCAAGTGGGCTGCATCACTCAGAGGTTGTAAGCGTGTAGTTCTGGCTGATGAGCTGGCTGGCGCTCCAGCATCTGTTGATTTATATCGCGTCCCTGATGTGGCTATGAATGTTTATTTCCGGCGCTGGCTGCATATTTACCAGCACCTGCGTGACCATCCCGAATACCGGTTCGTCTGGTGTACCGATGGCACTGACGTTGAGATGCTGCAGCAACCATGGGCTGAGATGGAGCCAGGGCGACTGTATGTCGGTTCGGAACCTAAGACCTACGCTGACGCATGGGCCGCTACCAATCACACGGAGTCATGCTATCAACGTTTCATCGCTGATCACCGCAACGACCTGATGTTAAACGCCGGGCTGCTTGGAGGTACACGCGAAGATGTAATGGCATACGCTCATGCGATTGTGCGCATCTGGTACCGCACAGAGTCAAACAGGTTCTGGGGTAAAGAGAAGGGCAAGCCATGCGTGGGCGATATGATCGCATTCGGCATGGTGGGTTATCAGCAGCGCGACAAGCTGGTGACCGGTCCACGTATTAACACAGTCTTCAAGACCAACGGCACCGGTAAAGAGTGCGCCTGGTGGCAACATAAGTAACCAGGGAAAGAGGTATTCATGAGTAGAAAAGCACCATCACCGCCGCCTTATAAGCCAGTCGGTAAATACGAGAGGCCAACGCCACCACCTTCACCACCACCACCACCTGTAAACAAGCATTGCTGCTGTGGCCGCTGCGGTTGCATCCCCCAACCTCAACATGATGCCCCTAACCCGCCACCAAATAAATCATAAGGGTGAGCCGATGAGTGACATTAAAGTCGTAGTAGTTGGTCATCATTCGCGGCGCGACATTGCAACACGTCTTGCTAAATTGCTTGATGCTCACCTGCTGATTGATGAAGAGGACAATGGAGCGAACTGGAATCACCGCCGCGCCATAGAGTGGGCAGGACAGCAGGCTCACAGAGTGGTGATTGTTGAAGATGATGCGTTGCCTGTCACTGGCTTCGCATCACTGGCTCGGGAATGGGTGGATAAATTCCCTGACAACATCTGTTCGTTCTACCTCGGCACCGGACGCCCGCCGCAATACCAGATGCAGATAGCAGCCAGCCTGATTGAAGCCGATAAGAAGCAGAGCGACTACATCACGATGGACAGGCTTTTGCACGGTGTTTGCTACAGCCCGCCACCGAACGGAATCAGCACAATCCTGAAGAACTGGAACAGCACGAAAGCCGCCGACTATGCCGTTGGCGACGCACTTGGCCGCAAGGTCATCTATCCGTGCTACTCACTGGTGGACCATGCCGATGGCCTGCCGGTTGAGCGGCACCCCGACAACACCCCGCGCATTGAGCGCCGCAGGGCATGGCGATTGGCACAGCAGGTAATGTAATGGCCAGACTAAAAACAATGAAGCCACGGCTATCAGTGATGAACGCCAGCAGGCTCAAGCCGGTGACCGTTGCGGATAACCGTATAACCGGCTGGAAGCTTCAGGAGCGGCGCAAGAGGCTTTGGAAGGCTAACCCCTTCTGTGTTGATTGTGGTCGGCTGACAGAGTACCCACATGGGTTCGAACTGGATCACAAGGTCGCGCTCTTCAAGGGTGGTGAAGACACTGACGCCAACTGCCAAATCCTCTGCTGCGGTGATGAAGGGTGTCACCGGAAGAAGACCAAAGCCGATATGAAGCGATACTGATTCTCATTATAGGGTGGGGGGGTAGGGCAGAAGTACGAGGCGCGTTGCTTACGAAACCGCCCCCCCTCTCACGCACAGAAAATATCTCCCTTTGGAGGGTGTAAACATGTTAACAGCCCAGAAGCGAAAATTCGCTCTGGCGCTGATTTCCGGTATGTCAAAAAAAGATGCGGCAATAAAGGCTGGATATTCTGAGAAATCCGCACGCTCCAAGGGTTCGCAGCTTGCTAAAGACCCGGAAGTCATCGCTTTTATTGCCCGTAAATCGAAAGAAAAAATCGAAGTCGATGACGTGCCAACTCATGGAAAAAAAGTTAATACCCCAGCGGTAAACACCGGGGGCGAAACTGAGTCAGAGCCGATTCCGAAAATCGTTATCGCCGCGGGTAAATATGATGATCCGCTGGAGTTTCTGAAGTCGGTTATGAATGACGATGGAGAAGACATCAACACTCGCAAAGATGCCGCCAAGGCGATGCTCCCCTATCTTCACGCTAAAAAAGGTGAGGGCGGTAAGAAAGATGCTAAGCAGGCTGCAGCACAGGCTGTGGCCAGCAAGTTTACGGGCATGGCTCCGCCTCAGCTCATTGTGAATAACGGGAGATAGAAATGCCGGAATGGTCCACTGCTTGCACTGACTGGGTTGCCAGGCTGGTTAACCGGCAGTCAATCATCCCGCCGCCTATTTTTACAGATTCCGGTCAGCATGCGCTCTCCATATTCAAAGAGCTCAAGGTTACTGACCTGCCGGGCAAGCCCACTTTCGGGGAGTGCTCAGAGCAGTGGGTATTTGATTTCGTCCTGGCAATTTTTGGCGGCTATGACCAGCAGACGGGAAAACAGCTTATCCGCGAATACGGCCTGCTGATTAGCAAGAAGAACACTAAATCGACAATCGCTGCCGGAATTATGCTGACGGCCCTGATCATCTGCTGGCGTGCTGACGAGGAGCATCTGATTCTGGCACCAACCAAAGAGGTTGCCGATAACTGCTTCAAGCCAGCGGCCAGCATGGTGCGTGAAGACGAAGAGCTTTCAGCACTCTTTCATGTGCAGGACCACATCCGCACGATCACCCATCGCGTCAACCGCAATAGCCTGAAGGTGGTGGCCGCGGACAGCGATACGGTTTCGGGTAAAAAAGCGGGGCGAATCCTGGTGGAAGAGCTGTGGCTTTTCGGCAAAAACGCTAAAGCCGATGCAATGTTCATTGAGGCACTGGGTGGACAGGTGTCACGCGATGAGGGGTGGGTTATTTACCTCACTACGCAGAGCGATGAGCCACCTGCAGGCGTATTCAAAAAGAAACTGGATTACTGGCGCAACGTCCGGGACGGAGTGATTAAGGACGGGAAAACGCTCGGCATCCTTTACGAGTTCCCGCCGGATATGGTGGAGAACGACGGGTTCCGAAACCCTGATAATTTTTATATTACCAACCCAAATATGGGGCGCTCCGTCAGTAAAGAGTGGCTGGATGATGAATACCTGAAGCGCTCGCAGGAAGATGAAGGCAGTCTGCGCAAGTTTCTTGCCAAGCATCTGAACGTTGAGATCGGCAT
This sequence comes from Erwinia sp. V90_4, assembly GCF_029967685.1. Taxonomy (NCBI): domain Bacteria; kingdom Pseudomonadati; phylum Pseudomonadota; class Gammaproteobacteria; order Enterobacterales; family Erwiniaceae; genus Erwinia; species Erwinia sp. V90_4. The sequence goes on along the minus strand of NZ_JASCAQ010000063.1, from coordinate 65,974 downwards.
GAACCTTCGCAACGACCGCTGGGCCGGGGCCGAGTTCTGGGAGGTGCAGGCCGACCCGTCAGTGACTTTCAAGCAGATTCTGGCGCGGTGCGAGGTCATCACCGTTGGCATTGATGGCGGCGGTCTTGACGATCTGCTTGGCCTGTCCATTGCCGGGCGTGATAGCAAAACCCGCCACTGGCTCACCTGGTCCCATGCATGGTGCCACGTTAAGGCGCTGGAGCGGCGCAAAAGCGAGGAAAGCAAACTGCGGGATTTTGAGAAGCAGGGCGATCTGACGATAGTTAAAAAAGTTGGCGACGATGCCGATGAAGTGGCGATGTATGTATCGCAGATTTATGAGGCCGGGCTGCTGGATAAAGTCGGCATGGACCCGGCAGGCATCGGGGTGCTGCTGGATACGCTGATTGACGCTGGCATACCTCAGGATTCAGTAGTTGGAGTCAGCCAGGGGTGGAAGCTCGGCGGTGCCTGTAAGACGACCGAACGTAAACTTGCCGAAGGCGCTCTCAGGCATGCGCCTCAGCCGCTGATGAACTGGTGCGTAGGTAATGCAAAAGTCGTCATCAGCGGCAATGCCCCACTGGTAACTAAAGGGGCAAGCGGGATCGGCAAGATTGACCCATTGATGGCACTTTTTAACGCCATTTTTTTGATGGCACTGAACCCGTCAGCAACCAAAAAAGATTACAGCGTGTTTTTCATTTAGAAATTCCGCTCTCAACGACCCGCTCCGGCGGGTTTTTTCGTTTCTGGAGAAAGGGAAATGAAGAATCAGCACGCCGTCAGCCTTCTTAAGGTGAAGGCGGTCAACGAGGATACGCGGGAAATCACGGGTATTGCGACAACGCCTTCACCGGATCGCTATGGCGACATAGTGATGCCAGAGGGGGCAAAGTTTCAGTTACCCATCCCGCTGCTCTGGCAGCACGACCATCAGTCTCCTGTCGGACAGGTCACCAGTGCGAAGGTGACCGCCGAGGGGATCGAAATTAAAGCCACCCTGGCAAAAGCGGACTCACCGAGCCAGCTTGCCGCCAGGCTTGAAGAGGCATGGCAAAGCATCCGCCTTGGCCTTGTGAAAGGGTTGTCAATCGGCTTCCGGCCAATTGAATACGCATATATCGACGAGGGCGGAGTCCGCTATACCAGCTGGGAGTGGTACGAACTCTCCGTTGTAACGGTGCCTGCCAACGCCGAAGGCACCATCCAGACCGTTAAATCTATCGACGAGAGACTGCGTGCCGCGTCAGGCAAACCGCAAATCGCGTCGAAAACCGAAAAATCTGCTGGCGCTACAGCACAAAAAAACTCTCAGACTAAAGGATTCAAAATGAACATTTCCGAGCAGATTAAAACCTTCGAAACCAAACGCGCTACCCTCGATGCTGAGCGTCAGGCGGTTATGTCCAAGTCTTTCGATGAAGGCCGCACGCTTGATACGGAAGAAGAAGAGAAATACGACGAGGTGAGCGCGGAAATTAAATCCGTGGATGCACACCTGGCACGCCTGCGCGACATGGAATCGGCTAAAGCCTCAACGGCTCAGCCAGTTCAGAAAGCAGCGGGTGGTGCGGTAGTAAATACGGTCGATACCCGCTCTCCTGCGGTAATCCGTGTTGAGAAACCGCTGGAAAAGGGGATCGCTTTTGCCCGTTTCGCCAAGTCACTGGCTGCAGCTAACGGTAGCCGCACAGAAGCGCTGGCCATCGCCAAAAACCAGTATCCCCTGGACGCCAAACTGCATCACGTATTAAAAGCAGCAGTTGGGGCAGGTACCACTACCGATCCGACATGGGCTGGCAGCCTGGTGGAATATCAGGAGTATGCTCAGGACTTCATCGAGTTCCTGCGCCCTCAGACACTGATTGGCCGATTCGGTCAGGGAAATATCCCTGGGCTGCGTAGTGTGCCATTCAACGTGCGTATTCCTGCGCAGACTTCAGGTGGCTCGGCCAGTTGGGTTGGTCAGGGTAAAGCCAAGCCGCTGACGAAGTTCGACTTCGAATCCATCACCTTCGGTTTTGCCAAAGTGGCGGCAATCGCGGTTCTTACCGACGAACTGATCCGCTTTTCTAACCCTGCCGCTGATGCACTGGTACGTAACGCGCTGGCAGAAGCAGTTATCGCGCGGCTTGATACTGACTTCATCGACCCGACAAAAGCTGAAGTGGCTAACGTTTCACCGGCTTCCATTACTAACGGAATTACCGGCACCGCGTCTACCGGAAACCCTGATGATGATGCGGCAGCGGCATTTGCAACATTTGTGGCCGCCGACCTCCAGCCGACCGGCGCAGTCTGGCTGATGTCCAGTACTACCGCGTTGTCTCTGTCTATGCGTAAAAATGCGCTTGGCCAGAAGGAATATCCGGATATGACCATGCTCGGCGGTACTTTCCAGGGCCTTCCGGTCATCGTCTCGCAGTATGTGGGAACTCAGCTGGTTCTGGTAAACGCGCCTGATATCTATCTGGCCGATGATGGCGGTGTCGCCGTCGATATGTCTCGCGAAGCATCACTGGAGATGTCCAGCACGCCGACCGGTGACAGCACGAAACCAACCCCGGTGGAGATGGTTTCCATGTTCCAGACTAACAGCGTGGCCATCCGCGCCGAGCGCTGGATTAACTGGAAGCGCCGCCGTAACGCAGCAGTTGCCGTTATCACTAACGTCAACTACAGCGCAAACGCTGGCAGCTAAAAGGAGATGCGGGGAGAAATCCCCGCTCTTGGCCTATGAAACAGGTTCGCTATTTGAAAAACACTCACGATGCATACGCGGGTGAGAAACGCTTTCTGCGTGACGATCACGCTGAGGTTCTCCGCTTAACCGGCTATGTCGAATTTATTGATACGGTCGAGAAGAAGGCAAAGAGCCAGAAAAAGAATTAAGCCCGGGAGAAGCTGCCAATGTTCGGTTTCCGCAAAAAGCCAAAGCAGGAAAAGGCGCTTCAGGCTGCCAGTAATGGTGGCTGGCGCAGAATTTTTGAGTCATTCACGGGGGCGTGGCAAAGAAACATTGAGGTGGACGCCACAACAGTACTGGCGTATCACGCGGTTTTCTCCTGTATTTCACTTATATCAGCAGACATTGCCAAAATGCCTCTTCAGCTGAAAAAGAAGCTGGGTAGCGGAATTTGGGCCGATCACACAGACCCCAAAATTTCACCGCTGCTGAGGAAGCCAAACAGCTTTCAGACGCGGATGCAGTTTGTAGAGTGCTGGATGAACTCAAAGCTTTCTGATGGAAATACGTATGTCCTGAAGCTGCGCGATGGCAGTGGAGAGGTCAGGCAGTTGCGCGTTCTTGACCCCAATAAGGTCACACCCTACGTTACCGACGATGGGGAGATTTTCTATCAGGTTCGCCCTGATAACGTTCACGGGATTGAGCAGCAGGTGATGGTTCCCGCGCGTGAAATCATCCATGACCGCTTCAACTGCTTTTACCATCCACTCTGTGGGCTTTCGCCTGTTTATGCATGTGGTTTAACAGCCATGCAGGGCGATGCCATCCTGACCAACTCCGCCAACCATTTTAAAAATGGTGGAAGGCCTGGCGGTGTGATTAAGGTTCCCGGCTCCGTGGACAGAGACAAGGCCAAAGATATAAAGCAGGACTGGGATGCGGGATATTCTGGTGCTAATGCGGGCAAAACTGGCCTGCTTGCTGACGGCGCTGAATTTGTCACCATATCCATGACGGCCGTTGACGCGCAGATGGTCGAGCAGCTCAAGCTGACCGCTGAAATCATCTGCTCAACCTTCCACGTGCCGATTTACAAGGTAAACACGGCCTCCACGCCCTCGTATAACAACATTGAGGCGCTTGAGCAGGGTTATTACTCGCAGTGTCTTCAGACCCACATTGAAGCGATTGAGCTGTTGCTGGATGAGTCTCTGGATCTCGACGATAAGACTGGCGTGGAGTTCGACCTCAGCATGCTCATCCGCATGGACACAGAGGGGCGCTATAAAACTTACAGCGAGGGAATAGGCGCAGGCTTCCTGACGCCAAACCAGGCGCGTAAGAGCGAAAACATGCCGCCAGTTGAAGGGGGCGATACGCCGTACCTGCAGCAGCAAAACTACGCGCTGTCCGCCCTGGCCAAAAGGGACGCCAGCGACGACCCGTTCGGAAGCAAGTCCAAATCTGAACCAGCCACCAATCCGTTACCAACCATTGACGATGAAAGCACCAGGGCTCTTTCCGAGCAGGAGCATTTCATGGTCAAAGCAATGCTGAAAGGAATGCTGACCCATGAATGAACGTGACATGTCACTGTTGAAGGCTGTCAGTGAAGCAGTAAAAGAGCAACTTTCAGCTCTGAAAAAAAGTCATGAAGAAGCCATGGCGGAGCAGGCAGCTGAAATCAAAGCGCTGAAAGGCATTATTGAGCAGCTGCAGCATGCTGCACCGGACGAAGAGGCAATAGCTAAATCCGTGCTTGCAATGATTGAGGTTCCTGCCGCGCCGGAGCTGCCAGACATCGGGCAGATGGTGAAGGATGCCGTGGCAGATATTCCGGTGCCTGAAGCGCCAGCGCTACCGGATATCGCGGCTTTAGTTTGTGAAGCCGTTTCAGCCATAGAGTTGCCGCAACCGGACCCGCTGCCAGACATCGGGCAGATGGTGAAGGATGCCGTCTCGCTGCTGCCCCAGCCTAAAGATGGCGAGGATGGGGAGGACGGAAAAGACGCGCTGCAGCTTGAAATCGCTCCTGAAATTAATGCTGAGAAATCGTATCCGCGCGGTACCTATGCCATTCATCTCGGCGGCCTGTGGCGTTCGTATCAGAAAACAACGGGCATGAACGGATGGGAGTGCCTTGTTGATGGTATCAGTGAAATCGATATTTCTCAGTCGGAAGAGCGGAGCTTCACTGTCTGCGCAGTAAAATCCAGCGGCGAAAAGACAGAGAAAACCTTCAGCGTTCCGGTGATGATTTATCGCGACATTTTCAGCGAAGGTGAGAAATATCAGCCTGGTGACAGTGTGACATGGGGCGGTTCTGTCTGGTATTGCTGCGAAGAGACGGTGGATAAGCCCGGCGAATCAGGCTCAAAAGGCTGGAAGCTGGCTGTCAAACGCGGCCGTGATGCGAGGGTGAAGCCATGATCGCGCTGGTGACGCTCGATGAGGTCAAGTCCTATCTCCGTATTGATAACGATGCCACGGATGCTGAGCTGCAGGGGGCAATTTATCAGGCAAGTGCAGTGATTTTAGATTACGTGAAGAGTTCCCGCTCACTGATTATTGATGATGATGGTGAGGTAATTGAAGGCGAGGCACTGCAAAGGGTTAAACGGTCTACCCTGATTCTGGTCGGAATTTTTGACAGGGTTAAAAATGGTGAGGAGGAGCAGCGATATGCACAGGGATATCTTCCCTTTAGCGTCACTGCATTCATCTACACCCTCCATGCCCCAACCATTGTTTGAGGATGAGCTTATGACTACGGGTCTTGAAGCTGGCCGATTGAACCAGATAATTACCCTTCAGGTAATAAATCATTCAACAGGACCGCTGGGAGAGCCGTTGCCTGGCATTCCTGTTGATATGGCGAAAGTCTGGGCTGCTGCGGAAATGGTTTCGAATCGAAAAATACGCACACTGGACCAGCAGCAGGTTGTGGAAACCTGGCATTTCACCATTCGGTCTGGCGGCCCAGCCGTTACGACCGACTGGAAAGTAAGATGGAAGGAGGCAAATTATACCGTTGTCTCAGTGGATCACAGCCGGACAGATCGGCTGGTTCTCAAAGCCGAAAGAGACGCACGACATGATTGAAAATGCCATTCGCAATTCACTCGTTATCCTTTCTGGCCTGCCGGTTTACCCATTGTTACTGCCCGACCCTGTACAGGAAGGGGTGACCTTCCAGCGGATATCCGATCCAGAAGTAGATGGTGGGTTAGTGCGCACGGGATTGGTAGCAGGGCGGTTTCAGATTTCAATTTATCGGGTTAATGATTACACGGCACTGCTGGAGCTGGACCGTACAATCTGGAACGCCTGGAAAGGTGTTCAGCACGGGGTAATAGCCGGTTATCCAGTCCAGTACGTCCAGCGCGGGGGAATAGTTCAGGATTGCACAACATTGACGAACAATAGCGTGCAATATCGACTGGCGAGGGACTATATCGTTTACTTCTTCGAGAGTTCATCATGATAAATATGCAAGTTACTGGGCTGGCAGAGCTTGAGCGCAAACTTATCGAGCTGGGGAATAAAGCCGGCACAAAGGTATTGCGAGATGCCGGGCGCGCTGCTCTTGCCGTGGTCGAAGAGGACATGAAGCAGAATGTGGGTTATGACAATGCCGCTGCTGGCCCTCACATGCGCGACTCCATCAAAATCCGCTCTACAACCCGCGCTCGTGGCAATGCCGTAGTGGTTTTACGCGTTGGCCCGAGCAAACAGCATTATATCAAAGCGCTGGCGCAGGAATTTGGCACGGTTAAACAAATACCCTCACCGTTTATTCGCCCTGCACTGGATTACAACAAGGCTAAAGTCCTCCGCATTCTGGCGGTTGAAATCCGCGATCGCATTTTAAACAACGGGTAGCGCTTGCTGCCATTTATCTGAGAGAGAAAAAACATGGCTGATAACAAAACTTCGCCGGAATACGCGATGCTGCCTGCGGGTACCGTAGTTAAGTATGGTCCATCAGGCGCTGAAGTCTCGGCGATGAAACCGCTGATTAACTGTAAGGCGCTGGGCGCTACCGGGCAGACGGGCGGTTTCGTGGACTGCACCACGCTGATTGATACCAGCAAGCAGTTTATTTCCGATCTGCCTGAAGGCCCTGAAAAGTCGCTGGGCTTCATTGACGATCCGTCTAATGAAAACTTTGCTGCTTTCCTGAACGCGGCTCAAAACCGTGAAACGGTTCAGTTCTACGTTGAGCTGCCAAACGGTCGCACTGCGAATATGATTCTGGCGCTTTCTGGCTGGCAGATGAATGAAATCACCGCGCCTGCGAGTGAAGTAATTCAGATCACCGTCCAGGGCAAGCAGAACAATATTTTCTGGGGCACCGAAGCAACATCGTAATCACCAGTGCCACGCATAAATGCCGCTTTCGGGCGGCGAATTATCCCAACATGGAAAATAAAAAATGACCGTAAATAATGATTACGATATTTCGTCACTGAAATCAGCGCTGCTGAAATCAGGTAATACCGCCACCGAGACGACTCTATTCGGCGCTAAGGTCTTTCTGCGCAGGAAGTCTGCCGGGGAGCTTATAACCTATGAGGAGACGCTTGATAAAGCCTATGTCGAAGGTGACGTGCGTAAATCCTCAGAACTCAGCGTTCAGTTGATTATCGACTGCCTGGCAAATCCTGACGGTAGCGCGATTTCCCCTGAATACCTCCCCACTGCAGCAGAGCTGATTGACGCCCACGATAACCCTACGCTCCTTGAAGCCATTGAGAAGGTGAAGAAGCACGCGATCGGCAAGCTGGAAGATGCGGAAAAAAACTAAGCAGCTCGCCCTGGCTTGAGCTGATTTTCTGGCTGGCCGATCGCTGGGGCGAGCCTGACCCCGCAAAAATTGCTGCCTTGCCCGTCGATACGCTGAATCACTGGAAGGCATTCTTCATCAGGCAGGGTGTGCTGTCACGCGCTGAAACTCAGCCTGAAGACATATCCCATAAGGCAAAACCATCCCCACCTGAACCCACGCGGAGCGCTGACCGGAGTGTTAACGAGCAGTGTAACGCGGTAATGAGAGCGCTAATGTAATGGCTGATGTTGCTTCGCTTGCGGTCGGGCTGCACCTTAACGCGGCCAATTTCAAATCTCAGTTAATTGGCGCATACGGCGATGCTGATAAGCAATCCCGGCAGTTCAACCGCAAGGCGCAGGATGATGCCAAAAAAACTGAGGATGCTTACAAACGTATCAGCACATCAGTGACGGGCCTTGCCGGGCGGCTGGCTGGTCTGGCAGGCGTTGGCCTGTCGCTCGGCACAATCATCCAGACTTCCCGGCAGTATGGTCAGGCTCTGTCTGACCTCTCCGCGATTACCGGTGCGACCGGGACCCAGCTTAAAGCGCTGGATGAAGCCGCACAGCAGATGGGGCGTACCACTGAGTACAGCGCCAGCCAGGCGGTTGAAGCTCTGAAGCTGATGGCCTCTGCCAAGCCTGAACTGCTGGAAACAGCTGACGGCCTCACCCGGGCGACTAACAGCGCTCTGGTGCTGGCTCAGGCTGCTGGCAGCACCTTACCCGATGCAACCAAAACGCTGGCGCTTTCACTGAATCAGTTCGGGGCCGGTGCGAATCAGGCCGATCGCTATATCAACGTTCTGGCCGCTGGCGCGAAGTATGGCGCATCGGAAATTAACGATACTGCGGCAGCCATCAAAAATGGCGGCGTAGCAGCCGCTCAGGCAGGTATCGGATTTGAAACGCTTAATGCTGCGATTCAGGTCCTGGCATCGCGTGAAATCAAAGGGGGCGAGGCTGGCACTGCTTTACGCAACGTTATTCTCAATCTGGAAAAGGGCACAGATAAATCGCTTAAGCCATCAGTGGTCGGTTTAAGTCAGGCGCTTGGCAACCTCGCAGGTAAGAACCTGTCTACGGCGCAGGCTGTGAAGCTTTTCGGCGTGGAAAATCTCAATGCCGCATCTATCCTGGTGGATAACCGCAGCAAGCTGGACGAACTGACCAAATCTCTGACGGGAACTCAGACAGCGCATGAGCAGGCCGCCATTCGCGTGAACAACCTCAACGGCGACTTGATGGGTCTGACCAGCGCCTTCGAAGGGTTGATCATCAAAGTGGGGCAGTCCGGCACCGGGCCATTGCGCAGCGGCGTCCAGGGAGTTACGGACGCGATTAACGGGCTGACGGATAATTTCAATACCGTTGCATCTGTCGCGCTGTATACGCTTATCCCTGTGTTGTCGACGAAACTGACCGCGGGCCTTCGCGGTAACATATCTGCCTGGGTGGATAATCAGAAAGCAGTAAGAAATGCAGCTCTGCAGCAGGCCGATATCGCCAAGAAAACGATTGAAGCTGCGCAGGCTACGCGGTTACAGGCTCAGGAAGAGGCGCGCTATTACGCCACGCGTTCTGCGGCTAATAAGGCTGCAGGCCTCAACGTCAGTTATCAGCAGGAGCAGGTTGCTCTGAGCCGTCAGATTCGCGAATCCCGGATCGCCGAGGCCAATGCTACTGCCAGTCTGGCCGCTGCTAACACGCGGCTTTCAGTAGCATCCCGTGCGGCATCCGTAGGCATAGGCCTCGCGCGCGGCGCGTTATCTTTGATTGGTGGCCCGGTCGGTGCGGCAATGCTGGCGGGTTCTGCGCTGCTCTACTTCCATCAGCAGGCGAAGGATGCGCGTCAGTCCGCTATTAACCTGAAAGATGCTGTGATCGAAACCACCGCCGCGCTGATGCAGCTTTCAGATAAACAGCTGTCGGTCAAGCAGCTCGACCTTCAGGACCAGTACCAGAACCAGGTTACTCAGCGCAACCAGTTGATGAAGGAGATTCAGGACGCGAACAGCCGTATAGATGACCTGAAAGGATTTGACCCTTTCGGCCAGCTGTCTGGCGTTCAGAAAGATAAAACCCGCGCCGAAGCCGATCTGGAATCAGTCAATAAAGGGCTGATCACTACCAAAGACAATATGGAAAATGTCGGTAAAGCGCGTTTCCTCGTTCAGACCGGTATCGCTAATTATGCAACAAACCTGCAAAACGATGTCAAGGCGCTGACGGACGCCACCGCTGCAGCAGGGAAGGGGGAGAAATCACCCTGGTCGGGCGAAGACCCCGGCAAAGCGGATAAGAAAGGCGCACAGGCGTTGAAGCAGTATGAATCTCTGCGCCGTGAAATTGAGGAAGCCAACGCAACCAGCCTGCAAAAAATTAACCTTCAGGAGAAAAATTCACGGGACAAGCTGATTAAAGAGGCCAAAGCGTCAGGCGTCAGTCAGGGCGATCTGCAGAAAACATTGCTTCTAAACGCTGAAAACTATCAGCGCCAGCGGCTGGAACTGGCAGACAAGTATGCCCCTGAGAAGGAGGTCATCCGTCAGGCCAGACAAACCAGCCAGGAGCTGAAAGGCCTGTACGATGCCCGCCTGCTGACCGAGAAAGAGTATCTGACAGCCAGGATCACACTTTCCCAGAACAGCACCAAAGAACTCCTTCAGGCGCAGGCTGACGCACAGGCAGCCCCAAGGATGAACATTGCTGGCGAAGTAGACCCGGTGGCCAGATTGCAGAATCAGCTGGTACAGCAGCAGAGCCTTTATGACGCTTACTACGCCAACGGCAAAATAAATAAAGATCAGTATGAAGCCCTGATGCAGCAATCGTCTCAGGAGTCCGCTGATGCTCAGTATCAGGCGGCGCTGAATCTCTACAGCGGACAGAGCAGGCTGCATAAGGGGTATATCAGCCTGATTGATGCAGTACGGGAGCGCACCACCAACGCCCTGACCGGGCTGCTGACTGGAACGCAGTCATTTAAGGAAAGCATGGCAAATATGTTCTCCTCGCTGGCTCAAAGCATCATTTCAAGCCTGGTGGATATGGCTGCTCAGGCCATTCTGACAAAAACGGTTTTGTCAGCGTTTATGGGGTTCGGTGGTGGCGCGATAGGCGGTGCTGGCGCATCAGCATCAGCGGGAAGTACGGGCGCAATGGGGTTAAGCACCAGCTATACGGGATATGACGAGGGTGGATATACGGGCGATGGCGGGAAGTATGAGCCGAAAGGCGTGGTCCATGGCGGTGAGTTTGTTTTCACCAAAGAGGCGACCCAGCGTATCGGCGTCAAAAACCTTTACGGCATGATGCGGGGCTACGCTGATGGCGGGCTTGTCTATCCGGCATCATCATCGGGAAGCGCTTCGGCATCGGCCCAGGGTAATCCGACTTACATTCAGGTTGATGCGCCCGTAACGATTATGCAAAGCACCGATGCCGCTGGTGATACGGGATACAAGGGTACTGCCAATGTTGCCACACAGATTAAATCGATGGTTCAGACAACGATCACAGAACGTTTGAGCAAGGAGTTTTCACCGGGCGGCCTGTTATATGGCAGAAGGGGATAAGGGCAATGGCGACAGATACTTTTGAATGGCCGGTAAGGATCAGCGGCAGTGAGCAAATCACCGTTTCAGCACTTATGGCGCAGTTTGGAGATGGTTACAGGCAGGTTGCTGAGAATGGCATTAACTCGGCTTCAGAGACCTGGAACCTATCAGTTAACGGCCAGCGTGATGAAATGGCAGCGGTTCGCACCTTTTTGAAAAATCACGTCATCCGCTCGTTCTGGTGGGTAAACCCGTGGGGTGAAAAAAAGCTCTACAGGGTGAAAACAGATTCGATAAACCCGAAGTTTATTAACAAAGGGCTTGTGGAGATCACGTTCACGTTTGAACAGGCATTTGCACCCTAAAAATGGTGTGTTAAATTAATTGCTGTGGAATTCTGGAAGGATACATGTGCCTCTCCTTAGCAGGAAGAGTGAAAGAAAGCGGAGGATAGCTCCCTTCCCGGCATGTAATCACCAGGTTCCACACCTGACAAAAAGGTCTGCATTGCGCAGGCCTTTTTTTATGGGTGAAATATGAGCTTTACGCAGGACATACAGCAGCTGGAGCCGGGGAGCATTGTTCAGCTTATCGAAATTGACGGCACTGAATTTGGCCTGGACCGAATATTCCGGTTTCACGCGTACAATATCAACGCGGAAGGCTGGAAGTCGTTTGCCGCAGAGAACCTCCCGTCAATTATCTGGCAGGGTAACGAGTACGACCCACACCCCTATGAGCTAAAAGGGATGGAGCTTTCCAGCGCGGGCGCACAGCCAACCCCCAGCCTGTCCGTGGGTAACGTTGGCAATCTGGTTACTGCGCTCTGCCTTCAGTACCAGGACCTTGTTAAAGCGAAAGTCAGGATCAGGACAACCCTGCTTAAATACCTTGACGCGGCTAACTGGGAGCAGGGCAACGCTAACGCCAACCCTAAAGAAGAGCGCGTTCAGCTCTTCTATGTTAACGCCAAGACGGCTGAAACCCGCGTGCAGGTCGACTTCGAACTCTGTTCACCTTTCGACATTCAGAATCTACAGCTCCCCACCCGACAGATTACCCCGCTCTGCACCTGGTGCATGCGCGGCTGGTATCGCACGGGGACGGGCTGCGATTACAACGGCACGAAGTACTTCACTAAAGACGGCACGCCGACCAGCGACCCATCGAAAGACGAGTGTGGCGGCCGGAAGGCTGACTGCACGGCGCGTATTGGTGAAGATCAGCCACTGCCGTTCGGGGGATTCCCTGCGGCAAATCTTCAGGGGAAATAATCATGCGGGAAAAATTACTCACTGCAATCAGAGCGCATGTCATTGCGGAGTATCCGCGTGAAGCCTGCGGCGTTGTCGTGCAGCAGGGCAGGAAACAGGTTTACATCCCCTGCCGCAACGTTGCTGAAAAGCCGGAGGAAAGCTTCACGCTGTCCCCTGATGACTACATCGCCGCCGAAAAGCAGGGCGAAATTCTGATGATTGTGCATTCCCATCCTGATGTTGCGGTGCTTGTTCCTTCAGAGACTGACCGAATCCACTGCGATCACTCCGGGCTGGAGTGGGGGATTATGTCGTGGCCTGACGGTGACTGGTGCACGCTTTCGCCCCGCTGCGATCGTGACTATGTAGGCCGCCCGTGGGTGCTGGGTCACGCTGACTGCTGGTCGCTTATCATGGATTACTATCGGCGCGAGTACGGCATAACCCTGCGTAACTGGTCGGTAGATTATGAGTGGTGGAACGAGGGACGGGAAAGCCGGTATGACGACAACTGGCAGGATGAAGGGTTCGTTGAGGTGCCACTCGCAGAAATGCGGCCCGGTGACATGATTATGTTCCAGTCTGGCGCACCCGTCACTAATCATGCAGCCCTGTACCAGGGGGACAACATCATGCTGCATCACGGGCAGGGGAACCTTTCTAACAGGGTTCCAATCGGCGCTTACTGGCGTGAGCGGATTGTCAGGGTAGTCAGACACAGGGAGCTGATTAATGCTTAAAACCATGGTCCTTAAAGGCGTGGCGGCAAAGAAATTTGGCCGAATTCACCGTTTCAACGTTGAAGACCTGAGCGAGATGCTCAGGGCTATGTGTTCTCAGGTACCGGGTTTCAAAAAGTATCTGGCCACTGCTCACCATGACGGCGTTCAGTTTGCGTTCTACCGGAGCGGGGAGAACATCGGCGTTCAGGAATTTAACATGTGCTCCACCGCCGTTGAATTCAGCATGGTTCCGATCCCGCAGGGTTCCAAACAGCTCGGCGCACTACAGGTGGTCATTGGTGCCATTGCCCTTGTTGCTGCCTTCTTTACTGCTGGCGGGAGCATGGCCGCCTGGGGGGCTACGCTGGCGGGTACAGCTGGTGCTGCAACAGGTACCGCTGCAGTCGCTACCGTGGCCCTTACCGGATTAGGCCTGTCAATGGCGCTCGGTGGTGTGGTTCAGATGCTGACGCCGCAGCCCAGCTACAGCATCGGCGCATCATCTAGCACTGATAACAAGCCGAACTACGCTTTCGGCTCGCCTGTAAACACCGTGGCAATGGGCTATCCGGTGCCTGTCCTGTACGGGCAGCGGGAAATCGGTGGTGCGATCATCAGCGCGGGAAGTTTCACCAGCGATCAGCAATAAACATTATTCAGTGAATATCAGCCACCTTCGGGTGGCTTTTTTATGGGTGGGATATGCAAATTATCAATGGCGTGGAATTTATTCATGGCAGGAAAGGGGGCGGTGGCACTCCCCACACTCCTTACGAACAACCTGATGACCTTCTTTCCACCGCAAAGCTTAAAATGCTTCTGGCTATCGCTGAGGGTGAAATCGAAGGCGACCTGACTGCTCAGGATATTTTGCTGAATGATACTCAACTGGCAAACGACGATGGCAGCTACAATTTCACTGGCGTTGTATGGGATTACCGCAAAGGCACGCAGGACCAGACCTATATACAGGGCATGCCAGAGATTGATAACGAGCTGGCAGTCGGCATCGAGGTAAAACAGAATACCCCGTGGACCCGCCAGCTGACTAAGCTGGACCTTGACGCCGTTCGCATAAAACTGAGCCTCCCCCGCCAGTATCTTTATAAAGATAACGGGGACATGGTGGGCACCGTCACCGAATACGCTATCGACCTGTCGACAGACGGCGGATCGTGGAAGGAAGTGGTAAAGGCGAGTTTTAAAGGTAAAACAACGTCTGAGTACCAGCGCGACCACCGCATCAATCTGCCCAAGGCAACTTCACTCTGGGCAATCCGCGTGCGCAGAATTACACCGGACTCCCAGACACCCAGCAAGCTGATGAATGCCTTCAATGTTTACTCCTACGCAGAGGTGGTCGACAGCAAACTGCGTTACCCGAATACAGCACTGCTCTACGTCGAGTTTGATGCCGCCCAGTTTAACGGCAATGCACCTAAAGTTACCTGCAGGCCAAAAGGCCGCAGAATTCGCGTTCCGTCGAACTACAACCCCGTCACCCGGGAGTATACCGGCGCGTGGGACGGCAATTTTGTGTGGGCGTACAGTAATAACCCGGCATGGATTTTTTATGACCTTGTGCTGAATAAAATTTTCGGCATGGGAAATCGTGTCGATGCCTCCATGATTGACAAGTGGGAGTTATATTCCATCGCTGCTTACTGCGATGAAAAGGTATCTAACGGCGCTGGCGGTACTGAGCCGCGATTCACCTGTAACGTTTATATCCAGAGCCAGCAGGACGCGTATAACGTTCTGAAGGATATCGCAGCAATATTCCGGGGCATTACATTCTGGGGGAATAATCAAATTTTCGTCAATGCCGATATCCCGCAGGTGACGTCTGACGGGCATGTTGACCCTGACTGGACCTATACAGCCGCAAACGTCATCAATGGCCTGTTCACGACTGCAGGCGGTTCTTACAAAAACCGTTATTCATCCTGTCAGGTCAGCTATTCCGATCCTCAGAATCACTACACTGATACCGTGGAAACCGTTTACGACTCTGAGCTGGTGGCGCGATACGGCGTGCAGGAAATGCAGCTTACGGCAATTGGTTGTACCTCGCAGAGTGAGGCGCATCGCAGGGGGCGGTGGGCTCTTTTGACCAACGCAAAGGATGGCTCGATCTCATTCGGCGTTGGCCTTGACGGTCACATTCCATTACCGGCTTCAATCATCGCCGTAGCCGATCCTTTCCTGGCTGGCAGGCAAAACGGCGGGCGTATTCACGCGGTAAATGGCCGTTCAGTGACGCTGGACAGGGTAATTGATTATGCAGCAGGCGATCGCCTCATTCTTAACACGACTGACGGAAAGACGCAGACGCGAACCATCAGCGCAATCAGCGATGATAAGCGCACCGTAACGGTCAGCACGGCATGGGCATCCGTGCCTGTGGCGGGCGCGGTATGGAGCATCGACAGCGACGATCTGGCCGTGCAGTACTACCGCGTCACATCGGTAATGGCTAACGGTGATGATGAAGGTACGTTTACGGTCTCCGGCGTGCAGCATGACCCCAATAAATTCCGATACATTGATGATGGCGTGCGCATTGAAAGCCCGCCCGTAACCGTTACACCGATTGCGGTAATGAAACCGCCAGCCAATATAAAAATCTCAGAGAACAGCTTTGCATCACAGGGGTTGTCAGTGGCAAGTATGGAGGTCTCATGGGATAAGGCCGAGGGTGCAATTCGCTATATGGCGCAGTGGCGAAAAGATAATGGTGACTGGGTTAACGTAAGCCAGACCAGCGCAACGGGCTTCAGTATTCAGGGCATTTATGCCGGGGTTTATGATGTCCGCGTCCGTTCGGTCAATGCTGCAGATGTGTCATCGCCGTGGGGCAACGCAGAGACGACCACCCTCAACGGAAAAGTCGGTAAGCCTGGTACGCCTGTCAGCCTGCTCGCCACCACTAACGTTGTGTGGAATATCGATGTTACCTGGGCATTCCCCGCTGGCTCTGGCGACACCGCTTACACAGAACTGCAGGTGGCCACCACAGCAGATGGCCAGAACCCGCAGTTTCTGACCTATGTCCCATACCCCGGCGTCAGCTATCAGCACGGGCCCATGCCTGGTGGCGTTCGCCGCTGGTACCGGGCGCGGCTGGTGGACAAAATCGGCAATGTGGGTGACTGGACTGCATTTGTGGGCGGCGCAACAAACTCCAGCGCAAGCGAGCTGATTGATGATGTTGTCGAAGAGTTTTTGACCTCACCGGACGGCCAGGCGTTGCTTGACCCGCTCATTACTGACCCGGAAGCCGCCATGAAGGACATTCTTGCGGGCTACGACAACGTGACTCAGCAGTGGTCACAGTATGGTGAAAACCGCGCTGGCATCATTGAGGCCAGCAAGGTGGCAACGGATGCGCAGTCATCTGTCGCCAGCCTGGCAACGGTTGTAACTGCCAACTACAACGAACAGCAGGCGGCAATTCAGCAGAATTTCGTCGCATACGCTGATGTCGATAACCCCTCAGCCATTTACACGCTGAAGACCGGCATCAGATATAACGGCACGAACTACGATGCGGGCCTGTCTGTGGCCGCAACAGTCAACGGCACCAGCGTTGATACGCGCGTTGCTGTGAACGCTAATCAGTTCGTTGTCATCAGTGGTTCACAGGGTAATTATTACTCCCCGTTCATCATTAAAGACGGGCAGGTACTGATTAACCAGGCATTCATTGGCACCGCCTGGATCGGGCGCGGCAACATTACTGATGTGCTTCAGTCAGATAATTGGGTTGCGGGCCAGTCCGGGCTTTCTCTCAACTTCAAAACAGGGGTGATTGAAAACTATGGCTCAACTGCTGGCGAAGGTAAAATGAAGCAAACTAACCAGACGATTAGCGTTGCTGACGGCAACGGAAGACTTCGAGTCCAGATTGGTCGCATTACAGGGGCATTCTGATGGCAGATTGGGGTATTGCTACCTGGGACGCTAATGGAGTAGATAACAACACGGGCATTGTACGTGTTCTGGTCCTGGGAACTGCAACCCTTACAGACGGGCAGACCACAGGAACGTGGTCTTACACAGTACCTACCGGGATGCGGATAGATTATCTTTTCCAGAACACTTCAGGTACGGGAACAATGGATCGCCGGAAGTTCACCATAAACGGCGGGACAGTTACTATATCAGCGGTAGGTTCTGATTATTCTGCAGGAACAGAGCCACGTTCCGCCGGGCGCGTTGTTTTTTATTTAAGGACAGCATAATGGCTAATTATGGTGCTTTCCTCGCAGACCAACAGGGTAATCCTTATTACGTCCTTGACACGCTTCCCCTGTGCTTAATAGAGAAAAAAACTTACAATATAACTGGTGGTAGAGGAATAAGCGTTATACACCCTAACGACAGCACTTTCAGATTGGTTTTCTGCCGAACCAATGTAGCAGGTAGTTCATTTTCTTATTATCTCGACACGGTGACAACCGGCAACTATGTAGTTGATAGCAGAGGGGCTGCGAGCGGCTTTACACTGGATGTCTATGTATTTGGATATCAATACCAGACACCGCCTAAGTATGGGATAGCTATTTGGGATGCCGCCGGGCGTTGCGTGATAACAAACGAGACGAAGGTTTTAAGAGGTGTTGAAGTCGTAGGAAACCAGGCAGATCCCAACGCTTCAGGTTACAACGCCACCGCCACCTTAGTTGGTGAGTGGGCTGTAGCGCCAGACGTAATGGGAAGTTTCAATGGGGTGATAAACCAGGGCGGACAGGTGTACCCAATCCAGGCCATTGCTTACACCTCAGCATATAAATCGGGGAGTAGCACGGTAGTAAAGTCTGAATTTGTTGGGGATTCAGGCAGTGGGGCCAGTAACGTTCAGTTTTACAACCGCAGAAACACTATAAAAGCGATAAATGTAAGCATGTACTAATTCGATCGAAACGATCGAAAACTCAAATCATTCCCCCACATAAAATTGATTAATCTGTATGAAACATATTTAGAGGTTTCATAATGTATAAGTTATCAATTATTCTCGGGGTTCTTCTGGTGTCCGGTTGTAGCGGATTACTTGAAAAGCAGCAGTCAGTTTGTGAAGGTGTTGCATTGATTTCTGGCAACGAGACCACTGTACAAATTTATGATGTACGCCAGCAGGCAAATCAAACTCAGTACAAAGCCGGTTATCCTTTCAACTGGCAATGGGTAAGTAAGAATAACTTCACCCGAACAACATGTGATAAATAGCTCACACAAACATCTTTGAACCCGGCCACCGTGCCGGGTTTTTTATTGCCCGGAGATAACTATGCCAGCAGGCACTATTGCGTTAACCAACAACTCAACCACTGTGGGTGGCACCGGAACCGCGTTCACTACTGAGCTGAAAGCAGGTGACTTCATCGGCGTTACTGTCGGCGGTGCGCCTTATACCATGATTGTCGCGTCGATCGCTTCGAACACGCAGCTCACCATTGTGCAGGCGTACAACGGACCAACGGCCAGCGGATTGTCCTGGTACGGCGTTCCGGCAACACTGAAGTACGCAATTACTCAGCAAGTTTTGAATGATATGGCAACGAACCAGCGCGGGATGATTGCGCAACTGGCGAACTGGCAGAAGATTTACAGTGACGCCGCATCGGTTACAGTGGAGCGCCCTGACCGCAGCACGTTCACTGGCCCGAGCTGGGGCTATATGGCAGCTCAGTACGCGAATAAGGCAGCAAAGGGAGCTAATTCTGATATCACCTCGCTCACGGGCCTGACTACAGCGCTCAGTGTTGCTCAGGGTGGCACAGGAGGTAAAACACAGGCAGAAGGCCGTTCAGGGCTCGGGGCAGCTGCATCTGGCGCGAACACAGACATTACCAGCCTGACTAAGATTAACGCGACTATTACGCGCGATAACTGGGTTGCGGATAATGGGGTCATTGTCACCCTTGATGCACAGAATAACGTCTCTTATAACAACAAAGCTTTCACAGCCACAACCAAGCATAACGGCATTACTTTAAACACCTCATTCGGATATACCATTGCTTCAGACGGAAGTGCGTCCCTGTCAGGCCCGGCATTGTTTTGCACAGATACATTAAATTACACGCGCGCGTGGAAATTCCAGAACGGCACAGGAATCATCGCTACAACTTCAGGAAACATTACTCCGGGGGCATCAGATGAGCGAGTGAAGAACATAATCAGGGAGATTACCGAAGATGAGGCAGTACGCTTTATCTCGGGCCTTAAGCCCATTCGCTATGCCTTCAAATGGTCTCCAGAATCTGTAAAGGTGGGATACTCAGCCCAAAATGTCGAATCACTCGACTCAGAGCTCCTGTCTACGACACCACTGACAATCCCTGATGAAGCTCACCCTGATGACCCACTGGCCAGCGTAGTTATTGAGGACGGAAAAGTGGTAGACCCAGGTGAAATTGGTGCTGCATATCTTGTTCCTGTCGTACAGCAACTTCTCCGCAGGGTTAGGGATTTAGAGAATCAGCTCAAGCCAGGTGAAGGCGTGGGGCAGAATGCAGCAGAGGGCGAGGAGCAAACCAGCTAAGCTAGCGTTGGCACTAAAATCTCAGACAAAAAAAATGCCCGCAAAAGTTATGGCGGGCAGAAATCCTTGTTACGTCGAGCATTAGCTCTGTGAGGTAGGCACTATTTTGTGCCAATTTGAGTTTAGTCGGGCCATTGATAAATGCAAATTTCAGGCATAAAAAAACCCGGCTTAGGCCGGGCGGTATAATCTGCACCATAAAAGGAACCAGCAATGATCCCTAACATGAGGGTAGTCCTAAACTGCATCTTCGCAAGCTGTGATCCAAAAAACTGGCACAATAAACCCGGCTCGGTGGCCAGGTTGGGATTTAATTATCTACCTGTAAATCCTGCAGGCTTAGCGGTAGCTTAAAGCCTCCAAGACCAGTGCTTACCACGGCAGCAATTATTTTACGCCTGAAATCTAGATAGCAAAAAGAGGCACTTAGCGCAGCTCTCTCTAAGGGTTCAACTGAAAAATATGGTTCTTTATCAATAATTTCGAAAAAATAATCATTTTTCAGATGCATGTTAAATATGACTTTATCATCAGAATCACGAGCTTCAGATACCACTTCAAAGCTTAGTTTAAACCTATCTGCTTCGGACTCAGAATCATGGAGTTCCGTTTTAATGGATAGGCTTATGTCAGCATCCTCTTGGGACATGGCATCTTTGTCAAAGTCCACTTTGTATGTATTAGTAGCAACGCCGCGAAGCTTGATTGAATTTAAAATACTAATCATTTGCATGTGACCTTGAAACGTTTACGGAGCAGAAATTTCTCACCCTTGAAATAGCCTCAGAATCATCTTCTGTCTGAAGCGTGACACGAGAACGTAGCGTTACGCTTTTTTGTTGTGCCAGTTGCGTGTAAATGGTTTTTTGGATATTACTGTCATTCCTTATGCCGCGAACCATTGTTGCAATATCTTGCAGCTGAGTCTGTATGTTCGACAATCCATACAAAGAAGATTGAGCTTGGAGGCAAGAGGCGATGAAGGTGTTCAAGCTCACTCCCTCTAGATCAGCCAACCGTATGCATTGAGCGTGCAAAGTTTTTTTCAAGCGAAGGGTAACTCTTCCGCTAACATCATTCTCTTTGAATATTTTTGGTGACGGGAAAGGAGTGCCTTCAGCTATGCACATATCTTGCCCAACTTTTATGGTGAAGATTGCGTTTGTGTATGCATCCTCACGATTTTCCCCGAACTCAAGTACATCAGGCAGCTCGTCTACTCTTGCTACCCAGAGACACATTCCGTCCATCACTTCTTTCCTGACGGAAATCGTGTACTCTTCAGGATTGTGTTTGATTGGTTTCATCGTATATTTCCTTTAACTCATCTTTATACTTTCTCAAAACGCGAAGCACTGTGTTGGGGTAGCAAGGCAGAAGCGATTTTTTCATACCATGACCGCAATCGACACCAAAGGTGGTGAAGTCTTTACGCTTTTTTGATAGTGAAGGGTGAGTAAAAACCCTATGATTGTCTGATTTTCCAGGTTTATGCGAAAAGCCCAACATTTCGAGATAAAACAGGATTCCAGTTCTGCTTTGACATCCGATGTTGGCTTTCCTCCTAGAAATGTCAGTGATTATATCGTCGATAACATGTACTGAACTCATAATAGATGACATCACCTGTAGTGTCACATTGAAAATTGTAACTGCTGAGATAGGCTGAATCTAGTCGAAAAATCTTAATCATTATCGACACAACAAAATTTTTCGTATCACTTTCAGGCCGCATCTCTGCGACCTCACCCGAACGTATTCTCCGGCCACTGGATGCAGGTCAATCCTCATCACCCGAATCTCGCGCTGACGAACTGCTGCGCTGCTTCATTTCTCGAACATGCTTGTTGTAGTCGACACCGCAGTCAGCTGAGCAGAACGCTGTATCGGGAACTACCGGCTGGTCTTCACACCATATGCACATGCCGTCAGGGCTTTTAGGGCTCTTCTGGCGACTAACCAAAGAGGACTGGATAATTGCCTGCTCCAATTCCTGCGCTAAATCTGCGTCATCCATAACTGCCTCACTGTGATGAAAGTTGAATAAGAATCCGTGCAAACTCAGCAATCATAACCTGGCGTGATGTATTAGAATAAGTGGACATTCATTCAGTATGTATGAATGTCCAGTCAGGCAACCCTAACTCATTGGGGGGCTCTTCAGATATCGTTAGCCAGCCACATATCAGCCTCTTCAAACATCTCCTCAATCGCGGCAGCGCCCCTGTGTTCAAATACTCGTTTCTCCCCAAAACCGACCTGAAAAATTACATTTCCTTTATTATCTAATTGATTTTATTGATTATCCATTCTCATAATCGACCAGTAGCCCCAGAAAACCGACCAATCCAACCGCAAGGTCGGTTTTTTAAAACACTCTACCTGTCTGAATAATAACGATATTTACACAAAAAACCGACTTACCCGACCAAACCGACCATGTTTTGCTTATATATAGAAATTTTGCCGTCAGAAATCCATAATCAGGTATTAAATTTTTGGTGAAATATTATTCAGCTTTTGCCAATTAGTATGCACATTAGAGGGAGAGAAAAATTATTGGGGGTATGTATGGGGGTATGTAACTAGATTGAACTAAGTAAAAACCATTAAATACAATGGCTTATTTGTTTATGTGCAATCCTGTAGGGCGTACCAATATTTTTCAATAAGTTACGCAATTCTTAATCCCGCCTGAATGTCTCCCTGCATGTAGAGTGGCTTGCCTGGCTGCTACGGAATATTACACCACGATTCTTCCACGCCATTTCCAGTATTTGGCTGTTCAGTTTGCTTTCCGGAGAGAACGGCATGGCGTTTGTTTGCCAATCCACACTCCCTTATCCACTCACAGGCTATTCTGAATCAGTCTAATATAATGTGATAACACCTACCGGAGGCAGCTGTTGATGAAGAAGTCAGAACTCCCTACGAAAATCTGCAGCGTGTGCGGGCGCCCTTTTACATGGCGTAAAAAGTGGGAAAAGTGCTGGGATGAAGTGCGCAAATGCTCAGAGCGTTGCCGTCGAAAGTAAGGGCTTAGCCCTCATAAAAGGCCGCCAGAGGAGAAAGCCCCACCATAATCGAGCCATTTCCAAAGCACATGACCGCGAGCATGAGTTCCGATGGCACAAACCGACCGCTTTGCTGCTTTAGCAAAAAATGGCTACGATCGCGATATATCCCTTGCCGGTCTTTATCCGGATATCAATGCGGTTTATCAGCATATTGGGTTGAGCGATATTAATCCGCTGGCTTACCTTCAAAGCGCGACAAATCCACGTCAATGACAAACCAGGAATCATAATCAACATATTCTTTATCACGTGAATAGCTCAGATATCCTGCATCTTGAATCTGGTCCACTGAAAGATTCCCATTTAACACCATATCTTCCACAGTGAGCAGTATTGCGTCCCGCGCTATTTCAGCAATCTCGCCCTGCGTATCAGCGGCTGAAAAGCAGCCATAATCGTAAGCTGAAAAAGCCGGAACAATCATGCCAAACGCGGTATTTTCATCTTTGGTTGTCTCAACGCCGACAGAGAAAAACATATTTACCTCCTGACTCCGAGTTTAAAATAAGTGTTTTATCGTTCCACCCAAGGATGGAGAGCGGCTTGCAGTGTATTTCTTTCTGTCAGAGTTCCCACCCAACCAAAAATGCTAAAGCTCAAAATTCAGCCAAATAAATCCTTGTCGCGGGTCAGCATCTGACAATATGATCCCTGAGCTGCCCCACAATGGGCAGCCGGGTTTAGCAGCCTGTTTCAAAGTGCGGGGATATACCGCTATAATTCAGCGGTTTTTTTATTCCTGCTAGGGACGCGTTACGCCAGAATAATGGTGAGGCGTAGCGGGGGAGTGCTTGCACTCGCCGGGTTCCACTTTGACCGGTCTGCTAACCCCGCTACGTCTTACCACCCCATTTAGCAGTGGGTTGGTGAGGTATGGATTACTTCAAAGTGAGAACACCCATATGACCACTGAAGACACCTCCTACGCCGTGCTTTCTGCCCCCGAAATGGACGGTATGTTTACCGCCACCGCCGTGACTGAACCGGAATTGCTCGACCAGTGTCGTGCGCTGGTTTACGCCATCACCGAGCTGACCAACTCCACCGCCCGCGACTGTCTCACCTGGCTGTTAATGGAACGGCTGGAGATTATGCGGGAGGTTGCGGATGCGTAACCAGTGGCTGGCGGCAAAGGCGGTGGGGGAATAACGCTCGGGGTACGGTCGATCAGGCTGAACTGCCTGCGGCTTTACTCAGCACGCGATTCCCCGTCAGAAAAGAGTGCCACTGTTTGAGTGGCACTTAACTATCATGTCGTTGAGTTTTGTACGTTGCGTAGATTTTCACTATATCTGGATCATCCAGACTTCCATAAACAATGCCTTCTTTGTCCAGACCATCCAAACCTTTAATACTGCCAATAATCTCAGGCCATTGCTCGCGACTGTTGATTTCAATAACAAAGGGTTGCAGGTATTTGTCCAGATGACCTTTGAAAGGCTCGCGGATCTCTTCGCTGAGCGCCCTCAGGTAGTCGTCTTTCGTCGTTTTGGACCAGTCTATCGCGAAATTAGCACGGTAGCAGAGTTCCATGAACGTGAGCAGAATAGAACGACCATTGCCATCCAGAAAAGGGTGTGCAAAGCAAAGTTGTCCCATAACTTCCCCGGGCCGTTCTTTAAAGCGATTATGATTTGCAGCGAGCCTCAGCGCGTATTCCACCGACATTTTTATCGTATTAGGATGTTCAAACACAGTGCTGTGTTGATCTTGTGGGGAACCTTTGAACACGGCCAGATGTGGGACGAGTGCCTGACGGTCTTTTCCCGCCCACGGATAGCATCCGGAGAACAAAATTTCATGAACGTTAAGCAGGGTGGAATAGCTGATTGATTCTTCGGAAGCCAGGAGGGCAAGAGCGTCTTCGATACTCATTTCGAAAGAAAGATGTTCGAATTCTTTCACCTCAGCAGGATCTTTGAGTTTTTGGGCGTTCTGAAGATATCCGGCAGTATCGAAATCCCCGAAAGGATCAAAGCTCATACGGAGAATTTCTTGTTAAGGTGCCTTTTCTCCTGAAGATATTCCCCCTGGATGTTCAGGGCTTCAGACTTGCTCAGTACGCCTTTTCTTTTGAGATTAACCAACAGCTGCTGGATGTTGTCCAACTGTACTTCGTCACCGGCAAGGCGCGTAATCGCCACGGCCATGCGGCTGATATCGTCTGGTTCAGCGGTCACGTTGTGCGACTGAGCCAGCCTGCGAACCCGGTTAGCAACGCTGATTTCGCTTGTTCTCATCGTCAATCCCCTTTCAGATTTATGGTCAAATTATAACAGGCTGCCGTTTTGTTGTCTCTGCGCCGCTGCTGACTTTCTCTGCGCTTTCTCCACCCACCAGGTTATCCTCTCTGTAACCCTTTTCCCCTGCAAAACGTTAAGGAGTCATGATGACCGTGGTAAAAATGGTGGCGGTAGATAAAGACGGCACCTTCCTCGACGACAATAAACAGTACAACCGGGCGCGTTTCCAGGCCTGCTATCAGCAAATGAAGCAGCGCGACATTAAGTTCGTCGTCGCCAGCGGCAACCAGTATTACCAGCTGAAATCCTTCTTCCCCGACATCGCCAGCGAGATCGCCTTTGTGGCAGAGAACGGCGCGTGGATCATCGACCGTGACGAAGAGCTGTTCTGCGGCTCGTTCTCGCGTGCCGATATTGATGCGGTGCTCGACACCCTGCATAACGGCAACTATCCCGACCTGCGCTACATCCTGTGCGGGCGTGAAAGTGCCTACTACTTTGAGGGCATCCCCGAGAGCTGGCTGGTGAAAATGCGCCACTACTGCCACCGCCTGAAGGCGATCCGCAGCCTCGACGACGTGGGTGACGATAAGCTGTTCAAGTTCGCGCTCAACCTGTCGGATGATTACGTCGAGCCGCTAATGGCGGATATCGCCCGCCTGCACAAGGATGCCGCTGCCGCCACCTCCAGCGGCCACGGCTCGGTGGATTTAATCGTGCCCGGCAACCATAAAGGCCACGGGCTGGATCTGCTCGGCAAGCGCTGGGGCATCGATCGCAGCGAGATCCTGGTGTTTGGCGATGGCGGTAACGATATCGAGATGCTGCAACAGTCGGGCTTCAGCTTCGCGATGGCCAATGCGCCGCAAAAGGTCAAGGATGTCGCGCGCTATCAGGCGCCAAATAATAACGAAGAGGGGGTGCTACAGGTGATTGAGCAGATGCTGGCAGGTAAACCGCCGTTTGATAAAGCAGGCGGGCAATAACAGAGCCGTCAGGCCCATCGCACCCATAACTGGCAGAGAGCAAAAGCTCTCTGTTTACTGACCCCGCGTTATTATTCCGCTGCGATTGACTTCGTGACGAAATTATTTCGCCTGCAGCCGGATAAGCGTTTCAGCCCAGGCTGATGCCGATTACCGCATTGACAAAACCTGCGATAAGCAGAACAAAGCCGGGAATGAGGTAATTCTTCTCTTTCTTTTTATAGAACAGCGCTATCAGCGCCAGGCCTGTCGCTATAAAGGGAAATGCGATGAGGGTGAATGTTGACATACGGCATCCTTATCTGAAATTTATTCCGTTAAGTGTCTGGTCAATGATAAACCAGAAACTCAATTCAGGCTCTGAATGAATAGCGTACGGGGATAATTGAGATCCCGAGCAGGAAAAACCGCGTGCTATTATGCAATATTCTGTCGCCCAAAGGCCATATCGTTTAATTAAAGGACTATTCATGAAAGGGTTATCGCTGCTTGCACTGAGCTGCATTTTTACTTTTCCTGCTTTTGCCCAGCCTGCTGCCGGGATTGAAAAAATGGAGTGGCAGCCAGCCAGCGCTTTGCGCGTCGGCAACAGCATTAATTCCCTGTACCGCATCTGGACCACCACCGGGCAAACCACCGATCTGTGGCTGAAGGTTGATTGTCAGAGCGGCGTCAAAACGCAGCTGTTTGCCGAGGTCAGCTCTCCGGCGGGCAAAGCGGTGCGCGTTTACGGCAGCGATGCGATTTCCCGCTACGCTCCGGGCGTGGTGATCGAGCCGGATGCCGACAGTCTGTTAGCGACCCAGCCAGACCTGAATGTCTGCCAGCAGCAGGTCGCCGTGCCGCAGTGGCGTGCGCTGGCGCCTGCCGATGAGCAGGGCAATCAGATGTATCTCGACGTCAGCCGCAGCGAGCGCAGCGCGGACGTTCTGCACCTGCGGCTGGCGAAAGATTTTGCCCTCGAGTATCGCGACAGCACCTATGCTGCCCCTTACGCGGTGAAAGTCACGGACTGGACGCTGCACTGCGATACACAGCAGGCCACTGCCCGCGCGGAATACTCCCTCGACAGTGCGGGTAACCTGACCGATTACCGCCTTGCCGCGAACAGCAGCACAGAGCTCGCCGCGCCGCTGAAGCAGCAGCTCTGCGCGATAAAAACATTGCGTGATTATCAAGGCAGCGGCCAGACTCTGCTCTGGCAGCAGAAGGCCCCGGCAGACCATCAGTTAGCCCTGCCGGATTTTTCCCGCAACGATGCGGCGATACTGCAGCCCTATCCGTTACCTGACGAGGTTAAGGAGCATATGGCTATCGCGCTTAATTCTCCGCAGCAGCAGCCGGGCTTTCGTCACCTGAGCTTCAGCCAGCAGCAGGATAAAGAGATCGGCGGGGCGTACAGCGTCACTATCGACAAAATGCCGGATGGCACCACCTTAACGCTGGAGAAGCTAACGCTGGGGCAGGTGACGTTTAACACCCAGTCGGTGCGCCTGTTTAATCTGGTAAGCCTGAAAAAATGGGACTCTCTCGCGAAACAACCGTCTATCGCCCGCACGCTGGAGAATGAGTTCCGCCTGCCGCCGAGAGCGGGGATGAAATATGCCTGGCGTAGCCAGCAAAGCGACGGAAAATCGCTCGGCCAGCAGTGCCGCACCGCCGCCGACTGGAAGCAGGCCAGCACCATTAATCCGGCCTTCCCCGGCCGTTATCTGGAGTTTAACTGCATTGACGATCGCGGTGACGGTAAGAGCGCGAGCAGTGATTATGCCTACCTGGAGCGGCTGCGCATCTTTATCCGCATCGGCTATCAGGAGCAGCGGCAGAAGAGACGCTTTACGTTTGAGGATGTGGTGGTGAAGTATTGAGCAGGAGAACCCCAGGCTGGAAGGGTAAAGTTTGTTGCGAGTAAGCCGATAAGTATTGATATCGGCAAGCCGCTATAACCTTATTGTAAGCTTGCACCCGGCAAACGTTATGTCATTACAGGAGTATACATGTCGCCACTGCTAACCGGGCGCCTTGCGCGTCTGAAAGAAAAATTGCCTCTTAGCGGTCATCAGACACCGGAAGACAAGTTAATTCCAGCCGATGCTGAATTTTCCAGTGAGTTGCAGGAGGCTGAGCAGCTCACTGTCGCTAAAAAAAATTTAGTACCGGAAAAGTACCGTGCGATTGTAGAAAACGTCGTGTTCAATGGGCTGCTTGGGATTGCAGAAGATAAACTTAATGACGATGAGTTTATTAATAACCTGTTCAATAAAGTTTATGAAATATTACCAACACCAGTGAGACTTATTCTCAGTCGCGAGCGCTGCTTACAATATCTGATGAGTAATAAAGGCCCCTTGCTCACAAAACTTCAGGATTATCGTAAAACCCAGCAACCTGAAAATACTGCCATTGAGCCGATAACATTAGCCGGGCAGGAACATATTCCTCTATCATTAACACCGCCTGAAGCGCGATAGTTAAGGCCAAAAAGCTGGGTGTATAAAAGGCCAGAATCTTCATACTTCTATGAAGTAAAATAAAAGATAAAACGTTTCAGGTCATAAAATCAGGGCCGCTGCCGGATACCGTGCAGGGCCCTTTTCGTTTCGGATTATCGCGTCGCGAAGATCCTCACTCAATGCGTTGTTTCATCTCGCGCTTGTGCTTAGAGTAATCCTCACCACAGTCGGCGGAGCAGAACGCAGAGTTGGCGACAATTGGCTCATCGCGGCACCACAGGCACAGGCCATCCGGGCTTTTCAGCGACGTTTCACGGGCTGACAGCGCCGCCGTGATAATAGCCTGTTCGCGTTCCTGAGCTAAATCTGCATCATCCATAATTATTCCTTTTCGGTCTCAAAGTAGCCCATCTTTATAGCATATATCTCGCCAAAGCTTAATTGCGGGCACAAATCTTGACATTTTTGTGCGTTCATCTGGCAATGATTCAGCGTAAAAAACAATCAACACAGAACCTTTGAATCACCCCTCAAGCAGAGAAAGCACCATTTGCGGCGTCATCGTCATCACCTTCGATAATAGCGTGCTGCCCGATTGTTGCAGGATCTGTGCACGCGTCAACGCCGAAACCTCCAGCGCATAATCGGCATCCTCTATGCGCGAGCGCGCCATGGCGAGGTTAGTGGCGGTGGCGCTTTGTACACTCTGAACAGAGGTCAGGCGGTTGGCCGTAGCACCCAGCTGTGAGCGCTGGCTGTCAACGCGGCCGATCGCCCTGTCGAGGGTGGCCAGCGGATCATCAGGATTGCGCAGGCGGATCTCAGAGCCGACTTCCGCAATGCTCATCTGGGTATAGTTGGTTGCGGCATCGGTACTGGCGCCCAGGGTGGTGGCAAAGTAGATCTGCACATCGCCAATCCCCTGCAGAGTTTTTAGCAGGATGGTGCCGTCCTTCTGCTCGACCAGCGTGGCCGTCTTATCGACTGTGCCGTTGCCGTTATGCACATCCATATAATAGTTGCCGTCTGCATCCAGCCGCAGTACGTCGCTGTAGCTTGCACCGTTAGCATCAACGTAGCGGGTTTCTACATTTCCCGGGTCGAGCGTGACCACTGAGGTGCCGTTAACAGTAGTCACCGCCGTAAAGCTGTTCTGGCTACTGATGCTGTTGGCGCTGACATTGAGCGAGGTCGTGCTGCCGTCGCTGCTGGCGCTGAGGGTGGCATTGTAATAGTGAAAGTAACCGCTGCCATCGGCGACTTCCATCATGTACTGGCTGCCATTTTTTACCAGCCGCGCATCGCTGTTGGCCACGGCATTGCCGTTGGCATCGGTAAATGTGACGGTGGCAGTACCCGGATCAATCACCGGCGTGGTCGTTAACTGGGTGGGCAGCGGGTTGAAATCGGTGTCGGGCTGGCCGCTGGCATTGGATATCTGCGCCGTGACCGCGCCGGAGGTGCCAAAGCGGATATCGGCGGCGTAATAGATATCATTTTGTGCAATGTAATACTGACCATTGCTTTCAGTTAGCGTCGGCGGCGGGCTGTTGTTGAGCGCGTTACCACTGTCATCCAGATAGCTTACAGAGGGAATCGTGCGGGCCGGAACGCGACTGACATCGCTATAGAGCGTGCTGCTGCCGAGAGCGCCGATATCTACCGTGCCGCTCGCCGTCGCGGTATACCAGGTGGCGTCGTAAGAAGCAGGGTAATAGGCCGGGTTGCCGTTGGCGTCGTTTCCCTGGATGTAGAGCATATTGCCATTGCTGCTTCTGACCAGCTGCGCGGAGGTCAGATTAGTCGGCGTGCTGTAGCTCACCGCCACCGAGGCGCTGCTGAGCGAGATATTGCTGGCGCTGCCGATAATCGTGTTAACCGGTGTGACGGAGCCGCTGATGCCGCGAATAATCAGATCTTTTAAACCCAGCTGTTCCACACTGAAACCGCGCGATAAATCGAGGTCAATTTTTTGATTATCGTTCGCGCCGACCTGCAGGCCCACTCTGCCTGCACTACCGCTCAGCAGGCTGATGCCGTTAAAGCTGGCGGTACTGTTCAGCCGGTCGATCTCTTTCAGGTTGAGGTTGATCTCGGCCTGAATGGCGTCGCTGTCGGTCTGTGAATAGGTTTCGCTCAGCCCCTGAACTGCCAGTTCGCGGATGCGCTGCAGGCGGTCGTTGATTTCGCTCAGCGCTCCCTCTGCCGTATTGGCCAGCGACAGGCCATCGGCTGCATTACGCTGCGCCTGTGCCAGTCCTTTCTGCTGGCTGGTAAAACGGTTAGCGATCGCTTGCCCGGCAGAGTCATCACTGGCGCTGTTGATCCTCATCCCGGAGGAGAGGCGGCGAATAGACTCGTCGAGTGCCGAGCTGTTTTTCAACGACTGCTGCTGAACCATCAGGGCCGGAACATTGGTTTTAAGAGTGAGCATTATTCTGCATACCAATCAATTTCACTGCTGAAGGTTATCGGCAAGCGTTAGCAAAATTTTACCAAAAATTTCGCTTAGGTTGCCTTTGCTCCGGGCAACAAACTGGAAACTGCTGGTTAGCATTCTACGCTTACAGGTGATGGTCAGTAGAATAGAGGAGAAATAAGCAGATGAAGCGCGATGTACTGAGCGAAGAGTATTACGACGAAGTGTGCCGGGTGATAGGGGATGCGGCGATCGTCCTGGTGGAGGCTGGCATGGATACGCGGCGCGAAACGTTAGCGGAGCTGCTGAAAAGGACCCGCCATGACCGTATGGATGCGGATCGGGAAGAGCAGAAGGTGCTGGAGCACGCAATCCGGCTGGTGAAGCCCGAGGAGAAAAAGGGATAAGTCCGTGATGCGAGAAACAGTGGAGCGGCCAACGGGAATCGAACCCGTGTCATCAGCTTGGGAAGCTGAGGTAATACCATTATACGATGGCCGCCTGATGCAGGATGTTAACACAGAGGCCGCTGATAAAGTTGATATATTTCATAAATCTTGCCCTGAATGCTGACCTGTCCTGAATGAACGTGACGCGGAGACCCTGCGCATTTTTATGCGCCTGCCATGAACTGTGCCAGAATAGCCAAAATTCTGACGGTACGGTTAAACATGCTTAAAACAATTCTGCTGTGTCTGATGCTGGTGGGGTGTACCGCTTCGGTGGGGAACAACTTTGATGACAGCAAGCTGGCGCAGATTAAAACTGACCAAACTACCCGGCAGCAGCTGATTGCACTGTTTGGTCAGCCCTCAACGGAAACACCGTTCCCGGAAGGGCAAAGCATCCTGATGTGGACCTACAGCCAGGCGAAAGCGATGAGTACTACCGAAGGCAGAACCCTGACAATCCGCCTGATGAACGGCAAAGTGAAAAGCTATACGGTGAGTAAAACCTGACCTATGCCTTCTCTCGACGATCTCTTTCAGCGACTCTCACAATCTCCGTTCCGCCAGCGTTTTCATCTGGGCAGCGCGGAATATCGCTATTTCCTCGAGAAAGGTGAAGAGGCGATCGGCCAGCATGCGGAGGCGTTTATCCGCGCCCGCCTGGCGCCGGCAGAACCGGTTAATGACGGTAAACAGACCCCGATGCGCGGCCATCCGGTGTTTATTGCCCAGCACGCCACCGCCACCTGCTGTCGCGGATGTCTCAGCAAATGGCACAATATTGCGGCGCATCAGCCCATGAGCGTGCAGCAGCAGGAGTGGGTCAACGCGGTGATAATCAGATGGCTGAAAAGCGAAATGCTGCGCCCGCAACCGCCGGAAAAGCGCGTTAACAAGCCCGGTGCCGGCAGTGGCGGTCAGCTGGAACTGTGGTAAAAAGCCGTGAGGGGCATCCCGCCCTGGCGCAATAAAAAAGCCGACAGGTTTGTCGGCTAACTTTTCATGAGTCAATCAGCTTGTTCACGCCTCATCCCTTAAGGACTAAAACCACATATAGGTTGCCAGGCAGTAAGCGATGGTCACTGATAGCAGAATCAGCTCTGCAGGCTTAATCAGGTACATGATGTTTCCGGTCTGTTCAGGATGAGTGCTAATACCATCGGTCACTTTTCCGGAAACTTTAGTCTTTTACCTGACCCGCGCCAGTGGGCTGGCGGCCTCAGCCGATGCCTGCTTACGGCGTTTCTTCTCTTCATACATCGCGCTATCCGCATCGCGCACCGCGCTTTCCGGGGTGCTGAACAGCGGATTCACCGCGATCACCCCCACGCTGGCGCCCTGATAATCCAGCGCGCAGGCTGGCATCGCGTAGCGCCCGGCCAGCAGCTGGCTCAGGCGCTGCCTGAAAGCTGCCGCCGCGTTCGGTGCAGCCGCGTCGGGCAGGAGGGCGGCAACCATAAATTCGTCCCCGCCCAGGCGGCCGAATACCTCGCCCTGGCGAGTGCCGCCCAGCAGGCGCTGGCCGACCAGCTTCAGAAACTGATCTCCGGTTTCATGACCGTACTGGTCATTAATCTGCTTAAAACCGTCGAGGTCAATAAAAGCCATCAGCAGCTGCTGCTCAGCGCCGCGCGCGCGGCTGAACAGCGCGGGCAGGCGTTCGAAGACGGCGCGACGGTTGGGCAGGCGAGTCAGTTCATCGGTATAGCTCACCGCCGTCAGCGCCGCATTAGCCTCCTGCAACTCCTGCAGCAGCTGCTCTTTACGGATGTACTGGGCAATCAGCTCGGCAAACAGCGAGAGGATCTGCGTGGCGTGCT
Organism: Erwinia sp. V90_4; assembly: GCF_029967685.1. Taxonomy (NCBI): domain Bacteria; kingdom Pseudomonadati; phylum Pseudomonadota; class Gammaproteobacteria; order Enterobacterales; family Erwiniaceae; genus Erwinia; species Erwinia sp. V90_4. The sequence continues at coordinate 32,917 of NZ_JASCAQ010000063.1, read as the reverse complement.
CGCTCATCTCACGGCTCTGGGCGCTGGTGGCACATAGCGTGCCGTACAGTTCGCCGCTGCCGGTCATCACCGGGGTGCTGACGTAGGTCATGATGCCCAGCTCTTTGGCCGCCGCCGAATCACCCCAGACCTCGGGTACATCGCAGGTATAGGGGCGGCCCTCATCCAGAGCACGTTTGCACAGCGTGTCCTGCCACGGCACCGACAGCCCTTCAGGGATCTGCATCTGCTGGCTGTTGCGCGCATAGAGAATATGCTGGCGGATGCCCTCCGGGTCGAGATGCGTCAGATAGGTGGACTCCATCCCGGTCACCAGCTCCAGCATCTCCAGTAGCTGGCGCACAAAGCCCTCAAGCGTTTTTTCTGAAGCCAGCGCCGTTGAGATGCGCTCAATTACGTTGTCCTGCATAGGTCCGATTTCCTGGTGTTGGTGTACAGCGAATGCGGGCAATCGCAGCGCCCGATTAAAATAACTGCTTAAAATAATGGAAATTTTATTTAGATATCCCGCAGTGATAACGACACTTTAGTCGCGGGCGTTTCACTTTATCATCGGACAAGGACGAAAAAAATTGAGGAAACAGGGCAAATTGGCGAGGGATGATGAGGGCTGACAGTGAATCGTTGTGACAGGTTTCGCCTGCTCAGTTCAGTATGGCTGGCGCGGGTACTCCTTCAGCAACCAGGGTAGGGATCGGGCTTCACAGGCCAGACCGCGACAGAGACTGAGCCGCGGCCAGGTTTGCTGTCAATCCGGCTACCACGTCAGCTCTTTACCCGCGTAGTCAATAAAGTGATGGCCGCCTTTGCCGCGCCAGGCGATCAGCCGATCGGCAATGCCCCCGGCGCTTTGTGCCACCGTCAGTGGCGCACTGGCTCCGCCCATATCGGTCTGCACCCAGCCGGGATGCACGCACAGCAGCGTCTGCTGCGCTTTATCAGCCTGCGGCAGCAGCCCGCGCACCAGCATATTCAACGCACCTTTACTGGCGGAGTAGAGCGGGTAAGTGGCGTCCGGGTTTTCGTTCAGGCTGGCGAGCTGTGAGGTCATCAGCGCCATAATTCCGCCGGGCTTCACCCGCGGCAGCAGCAGCTCGGCGCAGCGCACCGGGGAGAAGGTATTGGTCATAAACAGCGCCATCAGCTGGTCGTCGCTGGTGCGCGCCAGCTGCTGGTGATCCGGCCCGTAAATGCCGGCATTGATGAAGATGACGTCAAACTGGCTGTCGGCCAGCTGGGTGGCCAGCGCCTCACGCTGCGGCGCCAGATTGATATCCAGCGTCAGCCAGCGGATAGAGGCTTGTGCCTGCGGCGCGTCGCCGCGCGCGGTGGCGGTGACCTGCCAGCCACGCTCGGCCAGCGTGTTCGCCAGCCCAAGGCCAATACCGCGTGAAGCACCAATAATCAGAGCCTGAGGGGTTGTCATTGCCTTACCTGCCTTGTTGTGAATGTTCAGGGGCGGCGTCCCGCCCCCTGTTGTTAACGGCGCCCGGCCCACCACAGTCGTAACTTGATGCCCCAACTGCTGGTCCAGCCGGTAGTGGTACTGACGATAGCGCCTTTGTCGATCACCACCAGCGTTGGCGTCACGCCAATCTGCCAGCTGCCCGACAGGCTACCCTGCGGGTCATTGATGGTGGCCAGCGGATAGCGCTTTGCCTGCAAATAGCGCTGCACTTTTTCATCTTCGCCGGAACGCAGCGCCACCGAGATCACATTCTGGCCGCTGCTGGCTAATTCCGCCACCTGCGGGGTGACGAAGCGGCATACGCCGCACCAGCTGGCCCAGAAATAGACCAGCAGCGGGCGCTCTGCGCTCAGCGCGGCCAGCGTGACGTCGCGGCCATCAAGGGTCTGCAACGGCTGGTCGGCGAAGGCGAGGGGAGCGTGGGGCGCACGCCACAGATCCATCGCCCACAGCACGCCGGCCAGCAGAACGACAAACAGCAGTAGCTCGCGCCCCCAGCGTTTCAGCCGCGTCATTTAACTGCGGCCAGCTGCTGCTTGACCATCGCTTCCAGCTGCTCATAGCTCACCGCGCCCGGCAGCAGCGTGGTGCCAATCAGCGTCGCAGGGGTGCCTTCGATACCGAGATGCTGCGCCAGCTTCAGATTGTTGTTGATGGTATCGAGGCTCTGCTTGTTCGGCTCTTTCAGCGTGACGCCGCTCTTCTGCTCGGCGCTGAGAATGCTGGCGTCATCGTGGTAGCCCTTCTTCGCCATCATACGCTGGTGCAGCGCCAGCCAATGGTCCGGGTGCTGCTGCCAGGTGGTCAGCACGGCGCGCGCCGAGGTCAGCGAGCTTTCCGAGCGGTAAGGCAGCGGCTTAATCACCACCGCCACGTCCGGGTACTGCTTAACGAGTTTCTCCAGCAGCGGATCGAACTGCTTACAGTACGGGCAGTTGTAGTCGGTGAATGACACCAGGGTCAACTTCGCCGTTTTCGCCCCGATGCGCGGTGAACCGGCATCGTTGAACAGCGCATCTTTGTTCTGCTCAATCACCTGGCCTACCACGTCAGCCTGCTGTTTTTGCGCCTGCTTGTCATAAGCATCCGCCGCTTCCGCGAGGATCTGCGGGTTCTGCACCAGCGTCTCTTTGATCAGTTCTTTAATGCGCACTTCCTGCTCCGGGGTAAACGGGGCCGCGGCCCAGAGTGGCGTGGCGACAAACAGCAGTGCGAGAGTGAGTTTTTTCATTGTTCAGTTCCTTTGGCTTCGGCCAGGGTTTTTAACAGGGTGGCACGGTCAAGCAGGGGGGAGAGGACTTCACCCTGCGGCAGGCCTGGCCCGTAGATTTGATTGAAGGGGATAGCCACGCTGCCGCGCTGCTTTAAGAAGTCGGTGATGGCGGCAGAAGGCTGGCTCCAGTCGCCGCGCAGGGCAACAACATCATCAGCCTGTAACGCTTGCTGCACGTCATCGCGCAGCATCACGTTGATTTTGTTTGCTTTGCAGGTCACGCACCAGTCGGCGGTCACGTCGATAAATACGCGTTTTTTATCGTGCAGCGCCTGCTGAATAGCCTGCTCGCTCAGCGGCTGCCAGTGGATCTCATCCGGCAATTTCAGGCTGTTGTTGACCAGCCCGACGCGGCTGGCCAGCAGGCTGAGCAGCCACAGGCAGGAAGCCAGCATAAGCAGGCCCAGCGCGATGCGTACGGCGTTCATCCAGCGGCCGGGTCGCGGTAGTTTCAACGCCAGCGCGGGCCAGGCAGCGATCAGCAGCCACGGCAGGCTCATGCCAATGCCGAGTGCAATAAACATTACCCACAGCAGCGGCAGGGAGGCCGCCAGCGCAAAGGCCACGGCGGTGCCGAGGAAGGGCGCGGAGCACGGCGTGGCCAGCAGGGTGGCAAAGGCCCCCTGACAAAAGTGGCCGCCCAGCCCGTGTCCGCCGCTGGTTGCCAGCCGCGTGTTCAGCGCGGAAGGCAGCCGCAGGTGGAACAGGCCAAACAGGTTGGCGCTGAACAGCAGCGTCACCAGCGCCATCACGCCAATAAACCACGGGTTCTGGAACTGAATGCCCCAGCCCAGCGCATGATTACCAAGGCGCAGCACCGTCATCAGCAGCGCCAGCGCCATAAACGAGGTGATAATCCCGGCGCTGGAGGCGATAAACTGCAGGCGCACGCTGCGGCGGTCGCGCTGCTCCACGCTGATAATGCTGCCGAGCTTCATGCCCAGCACTGGCAGTACGCACGGCATCAGATTAAGGATAAAACCGCCCGCCAGCGCCATCAGCAGCATCTGCCACAGCGGCAGCGATGAGTCGCTGCTGAGCGGCTGTGCGCTGCCGAGGGTGACGCTGCTCTGCTGTGCCAGACCGCTATCGGCAATCACCAGCGAGAGGATTTTTCCGCGCAGATCGGGCGCGCTGTCGCCCCATTCATCGCTGACCGGCACGCGTGCCTCCAGGCGTGAGCCGTCAATTTTCACCACCGGCTTGCCGATGCTGGCGCCGCTTAGGGTATCGAAGAACAGCTCAGGCTGCTGCCAGCCGGCGGCGCGTTCGGCGACAATCTGCAGTTCCCCCGGCTGATATCCGGCGCTTAGCGTCTCGCTCAGGCCGCTGGCAATCGGCACTTTGCCCATCGCGTTGGCGAAATCGAAGTTAAAGCTCTGTGCGTTGGGCTCGCTCAGGTCGAGGCTGAACGGGTAATCGGTCAGAATGCAGACGTTGCTACAGATTGACAGCGTCAGCGTACCGGCCAGCGTGCGTGGGGCCTTGCCGTCAATGACGATCGGCAGGCTGACGTGTTGGTGATAGCCCTGAGTGCTGATACCGGCTACCTCAAAGCGCTGCGGCGTTGGCCAGAACCAGCGGGCTTTTAGCGCCGGATCCTGCCAGCGGATCTGCGGCGCAATGCCACCTTCACCCGGCGAGCGCCAGTAGGTTTTCCAGCCGTTTTGCAGCTGCACATCCAGCAGCAGGCGCGTGCCTTCTTTGCCGCTGGAGTCAGCGCGCAGGCGCACTTCAGCATGGGTGTTTTGCGGGTTTTGCAGGCTGATATCGGCCGCCTGAACGACAGGCAGCCAGCACAGCAGCAGGAGCACAGCGCTCCTGAATAGGGTAAACATAGTTTTTCTCCGTGAATGATGTTTCAGAACCGGGGTGAGCGGTCGATCATTCGCGGAAGTTGCAGTGCAGGAGGTGTATTCGCAGCAGCGGGGCACGGAACTCATGTGCCGGAGGGTAAAACAGCGGGCGCGGGCGCAGCAGGGCCAGCACTATCAGCAGCAGGCCGAGCAGCGGTAAGGCACTGTCGAACAGGAGTGGGGTGGCGCACAGCGCTTTCGCACTCAGTTCACACGGGGTTACCGGGCTCTCTTTTGCGCTGCGGGAGCTGTCGGCACCCTGGGCGCTGACCGTCTGCGGCAAAATTTGCAGGGCGTGCAGGTTCGCCACGCGCTGAGCCATACAAACCAGTATGACCAGGCATGTCAGGAAGAGAAATCCTGTCGCGATGCGCTGACGTTTTTGCATAATCTGCCCAAGTAGAAAGAGCGACTATCTTAACGGCAGTACACCGTTTGGCAATAGTCACTCTTGTAAACTTTTGTCACCCGTCGGTTATGCGGCGCTGACCGCGCCCCACACCATGCGCCCCTGATGGAAGGTGGCGGTGCGAGGAGAGATGCGCGCCACCGCTTCCGCGGAGCAGGAGGCGTCAACCAGCACGAAGCTGGCTTCATCCTGCACCTGCGGCCAGGCGCGCTGGCCTTTGTCATCCAGCGGCAGGCGGTTTCCGGTAGCAATCGCCAGCGAGCGCGACAGCGCAAACTCGCCGGGGCGAGTGTACAGCTGGGCATACAGATTGGCTTTTTCCAGCATGTCGCCAAGGCCAAACGGGGACCAGTGATCAATCACGCTGTCGGTCCCGGTCACGACAAATACGCCGCTCTCCTGCAGCTGCTTCAGCGGCATATGCAGTGTACCAATCGGCACGGTGGAGGCGATGGTGACCTGCTGCGCGGCCATGCGCGCTGCGGTTTCCGCCACCTGCTGCGGGGTCAGCGTGGCGAGGGCGAACGCGTGGCTGATGGTCAGTTTCCCCTTCAGCTGCGGGGTTTTCTCGACGGTGGTCAACATGTAGTCGATGGCGGCCACGCCCGCCGGGCTGGTTTCGTGCAGGTGGATATCCACACCTTTGTCGTAGTCGAGCGCGATCTGGAACATCGTATCCAGCGAGCGCTGCATATCACCGTCGACGTTGGTCGGGTCCAGCCCGCCGACGTAGTGCGCCCCGGCCTGCATCGCTTCGCGCATCAGAGGTTCACTTTTTGACAGCAGCAGGCCGTGCTGAGGAAACGCGACGATCTCGCAGCTAAAGCCCGACTTGCGGCGTTCCAGCACCGCCTGCAGATTCTCCAGATTCTTCAGCCCGGAGACCGGCTCGATATTGCAGTGGCTGCGTGCCACGGTAGAGCCTTTCGACTGCAGCAGGTCAATCAGCTTGCCCGCGCGCTCCTGAGTATAGGGTTGCAGCTCCGGCAGCAGGCGATGCTCAAGGGCGATCATATCTTTAATGGTGGTGCCTTCCGGGCGCGACTGAACGCGCCATGGGCCGCCGTAAAAGGTCTTATCGAGGTGAATGTGCATGTCACGCATGGCGGGCAGCAGCAGTTTCCCCCCGGCGTTAAAGCGCGGCAGGCTGGCATCGGCAAACGAGTGATTAGCCGCGATGGCAACGATCTTGCCGTTATTGATCTCAAGGCTATGCAGCGCTGTTTCGGTGGCAACCACCACCTCATCCTGATAGCGGAAGCCGGTCTCCAGCAGCACGTTATCCAGATAATAGTGGTTGCTGTTAATGGTGGTCATCCTGCTCTCCGGTTGGGCGCAGCGGGCGGAATTGCCCGCTGCAAAGGCGGGGGCGCTGCCCGCGCCGATCATCGCGCAGGCGGCAAGCATTTTTCCGCCGTGGCTGAGAAATTCGCGGCGGTTAGGGTCGGTATTATTCATCGTCTGCTCCTGCATCCATTAACAGAGTCGCAATGGCCGTGAAGCCGAGCGAGCGCGCCAGCTGCAGCGGCGTTTTACCGTATTTATCGGTCATATGCGGGCTGGCACCGTGCGCCAGCAGCAGCCGCACGATCTCCTGCTGGCGCGCGCCGCCGTCGTTAAGCACGATGGCTTCCAGCAGCGGTGTCCAGCCTAAAAAGTTGGTGTGGTTGACGTTGATCGCGGTTGAGGTCAGCAGCTCACGCACGATCTCCACATGGCCTTTTTCACAGGCGGGCGTCAGGCCGACCCCGCCAAAGCGCGTCAGGCGCGTCAGGTCAGGCGTGGCGGGTAACAGCAGGCGCAGCAGAGTCAGATCGCCGCCGAGGCAGCTAAGCAGAAACGGATTCAGGCAAGTATTGTCCTGCTGATTGATGTCGGCGCCGGCCTCGATCAGCCACTCAACGCAGGCATAGTGCTGATGTTGTGCTGCGAGGGTGATGGCGCTGGTGCCCTGACGATTGACGCTGTTCAGGTCAACGCCCGCCGCCAGGCACTGTTGTAACGTTGCCAGCTCTCCCGCCTGCGCGGCGCTGAGGAAGCGGGTAGTCCGATCGCTAGCTGATGACATAAGATTCCCTTTAAACCGAAGGTGAGCAATTCATCGACAATAACAGCGACTGATAATCAGGAGAATACGCTTGAAATTAATTCACCGTTTACGCTGAGATTGTTGAATACTGTTCAATATTATTGGCTGGCGGGCGCGGGCGACAATGAACTCGATCTTTAATGAAGAAAATCTCCAGGTACTGATCAGCGTGGTGCGCTGCGGCAGCTTCAGCAGAGCCGCGCAGGAGCTTGGCATCACCACTTCGGCCGTCAGCTATGCGATAAAACGCATCGAAACCGGGCTGGGCGTGGCGCTATTTACCCGCAGCACCCGCAGCGTGGAGCTGACCGAGGCCGGGCACTATTTCTGGCGCAAGTGTGGCGAATTGCTCAACGACATTCAGCGCATTAAACGCGGGGTGGACACCATTGCTCAGGGTATTGAGCCGCGCGTACGCATCTGCATCAACCAGCTGCTGTACACGCCGCATCACACCGCGCGCTTACTCCAGCTGTTGGATAAACAGTTTCCAGGCTGCCAGGTGGTGATCACCACGGCGGTCTATAACGGCGTGTGGGATGCGTTGGTCAATCAGCAGGTTAACGTGGCGATAGGTGCCCCGGATACGCTGCCGGATGGCGGCGGCATTGATTATCTGGCGATTGGCAGCGTGCGCTGGCAGTTCGCTATCGCTCCCGATCATCCGCTAGCTCGCCTGGCGCAGCCGCTGGGCGAAAGTCAGCTGCGCCAGTGGACCACCATCATGGTGGAGGACACCGCTGAAACGCTGAATAAAAAAGTGGGCTGGTTACTGCACGGTCAGCAATCGCTGGTTGTACCGGACTTTGCCACCAAGTACCACTGCCAGATGCTGGGGCAGGGGATTGGTTTTCTGCCGGATTATCTGGTGCGCGAGGCGGGTCAGCGGCTGGTGACGCTGGCAGTACAGAACCCGCGCCAGGACTCTCCGATGCTGCTGGCGACGCAGCATGCGGCCAGCGGGCAGGTGACACAGTGGATCAGAGAGCAGTTTGCCGCAGGCGGCGTGCTAAGTGGGCTGTACCAGGATTTACTACACCTGGATAAAAATACAGACATTATGTAACGAACGTGTTAAGGTGGCGTTTCTTACAATAAGAATCGTAAATCAAAAAAGGCAGTTACCTATTCAAAATATCAAATATCAGTGCCCGTCATGTCACGGTTGTCAGTATCGTTTTTCCCCGTTCAGTATCAGCGCAAAAAATCCGCACGGTGCAAACTGCATCTTCTGCAAAGCGCAGATGCAGGTGAGCTACAAAATCTACGCTAGCTAATCGTTCCCGCTGACCGTTAACGCCCTCGCTTTCCCGTCCTGTTCTGCGATGTCCTGAGATAACCCCAAGGCTGTTTTCACTGACCCAATCAGTGTTACCATTAACGGCTATTTATCGAATTCCACGTTTCAGGACCCGAACATGACCCCCTCAATGGCAAAACTCCTCTCACTCTGCAGCGACAGTCTGGCGCCCGCGCCGGAAGAAATGCAGTTCGACACTTCCGCTCATCCCGCGCTGGTGGATGAGTTGCGCCAGCTGCTGGGCAGCAAAAACGGCTGCTATGGGTTTGTCTCTGCGCTGCATATCTTTCCGTGGCAGAGCAGTGGCGAAGAGATGGGCATCCAGCAGTGGAACCAGCCGGAGCTGTGGATTGATGCCTATGAAGATATGGCGCGCGATGCGCTGTTCTTTGCGGAAGACATTTTCGGCGTACAGTTCTGCCTGCGCGGGGATGCGGTGTGCAGCTTTGAGCCGGAAACCGGTGAATTCAGCTGGCTGGCCGCCAGCCTTGAGCACTGGTGCGCGCTGATCCTTGAAGAGTATTCGGTGCTGACCGGCTACCCGCTGGCGCAGGACTGGCAGGAACAGCATGGCGCATTACCCTCAGGCTGCCGCCTGATGCCAAAGCTGCCGTTTGTTGCCGGGGGCGAATTTGTCCCTGAGAATCTTCAGGCGGTACGCAGTATCCAGGCGATGCGCCACCGTGCGCAGTTTGCGCTGCAAATTCGCCATATGCCCGACGGCCAGCAGGTAGAGATCGGCGCGGACCAGCCCGCCGGATAGTCAGCTGCCCGGCATTGCGGCGCCGGAAGCAATAAACCACACCAGAAATGCCATCGCGGCAATAAAGATCAGGGTGGGGGCAATCGCTCTTTTATTCACGGCTTTACACCTTTCGGTTGTTTAACGGTTGGGGAGCGCCCGCTCCCCGGCGGCGGCGAGTGTAGCATAATCCCCCTTGTCCCGACATGCCGTTAAACCCTGTTACACCTGGACAATTTATGAAAAAATGATTGCGCAATCATTTAGCCGACAGGAAGCCGATGAAAAACCGTAACGATGCGTTCGCACCCGCCGTCAGTAAAACCCCCACGCTGGAAGATGTCGCGCGCGTGGCGGGGCTGTCACCGATGACCGTCAGCCGGGCAATTAATAAGCCGCAGGTGGTGCGCCCGGCGACGGTGGCAAGGGTGATGGAGGCGATCCAGGCGACCGGCTATATTCCCAATATGCTGGCGGGTGGGCTGGCTTCAAAGCGCAGCCGTCTGATCGCCGTGGTGGTGCCGCAGATCAACAACAGCATGTTTGTTGATACCGTTCAGGCCATCAGCGATCGGCTGGCGCAGCGCGGCTACCATATGCTGCTGTGCGTAACGGGCTATTCGTATGACCGGGAAGCGGAGATCGTCGCGACCATCCTCTCACGCCGTCCTGATGGCATGGTGCTGACCGGCATTCATCACAGCCCTGAGCTGCGCAAGACCATCCTCAACGCCGGGCTACCGGTGGTGGAAATCTGGGATATGACGCCGACGCCGCTCGATATGCTGGTCGGTTTTTCGCACGAAAAAATCGGCACCTGCATTGGTCAATACTGCCTGCAGCGCGGCTACCTGAATCTCGGGCTGGTGTGGGCAGGCGACCGCCGCGCTCAGCAGCGGCGCAAAGGGCTGGTTGATGCAATGCAGGGCCAGGCTGGCAGCCGAATTCGCGGCGTTAATGCCCCGGTACCGACCTCGCTCGCGGCCGGGCGGCAGGGGCTGAAACAGCTGCTGGCGCAGGGAGAGCGCTTCGACGCGATTATCTGCAGCTCGGATACCCTGGCGCAGGGTGTCATTATGGAGGCCTGCGCACGCGGGCTGCCCGTGCCGCAGCAGCTGGCGGTGATCGGCTTTGGCGACCTCAGCTTTGCTGCCTTTAACCAGCCCGCCATTACCACGGTGGCGATCGACCGGGTGAAAATGGGTGAGGATGCGGCAACGCGGCTGGCCGACAAAATTGAAGGCCGCAGCCCGCAGGATGCGGTGGTTGACCTTGGATTTCAGCTGGTTGAGCGCGACTCCGGCTGAGGGGAAGCAGCCTTAGCAACTTCTCCGCAGCCACAATGTTTTCCCTGTTGTTGTGCTTATCGCCTGGAAAAATCTCTGGCATGCCATGGTGCAGGCTAATGGCATAGTGACATCAGGGGGAATGAAGAATTCTTTGACTTTATTACTGTGAGTTATTATCTCGGTAGTTAATCAAATGCGCGCATTTCTTGCCCGTTTTTACGGCAGGCGTGCATAAATTTCCGCTAAGTCCCACGCTTTAATCCCCGTAATTAATGGTGACATTGTTATGAAATGTTAGAGCCATTATTAATGTTAACTTTAAAATAAAATGTCTTTTATTTTTACATTTAGAAATATCTGTATGGTTAACATTGCCCCAATGTAAACAGATAAAAACAGTTATTTAACCTCAATTACACCTGCTTTACGGGGGTGTACTTTTCATGCAAGTGAGAGTCGTAACGCTATGCTTCTTCAAAAAGAAACCACCCGCCGTAAGTTTTTAATCGGGTCGCTGTTGGCATTACCGTTAGGGGAGATGGTGTTTAAAGGGCTGACCGCAGCCCAGGCGGCAGAAATGGCCGCGCCAGAACTGACGGAGTACCAGCCGATCTTCTTCAGCAGCGACGAGTGGCAGTTTATTCTCGCCGCCTGCGACAGCCTGATCCCCGCCGGCGGCAAGGGCAAAGCACCCGGCGCGCTGGAAACCAACGTCCCGATCTTTATCGATCAGCAGATCCACGGTGATTCTGGCGATGAAATCTATATGAAAGGGCCGTTTGATGCGCACGCCCCGGCCACCATGGGGTATCAGATCCCGTTTCGTCCTCAGCAGATCTACAAAACCGGCATCAAACTGGCCAATCAGTGGTGCCAGCAGAACCACCAGAAACCCTTCCATCAGCTGTCTGCGCAGGATAAAGACAGCGTCCTGACCCAACTGCAAAAAAACGATATTAAGTTTGCCGACCTTGGTGAGCCGGACCTGAAGGCGTCGCAGTTCTTCAGCGGGCTGCTGGCCGATACCAAGCACGGTTATCTCTCCGACCCGATGTACGGGGGTAATAAAGGGATGAAGGCGTGGATCGCCATCGGCTTCCCCGGCGCGCGCGCCAGCTACCTGGAATGGGTGAAGCAGCACAACGTCCCGTATCCACTCGGCCCGATCAGCATCAAGGGCGAGCGCGCCTGAGTCCGCTGTTACTTTTTTCGTTTTTTATCAATGACAGCCAAAAGATTTCGCGTTGCGGCAAGGCGGCAACTTAACCAACCCCCTGAAGCTTACAGAAGTCAGTGAACAGGGTGAATAAAGGCAGCCCACACAGCTGCAACGCGATAGATGAAGGGTTGATAGGGTTAATTATGTCTCAAATCAATAAAGAAGAAGTCGACGTCGTTGTCGTCGGCCTGGGATGGGCTGGCTCGCTGATGAGCATTGAGCTGGCGATGGCTGGCCTGAAAGTACGGGCGCTGGAGCGCGGTGCCGATCGCGGCTATGAAGAGTTCGCTTACCCGAAACCGGCGGATGAGTACGCCTACGCGGTGCGTAACAAAGTGATGGCGACCACCGCCGAAGCGGCCGTCACCGTACGTTACAACATGAGCCAGACCGCGCTGCCGACGCGCAAATGGGGCGCATTCTGCCCGGGTAACGGCGTCGGGGGTTCCGGCCTGCACTGGACGGCGGTGCTGATCCGCCCAACGCCAACCGACCTGAAGCTGAAAACCTATGCTGACCAGGCTTACGGCCCGGGCGTGCTGCAGGACGATATGCGTATTATGGACTTCCCGTTCAGTTGGGAAGAGATCGAACCCTATTACGAAAAATTTGAGATGATCTGCGGCCAGTCCGGTACTACCGGCAACCTGCGCGGCCAGATACTGGAAGGCGGCGACCCTTTTGAAGGCCCGCGTGCTAACCCCATGCCGCTACCGGCGCTGGAAGACACGCTGAACAACACCCTGTTTGTGAAAGCGGCAAAGAAGCTCGGCTACCATCCGTTCCCGAACCCGTCGGCCTGCGTATCTCGCGCCTGGACCAACCCGTACGGTAACCAGATCGCCCCCTGTAACTACTGTGGCTACTGCAGTAAGTATCCGTGCCTTAACTATTCAAAAGCCTCACCGCAGACCGCCGTGATGGACGCGCTGAAGCGCATGGATAACTTCTCCTATGAAGTGCATGCCAACGTGATGAAAGTGGTGCTGCACGACGATAAGAAGACCGCCAAAGGCGTGATCTATATTGATAAAGACGGCAACGAATGCTTCCAGCCGGCGAAAATCGTGGTGCTGAGCAGCTTCCAGTTCTGCAACGTGCGTCTGATGCTGCTGTCCGGCATCGGCAAGCCGTATAACCCGATCACTGAAGACGGTGTGGTCGGGCGCAACTACGCTTTCCTCAGTAACGGCGGCGCGACGCTGTTCTTTAAAGATCAGAACTTCAACCCGTTTGCCACCGCCGGTGCGACCGGGCAGATGTTTAACGATATCTCTCCGGGTAACTTTGACGGTCCTGGCCTCGGTTTTATCGGCGGCGCGAAGATCCACAGCTCGCAGGCTACCGGTACGCCCATCAGCACCGCACTGCCGAAAGGCACTCCGAGCTGGGGCGCCGGCTGGAAAGAGGGGATGGAAGAGTGGTACGGCCATTCGATGAAGATCAGCATCACCACCACCTGCATGTCGTATCGCGATATCTATCTCGATCTCGATCCGAACTACACCGATGATTACGGCTACCCGCTGCTGCGCATGACCTTCGACTGGAAGCAGAATGAACTGAAACTGCAACAGCACCTGAAGGGTATCGTCAGCAACATCACTAAAGAGCTGAACCCGGACAGCTTCAGCGAAAGCTTCCTGCCAATGGACGCGCACTTCGACCTGACCAAATACGTCTCGACGCACAACGTCGGCGGCGCGGTGATGGGCGACAACCCGCAGACCTCCGCGCTGAACAAGTATCTGCAGAGCTGGGATGTGCATAACGTCTTTGTGCCGGGCGGTAACGCCTTCCCGCAGAACTTCCAGGCGAACCCGACTGACACCATCGGTGCTATCACCCTGATGGCGGCCCAGGCGATTAAAGATATTTACCTGAAAAACCCCGGCCCGATGGTTCAGGCATAAGGAGATGACGATGATGAACTTCAAACGTTTACTGCTTGCCAATGCTGTGCTGCTGGCGGCGACTTTTGCGGCTTCGGCTCAGGCCGATGACAGCCTGGTAAAGCAGGGGGAGTACATTTCCCGCCTTGGCGACTGCGGCGCGTGCCACACTCTTCCGGGCAAACCGGCATTCTCCGGCGGGCTGGCGATCGAGTCTAATCTCGGCACCATTTACTCGACCAATATCACGCCGGATAAACAGCACGGCATTGGCAATTACAGCGAGCAGCAGTTCTCGGACGCGGTGCGCAAAGGCGTGCTGCCTGACGGCACGCGCCTCTACCCGGCGATGCCGTATCCGGATTACGCCAAAATCAGCGATGCCGATATGCACGCGCTCTACGCTTACTTTATGCAGGGCGTGAAGCCGAGCGCCGAGCAGCCGCCGGAAACCGATCTCAGCTTCCCGTTCAGCCAGCGCTGGGGCATGCGTTTTTGGAACTGGGCCTTTACCAGCGATAAACCGTTCCAGCCCATTGGCGGGGCAACGGCGGAAGTCAATCGCGGTGCCTACCTGGTGGAGAGCCTCGGCCACTGCGGCAGCTGCCATACGCCACGCGGCATAGGGATGAACGAGAAAGCCCTCGACAGCAGCGACAGCAAGTTCCTCTCCGGCGGGTCACTAAACGGCTGGGAAGTCCCCTCGCTGCGCGGCCTGCCGAACTGGACCGGGCAGGAAACCGTGGATTACCTGGCGACCGGGCGTAACGATAAAGCGGCGGTGGGGGGGGAAATGACCTCGGTTATCGAGCACAGTACCTCGTGGATGACGGAAGCGGACCTCAAGGCAATCACTGCCTACCTGAAGTTTATCGGCGGCAACCCGCCTGCTCCGGCGGCGGCAACCCACAGCGTGAGCCCGACCGAAGCTAAACTGACGGCGGCGAAAAACCTGACCACCGGCGAGCGCCTGTACCTCGATAACTGTGGTGCCTGCCACTTCGTTACCGGTAAGGGCGCGCCGCGCATCTTCCCGCAGCTGGACCAGGCGACGATTGTTAATGCCGGCGATCCGACCGGGCTTATCCATACCATTCTGGCCGGTGCGCAGCAGCCCTCTACCGCTAAAGCACCGTCGACGCTGGCGATGCCGGGCTTTGCCAACCGCCTGAGCGACGACGAGGTGGCGCAGCTGGCGACCTTTATCCGCCAGGGCTGGAGTAATAAAGCCGCTGCGGTGAGCGCCGATCAGGTGCAAGAGGTCAGGGCAAACCTGAAAAAATAATCCCCCTGTCAAACCCGCCGCCCGGCGGGTTTTTTTCGTCTGCTCAGTAAACAACCTGCGCTGTCGCCGACAATGTCTATACTGGTAGCTGACTAAACAACCGGAGGATAACAATGACCATTCATAAGAAAGGACAGGCACACTGGGAAGGCGACATCAAAAAAGGTAAAGGCACCATCACTACCGAAAGTGGTGCGCTAAGCCAGCAGCCCTACGGTTTCAATACCCGCTTTGAAGGCAAACCAGGCACCAATCCGGAAGAGCTGATTGGCGCGGCCCACTCCGCCTGCTTCTCCATGGCGCTGTCGCTGATGCTGGGCAACGAAGGCTACACCCCTGAAAGCATCGATACCGTTGCCGATGTGTCACTGGATAAAAAAGGGGATGGGTTCGCCATCACTAAAATTGAGCTGCAGAGCAAGGTAGTACTGCCGGGCATTGATGAAGATAAGTTCGACAGCATCATCCAGAAGGCCAAAGCGGGCTGCCCGGTCTCGCAGGTGCTTAACGCTGAGATCACCCTTGACTACCAGCTGAACTAACGGCGGCTTGTCATACGGTTAAGTAAGGATTGCGTTAAGAAGGTGAAAATAAGACGCTAATCATTCGGTTTTAGGAGTTCGTGAGATAGGGAAGTGTTGCGTTATCCCCGATATTTAAGCCACGGCAGTCAGCAGGCCGTGAGCAAATCGAGGATACACCCATGAAAAAAACAACACTGGCACTGATTATTAGCGTTTTCACAGCAAGCAGTCTTTTCACCACCCTCTCTTACGCAGACGGTCCGGGTAATGGCCCGGACCGCGAGTGGCATCAGCAGGGCGGTCACGATAATCACGGTGGCGATGAGCGTCACGACGATCGCCATGACGATCGTGGGCATAATGAGCGCGGCGACGACCATCGCGGTCGCGGTGGTCCACGCGAGCGTGACCATTTTGCCTGGCAGGGCCATGACTTCCGTCGCGGCCACCCGGCACCGGACCGCTTCCGTGGCGACGATTATCGGGTTGACGACTGGCGCGATCGCGGCCTGGATGAGCCACCGCGCGGTGAGCACTGGGCCTATGTTGACGGCAATTATGTGCTGATTGCTGCGGCCACCGGGATAATCACTTCGATCATTCTCGGCAATATTGTCGGCAACCATTAACCGCTTCTCTGCCGGTGGCACTCGCCACCGGCATCTTCGTCTCCGCGCAGAAAATCCTCTTACCTGAACACCTAACTCGTTAACTTATCAGTACTTTATTTTCCTTAGTTGCACTGCATTACATCGTGATTTTTCGGCCTGCGCCGCAAAAAACCGTGCCCTGAGCGCTTGCTGCAGGCTAAGAAACGGTTATAAGATCGTCCCGGCTTGAGCAAGGTTTAATCAGACGCGCACATACAAAGGACGAGAAAATGGACAATCGCATGGACAGGCTGGAAGGGCACGTGGGTATTTTGCAGGGTGACGTCAGTATCTTAAAAAAAGATGTGGGCGTTCTGCAAAAGGATGTTGGCATCTTGAAAGTCGATGTCGACAGGTTGAAAGATGACGTCGGCGTGCTTAAGAGTGATGTTAAGGAATTAAAGGAGGACGTCAGCACCCTGAAAATTGATGTCGGGATTATCAAATCGAATTATGCCACCCAAAGCGATGTGAACGGTTTACGTGTCGAACTGCATCAGTGCCTGGCTGCGCAAACCCGCTGGATCGTCACTTCACAGTTCGCGGTCTTAGGCTTTGGTCTTGCCATTGCCAAACTGATCTTCTAGCGCCTGCGGGCGCTTTACCCTCTTTATACCCTGTGTGAGTAAACTATCCCGAACTTTCCCATATAGACGTCTGGACATGTAGCCATCAATTTCGGTAGCATGGCCACCATTAGAAATTTCTCAATGGGAACAGGCCAATGACGCAGCATATCGAGATTCTGGACGGTGGGATGGGGCGTGAGCTGGCGAGGGTGGGGGCGCCCTTCCGCCAGCCGGAGTGGTCGGCACTGGCGCTGTATGAGGCACCTGAACAGGTGCGTGCGGTCCACGACAGCTTTGTCGAGGCTGGCGCAGGTACCCTGACCACCAACAGCTATGCCGTGGTTCCCTTCCATATCGGCGCAGCGCGTTTTGCCGCAGACGGTGAGCGCCTTGCTGCGCTGGCCGGTCAGCTGGCGCGCCAGGCAGCCGATGCTGCCGCACATCCGGTAAGAGTCGCGGGCAGCTTGCCGCCCGCCGCCGGTTCCTATCGCCCCGATCTGTTTGTCGCTGAGCAGGCCATCGCAATCCACCGGGTGCTGGTGGCTGCTCAGGCACCTTACGTTGACGTCTGGCTGGGTGAAACCATCAGCTCCATTGCTGAAGCCGTGGCGATCCATCAGGCGGTTGCCAATCAGCCGCAGCCGCTGTGGCTGTCGTTCAGTCTGCACGATGACCCGGACCAGCCGAAAGCTGCCAGCACGCTGCGCTCGGGCGAGAGCGTGACGGCCGCCGTGGAGAAAGCGCTTGAGCTGGGGGCAGAAAATATTCTGTTCAACTGTAGCCATCCTGAAGTGATGCTCTCTGCGGTTCAGCAGGCGCAGGCCACGCTGCAGCGTCTCGGGTCGGCTGCCGGGATTGGCGTTTATGCCAACGCATTCGAGCACGGCAGCAACGGCGGCGGGGCCAACGAAGGGCTGAGCGGCCTGCGTAAAGACACGCATCCGGAAGGGTATCTGCACTGGGCGCAGGAGTGGGTTGCTGCCGGGGCCACGCTGGTCGGCGGCTGCTGCGGTATCGGGCCGCAGCATATTGCGCGGCTGGCCGCCGCGCTGAAGTAAACGCCTTATTTTCACCGCGCCATGCGCCATAACAACGATAAAAAAACAGGGAATACACCATGATGAATCGTCGCGATTTTATCAAAACTACCGGCGCGCTCTCCGTGGCGGCAGCCTGTTCCGGCCTGCCATTCCAGTCGGTGTGGGCAGCGGATACCGCTGCGGCCACGCCGAAAAAGGGCGGCCATCTGAAGGTCGGCATGGACAATGCCTCAAGCACTGACCGCCTTGATCCGGCGTTCTGGTTTGAATCCTATATGTACTTCGTCGGCTCGCAGCTGTTTAACTGCCTGGCGGAAGTGGATGAGCACGGTAAGATCACACCGTCGCTGGCGGAGAGCTGGGAAACCCGCGACGGTAGCAAAACCTGGGTGCTGAACATCCGCAAAGGGGTGCAGTTCCACGACGGCCGCACCCTGACGGCAAAAGACGTGGTTTACTCGCTGAACCATCACCGCGCTGAGAAATCCAGTTCGTCGGTGAAAGGCTACCTCGATCCGGTGGTGTCGCTGGAGGCGACGGCACCCAATCAGGTGACCATCAAGCTGAAGGAGCCGAACGTCGAGTTTATCGCGCTGCTGAGCGATGTTCACTTTGCCATCACTGCCGAAAATGAAAACTTCGACAAAGGTATTGGCACCGGGGCGTTCATTCTTGAAAGCTTCAAGCCGGGCGTGCGCACGCTGGTGAAGCGTAATCCGAACCACTGGAACCCGGCGCGCGGCCACGTCGACTCGGTAGAAACGCTGGCGATGAATGACTCTACTGCCCGCGTCGCGGCGCTGGCCAGCGGCTCAGCACATTTGATCAACCGCGTTAATCCGCGCATTGTTGAGCGCCTTAAGCACATGCCGAATATCCAGCTGCTGCGTTCGCGCGACAGCCAGATCTTCACGTTCCCCGGCCTGGCGACGGCCGCGCCGTTTAATACCCTGGACGGTCGCCTGGCGCTGAAATACGCCATCGATCGCGAGCAGATTATCAAAACCGTGCTCGGCGGCTTCGGCACCGTGGCGAATGACAACCCAATCTTCCCGTCCAGCCCCTATTTCGCCAAAGATATCCCGCAGCGCCCGTATGACCCGGAAAAAGCCAAATATCACTGGCAGAAAAGCGGCTTCAGTGGCCCGCTGGTGCTGTCGGTGGCAGAGGCCGGATTCCCTGGCGCGGTGGATGCCGGGCAGCTGTATCAGAACTCGGCAGAAAAGGCCGGTATCCCGCTGAAGGTAGAGCGCGTACCGGATGATGCCTTCTGGGACAACGTCTGGATGAAAAAGCCGTTTGTCTCCTCTAACTGGTCGCTGCGCCCGACGGCGGATGCGCTGCTGTCGCTGGTGTTCACCAGCAGTGCGCCGTGGAATGAGTCGCAGTGGAAAGAGCCAGCGTTTGACCAACTGGTGACCGCCGCGCGCGGGGAGCAGGACGAGCAGAAACGCCGCCAGATTTACCACGATATCCAGCTGATGCTGGTGGAAAAAGGCAGCGAAATTATTCCGCTGTATGCCGATGCGCTGGACGCCGCCAGCAGCAAAATTAACGGCTTCGTGGCGATCCCGGGCTTCACCATGAGCGGTAACCGTGCAGCGGAAAAAGTGTGGTTTGCATAACAGCTAATGAGTCATTTATCTGAACGCCGGGGGAAGGGCCACCTTCCTCTGTTAAAACTGATTGGCCAGCGCCTGCTGGCGGGTGTAGCGATGCTGCTGGTGGTCTCTGTGCTGATTTTCGTCGGTATCCAGCTGCTGCCGGGCAATGCTGCGACGGCTATCCTCGGCCAGACCGCCACGCCGCAGGCGGTGGCGGTGCTTAATCAACAGCTGGGGCTGGATCAGCCCGCTGCCGGGCGCTATCTTGCCTGGCTGGGCGGCGTGCTGCAGGGTGATTTTGGCCACAGCTTTACCAGCCGCGAAGCTATCGGCCCGGTGCTGCTCGACAGGCTGGCAAATACGCTGTCGCTGGCGTTTTTCACCGCCATCGTTGCCGTGCCGCTGGCGCTGGTGATTGGCTTTGTCTCGGCGCGCTTTCAGGGCAGTTGGATCGATCGCCTGCTCAACTTCTTCACCCGCGCCGCCGTCTCGCTGCCGGAGTTCTTCTCCGGCTATCTGCTGATCCTGATCTTCTCGATCACTCTGTTCTGGCTGCCGAGCAATAGCAGCATCTCCGACGGCATGCCGCTGGGGGATCGCCTGCTGGCCGTCGCGCTGCCGTGCATGACGCTGATCTTCGCTATCCTCGGCCATATGAGCAATATGACCCGGGCAGCGTTAGTCAGCGCGCAAAACGCGGCGTATGTTGATACTGCGCTAATGAAGGGGCTGTCACCCTCGGCTATCCTGTTTCGTCACGTGCTGCCCAACGCCTGGGGGCCGATCGTTAACGTGATCGTGATTAACCTGGCGTGGCTGATGGTCGGCGTGGTGATCGTCGAGAACGTGTTTGTCTATCCGGGCCTCGGACAATATATGGTCGACAGCATCAGCAAGCGCGATATCCCGGTGATCCAGGACTGCGCGCTGCTGCTGGCGGGGATCTACATTCTGCTTAATCTGCTGGCGGATATCATCACGCTGCTGGCTAACCCGCGTCTGCGTTTTACAAGGAATTGATCTGATGTTCAGGCTGAAACTTTCCGTACTGCCCGGCGTTATCGGGCTGAGCCTGTTTGTGCTGGTGGCGCTGCTGGCGCCGTGGCTGGCGCCGTTTGCGCCGGACCAGGTGGTCGGCAGCGCCTGGGCGGGCGTGTCGCCGGACAGCTGGCTGGGCACTGATAACCTCGGGCGCGACCTGCTGTCCCGCCTGATCTGGGGCACGCGCACCTCGCTCAGCGTCAGCGCGGTGGCCACGCTGCTGGCTTTTGCCATTGGCACCTTCCTCGGCTTTCTGGCCGGTTACTTCGGCGGTTGGGTGGACCAGCTGATCTCGCGCCTCAACGATATTCTGATGGCCATCCCGACGCTGATTCTGGCACTGGTGGTGTTAGCCATGCTGCCGAAGACCATCTCGGTGATCGTGCTGGTGCTCGGCATTCTGGAGTCGACCCGCGTGCTGCGCGTGGCGCGTGCGCTGGCGCTGGAGATTGCCGCGCAGGAGTTTATTGAGGTGGCGCGGCTGCGCGGTGAGCGCCTTGGCTGGGTGCTGTGGCGCGAAATTCTGCCGAATGCCTTTACCACGCTGGTGGCCGAATTTGCCCTGCGCTTTATCTTTATCCTGCTATTTCTTTCAGCGCTGTCGTTCTTAGGGCTGGGCATTCAGCCGCCGACCGCCGACTGGGGCGGACTGGCGCGCGATAATAAAGATGGCATTCTGTTTGGCGTTTGGGCGGCGCTGATCCCCGGCGCGGCGATTGCGCTACTGGCACTGGCATTAAACAGCGTGGCCGACTGGCTGTTAAGCCAGCACACCCGCAGCTGGCAGGAGTAGAGCATGAGCGAACAGGCGTTATTACAGGTTAAACAGCTGCGGGTGACCGCAGGCGCGGCTACCCTGGTGGAAGAGATCTCCTTTACCCTGCGCAAGGGGGAAGTGCTGGGGCTGATCGGTGAGTCCGGCGCGGGCAAGTCGACCATCGGCCAGGCTATCCTCGGCCACTTCCGTCACGGCATGCGGCTTAGCGGCGGGCAGATCCTCTTC
Organism: Erwinia sp. V90_4; assembly: GCF_029967685.1. Taxonomy (NCBI): domain Bacteria; kingdom Pseudomonadati; phylum Pseudomonadota; class Gammaproteobacteria; order Enterobacterales; family Erwiniaceae; genus Erwinia; species Erwinia sp. V90_4. Next base: position 11,664 of record NZ_JASCAQ010000063.1, on the reverse strand, counting down.
GACGGTAGCGATCTGACTGCGCTATCGGAACGCCAGTGGCGCAAGGTGCGCGGCGCGAAAATCGCCTACGTTGCCCAGTCGGCCAGCGCGGCGTTTAACCCGGCGCAGAAGATCGGCGAGCAGGTAATTGAAAGCGCGATTCGCCACCGCGTACTGGATCGCCAGGCGGCGATCCGTCGTGCGCTTGAGATCTTCAGTCAGCTACAGCTGCCGCAGCCGGAACAGTTCTTCCATCGCTATCCGCATCAGGTTTCTGGCGGTCAGCTGCAGCGTGCGATGATTGCCATGGCGATCTGTGCCGGACCGCAGCTGATTGTCTTTGATGAGCCGACTACCGCGCTGGACGTGACCACCCAGCTGGAAGTGCTGAAATCGATCCAGCAAATTATCCGACTGACCGGCGTGGCAGCGCTCTATATCAGCCACGACCTGGCGGTGGTGGCGCAGCTCAGCCAGCGCATTATGGTGCTGCGTCACGGTCGTGAAGTGGAAAGTGGCGAGACGGCGGCGCTGCTGAGCCATCCGCAGCAGGCCTATACTCGCCAGCTGCTGCACAGCCACGGCGAGCCGAACCCGCCGCGCAGCAGCACGCTGCCGCTGCTGACCGCGACGGAAGTCAGCGTGGATTACCACGGGGAGGCGGTGCTGCATGCGGTGTCGCTGGCAATCGGCCGCGGCCGCACGCTGGCGCTGATCGGTGAATCCGGCGCGGGTAAATCGACGCTGGGCCGCGCGGTGTGTGGTCTGGTCGCGCCGTCCCGGGGCGAAATCCGTTTTAACGGCCAGCTGCTGCCTGCCACGCTGCGCCAGCGCACGCGCCAGCAGCTGCAGCGCGTGCAGCTCATTCATCAGCACCCTGACACTGCCCTGAATCCACGGCTAACGATCGGCCTGCAGATTGAGCGGGCGATGGTCTGCCTGAGTGAGCGGACCGCACTGCAGCGTAAGGCACGGGTGAATGAACTGCTGGAGAAAGTTGGCCTGTCGCCGCAGCTGGCAGAGCGTTATCCCCATGCGCTGTCCGGTGGCCAGAAGCAGCGCGTCTGCATCGCCCGGGCGCTGGCGGTAGAGCCGGAGCTGATCGTCTGCGATGAGCCCACCTCAGCGCTCGATCCGCTGGTCGGGCGTGAGGTGCTGGCGCTGCTGAAAACCCTGCAGCAGGAAACCGGCGTCTCGCTGCTGTTTATCACCCATGACCTGCACGTGGTGCGCGCGGTGGCGGATGAGGTGATGGTGCTGCGCTACGGCAAAGTGGTACGCCAGGGGGCGCTCGGTGAAGTATTCAGCGCCCCGCTGGATGACTACACTGCCGAACTGCTGCGCGCGGTGCCGGAAATGCGTCCCGGCTGGCTGGCAGAGGTGACGGCAGTAGGTTAATGCTGTAGTAACGCAAATTGAAACGATATTTTCCCCTGTCGTCACTCGTCAGTAAAGTTCCCCGACTAAAGTTCCGATAACCCCCTGTTGAAGCCCCCCGGAGATTAACCGGGGGGATAATCGTGGCTGACCGAAAACAGCCCGCTTAGCGCCCAATTACTGGCACACCACACGCAGGGGATTTAGTATGACCATCACCAAAAGGCTGTTTTTAATCTTTTCCCTCCTGGCGCTTTCTCTGATCGCGCTTTCCGCTTACTCCCTGTACGCCATCAGCGGCTTCCAGTCGCGCTTTGAATATGTGCAGGTGAATGCGATCCCCAGTATTAAGGATCTGAATAAGGCTATTAGCACCACCAGCGATCTGCGGGTGGCGCTTTATATCCACCAGAGTGAAAGTGACGGCAGCAAGCAGCCAGGCCAGGAGACGCATATTGAGCAGCTGGTCGGCAAGCTGAAAACGCTGACCGATTACTATATGGCGAACGACATCTCCAGCGATCGCGACCGCCAGATGACGCAGGATGCGCTGGCCAATATTGATGCGATCCAGAGTGCACTGCCGGCATTTTTTACCGCTTCGCGCGCGCACAATGATGCCATCTCGCTGCCGCTATTACAGGGTGAGAGTGGTGTTGGAGCAGAGGTGCGCAAGCTGGTTAACAGCTTAAACGCTCAGATCCAGCTCAACATTGATATTGGTAACGGGTTGCGCGTGGAGAATGCGCATAGCTACAGCACCACTTTCTGGGGCATGCTGATTTTTGCCAGCGTCATCATTATTGTGATGGGGCTGCTGGCGGTGAAAACTATTCTTAGCGTGCGCAACAGCCTGAACGGCATGCAGAGCGTGATGGAATCGGTCAGTGAATCCCTTGACCTGACCCAGCAGGTTGATGCGTCGCGCAACGATGAGATCGGTAAAACCGCTCTGGCGTTTAACAGCCTGATGGCGCGCGTTTCCGGGGTGCTGACCTCCGTGACCTCGTCGGCGCAGTCGGTCAGCTCGGCGTCCACCCAGATCGCCGCCGGTAACGAAGATCTCTCGGCGCGCACCGAAGAGCAGGCGGCTTCGCTGGAGCAGACTTCGGCCAGCATCAGCACCCTGAACGATACGGTGAAACAGAACGCCGAAAACGCCCGCCAGGCCAGCACGCTGGCCAGCACCGCCAACGATCTGTCGGTCCACAGCGGCAACGCCGTGGCGGCGATGGTCGGCACCATGGAAAAAATTAAAACCAGCTCCAGCAAGATCTCTGATATTACCGGGCTGATTGAGGGCATCGCCTTCCAGACCAATATTCTGGCGCTGAACGCGGCGGTGGAAGCGGCGCGTGCCGGTGAGCAGGGGCGCGGATTTGCGGTAGTGGCAAGCGAAGTGCGCAGCCTGGCGCAGCGCTCCTCCACTGCAGCAAAAGAGATCAAAGATCTGATTGTGACTTCAGCACAGCTGGTCGAAAGCGGTTCTGTTCAGGCCGCTGACGTCGGTGACAATATGGCGAAGGTGCAGGGATCGATTCGTCAGGTGGCTGATATCGTGGGCGAAATGGCGGCAGCAACCTCAGAGCAGAGCCAGGGGATTGAGCAGGTGCACCTGGCGATTGGACAGATGGATACCGTGACGCAGCAGAACGCCGCGCTGGTGGAAGAGGCTTCCGCAGCTTCGCAGTCGCTGCAGGAGCAGGCGGTGAATATGAACCAGCTGGTGGCGGCCTTCCGCCTGCAGTCTGGCCGCCCGGTGGTGGCTGCGGCCAGCGCGGGCAAAGTTCCGGCGATCGCCCCGGCACCACGCCTGGCGAAACCCGCGCTGGCATCGGTGGACGATAACTGGAGTTCATTCTGATTTAACATTTCGGGTCGGGCGTGCCCGACCCCTACAGATTCTTTGCTGATTTAACATTTCGGGTCGGGCGTGCCCGACCCCTACAGGTTCTTTGCTGATTTAACATTTCGGGTCGGGCATGCCCGACCCCTACAGTAGCCGGTATGTTGCGACGGCAAAGGGCGAATTTAATGATGCGCAATCACCGAGGCAATCACCCCGGTCGCGACGGCAATTAACACGTAATTACCCTTCACATTCACCCAGCGGTGGCCGGACGGCGGTGCTTTCAGGCCGCGTTTGTGCCAGTCGTTAACCTGATATCCCTCACCACGATACTGCTGCGGCAGCGGGCGACCGCGACGAAAGTCGGGCTGGCGCTGCTGTGGGTGGTTGTTGGCCTGGTGCTCAGCGCCGCGCTGCGGTATTCCACCCTGATTCTGCTGATGGGGCTGATTTTGCTGCGGGTGCTTAACCGGCTGCTGGCCGGGCCCCTCGTCAGGACCCTGAGCAAACGCGCTCAGGCTCAGGCTGCTGAATATCATTGCTGACAGGGCAATAGTGCGGCTTTTTTTCATCTTGTTATTCCTTGCGGTTGAATCAATGTTCAGACAGAAGGAATGTGGCGTCTGGCGGCGGGGCGAACAAGGGTAAAAGTCTGAAGCGGCAGGGTTTAACGAAATCTTTAATCTTCACTAACGAAAAACAGGCACCGCACGGCGCGGTGCCGGCTGTTCAGAACGGGGTTTCGACCACGCCCCCATCGACGCGCAGCGCCGCGCCGGATGTTGCGGACGACAGCGGGGAGCAGACGTACACCACCATATTGCTGACCTCTTCAACGCTGGCGGCGCGCTGGATCACCGAGGTCGGACGATTGGCCTTGACGAATTTCACGCCCAGCTCTTCCAGATCCGCACCGTCAGCCAGCTCCTGTTTAAAGAAGTCGGCAAAGCCGTCGGACAGCGTAGGCCCGGGCAGTACGGCGTTGACCGTCACGCCGGTCCCGGCTGCGGCTTTTGCCAGCCCGCGTGACAGCGCCAGCAGCGCGGTTTTACTCACGCCGTAGTGGATCATATCAGCAGGAATATTGATGGCGGACTCGGACGAGAGGAACACCACTCGCCCCCAACCGGAGTCGATCATCTGCGGCATATAGGCGCGGCTGAGGCGCACGGCCGACATGACATTAATGTCCCAGATGCTCTGCCACAGTTCGTCGTCGGTTTCAAAGAAGTCACCGCCGGGGAAGATGCCGACATTATTCACCAGCACATCGCAGCGCGGTTCGGCTTTCAGCAGGGCTTTGCAGCCTTCCGGGGTACCGAGGTCAACCGCATGTCCGCGTGCGTCGTGGCCCAGCGCGTTGACCAGCGCATCAACCTGCGGCTGGGTGCGCCCGGTGACGACCACCGTGGCACCTGCTGCAGCCAGACCCTGAGCAATACCTTTACCAATACCTTTAGTGGACCCGGTGACAATGGCGGTTTTGCCGCTTAAATCAATCTTCATCACGTTCTCCCGTTTATAGAGCCAGGGAGTAAGTGTAGACACGATTAAGCCGCTTTTGCCGCCCGCGGCATTAATCGCTAATCGAATACGCCTCGCTCAGCAGCCGGTTCTGCTGCTCACGACTGTAGCTGACCAGCGAATTTTTGCTGTTGGAACGCGCCAGGATCCAGTCCACTTCGGCGGCGCTCAGCGCGGGCGGGGAGTGCCAGAACGGGGTAATGGCGTTAGTGCGTAACCACTCACTCAGCTGACGGGCTGGGGCATCGGGTGAGGCCAGCGGGAAAAGCAGCGCGGCCAGCTGCTGCATCAGTTTGACCTGCTGCGCATTTTCGCTCTGCTCCAGCAGGCTGAGGAACGGCAGCAGCAGGCGGCCACACACTTCGCCGTGATGATAATCTTTGATGGCGCCAAGCTCCCCGGCAATGCCGTGGATCACCCCCAGCCCGGCCATGCTCAGGCTCTGTCCGCCCAGCCAGGAGGCCAGCATCATCTGTTCGCGGGCTTCATCCCCGCTGGCATCTTCACGATTAAGCGCCGACCAGCCGCGAATAAACGCCTGCATCCCGGCGATGGCCGTCTGGCGGCTAAAGGCGTTGCCTTTTGCAGAGAGATACGCCTCGAACAGGTGGGTAAAGGCATCAATACCGCAGCACGCCAGCACGTGGTCGGACGCGCCGCGCAGCAGGTGCGGGTCGAGGATCGCAATCTGCGGCACAAAGTTAGCGTGGCGCAGCGAGGCTTTGACTTTGATCGCCGCTTTATCGGTGATCACTGCATTCTGCGTCACTTCACTGCCGGTTCCGGCGGTGGTCGGAATGGCGATCAGCGGCAGGGTCGCGCCGCTGACCGGCGTATCGCCAACCTTTTCCAGGTAGCGCAGGGTGTTGAGCGGGTGCTGGCTGAGGGCGGCGACCGCTTTCGCGGCGTCTATCACGCTGCCGCCACCAATGGCGACCACGCGCTGCGCCTTGCCGCGCCAGCGTGCTACCCAGCCGTCTATTTCCGCGGGCGAGGCCTCGTGGCTGACCACTTCGATGCCGCACAGCAGCGGTTCCACCCCGGCCTGTAGCCGTTGCCAGGCGGGGCCATTAAGAAACGAGCGGCCGCAGAACAGCACGGTCGCCAGCGGCTCGGCGTTGAGCAGCGGCAGCAGCTGTTGCAGGCTGCCAGCGCCAAAAAAGGTCTGTCGGTTGCTAATCAGTAGGCTGGTGTTCATCGGCAGGGCATCTCTTCGCAAAGTTAAGGGCAGGTAAAAGTGATGTTCCGATCTTTTGGCGCGTTGATAATACTGAACCGGTGCTCAGAAATACGCTGGGCCAGCCAGCCGTCCGGCGTGGTGGCCGAAGGGATGTAGAGCTGGCGATCGGAAGAGAGCAGTGCGCCGCTCTCCACCTGTAAATCCGGCAGAGTGACTGAGAACGAACTAAAGCGGTCAATAACTTTGCCCTGAGTCGTACCCAGCGACTGGCCGCTGAGCGTCGAGACTGTCGCAGCGCACGTTTCCCCCTGATAGTCGGAGGAGCAGGCGCTAAGCAGCAGAGCCAGCGCAACAGGCAGTGGGAAGAGTAATGAGGATATTTGCCGGGTTCCTGAAGACTGCATAGCACATCCTGTTGGTTGAAGGGCCACTCAGTTTATGAGAATCGGCTTAGTATAGCCCGGCGAAGCGGCGCAGTCATTGCGGCAGAATGCTCTGAGAAATAGTTAGCATTCACTTTCATTGTGCTGTGCCTGCGGCAATAACCCTGCGTTTTGTAACATTAAACTGAATCAATTCAGCTAAATCGTTAACAATAGTTCGCAAGCAAATTAATGAGTGCTACAATCGCCTCCGTTTTGAGACTTGGATCACATTAGTGCGGCGAAGCAACCCGATTGCGGCGGGCACAACAGGCGATACAACCTATCGCAGGAATCACTGACTTGTGTAATTTCCAGGCAAACTGGTCAAGGGGTTATATACTTTTGGCAGGTTGCCTCGCTGATACATAACAGTTGGACGTCAGGGAGTGACGGGCGCCTATCCGGCGGAGCCGGGCAGGCCTTTTGGTAATTTTACTTATCGAATAATTCCAGTGAATAAAAAAACCTCTGCTCTCTTTTTGACGCCGCTATTTCTGATGACGCCGGTCGCCATCAGCTATGCGCAATCCTCTGCCGCCGCCACTCAGGAGCAGGAACCTTCCCTGATGGTGATTAAACAGCGTACCGGCCTCTCCGAGCTGGATACGCCTGCCGCCGTCAGCGTGATTGATGGCGATGATATGCGCCACGCCAGCGCTCAGGTCAATCTTTCCGAAAGCCTTGGCAGCGTGCCGGGGTTACAGATCCAGAACCGTCAGAACTACGCCCAGGATTTACAGCTGTCGGTGCGCGGTTTCGGCAGCCGTTCGATGTACGGCGTGCGCGGCGTGCGCATGTACGTTGACGGTATTCCGGCCACCATGCCGGACGGTCAGGGCCAGACCTCAAACATCGACATTAATTCGATTGGCAAAGTTGAAGTGCTGCGCGGCCCGTACTCTGCGCTGTACGGTAACGCCTCCGGCGGCGTGGTGAATATCGATACCACCACCGGGACTCAGCCCACCACGCTCGAAGCGGGTACTTACTTCGGCAGTTTTGGCAGCTGGCGTAACAGCGTCAAAGCCAGCGGCGCCACCGGTGACGGCACTCACGCCGGGGATGTGAATTACACTCTGTCCGGCTCGCGCTTCACCACCCACGGCTTTCGTGACCATAGCGGCACGCAGAAAAGCCTCGGCAACGGCAAGTTTGGCGTGCGCCTCGATGACGTCAGTACCCTGACGCTGATGTTCAACAGCGTATCGGTGGATGCCAACGATCCTGGTGGCCTGACCGAAGACGAATACAAAGCCAACCCGCGCCAGTCGCCGCGTGGCGATAACTTTAACACCCGTAAGAGCCTCGACCAGACCCAGCTCGGCCTGCGCTATCAGCGCGAGATGAGCGACAACGACCTGCTGACGCTCACCACCTGGCACGGCGAGCGCCATACCACTCAGTACCAGTCGATCCCCCAGGGACCGCAGAACAATCCGGCCTATCCGGGTGGCGTAATCGTGCTGGAGCGTAAATATCAGGGCGTCGATACCCGCTGGAAGCACGATGGCCTGCTCGGTGCGATGCCGGTAACGCTGACCGGCGGCATCGACTATGAAACCATGACCGAGCGCCGCCAGGGCTTCCAGAACTTTAATCTGGTGGGTGGCGTGCCGGAGTTTGGCGAGAAAGGGGCGCAGCGGCGCAACGAGAAGAACACCATGTGGAACCTCGACCCTTATCTGCAAACCAGCTGGCAGCTAACGCCAAAGTGGACGCTGGATGCCGGCCTGCGCTACAGCACCGTCAGCTTTGACTCCACCGACTACTACATTACCACCGGCAACGGTGACGACAGCGGCAGCGCGCGCTACCACAAGCTGCTGCCGATGGGCTCGATCAACTATGCCGTCAGCGACGCGTGGAATGTCTACTTCTCCGCCGGGCGCGGTTTTGAAACCCCGACCATCAATGAGCTTTCGTATCGCTCCACTTCCGGCACGCAGACCGGGCTGAACCTCGGGCTGAAGCCGGCCACCAGCGATACTTTTGAGCTGGGCAGCAAAACCCGTATCGGCTATGGCCTGCTGACTGCCGCCGTGTTCCAGACCAACACCGATAACGAGCTGGTGGTCGACAGCAGTTCCGGCGGACGTGCGGTATATAAAAACGCCGGTGAGACCCGCCGTCGCGGCGTCGAGCTGGGCTTTGACCAGCAGTTTGCGATGGACTGGCGCCTGAAAATGGCGTGGACGCTGCTGGATGCCACCTACCGTAACGAAACCTGCTCTGCCAGCGGCAGCTGCACCCCTGCGGGCAATCGCCTGGCGGGCATCGCGCGCAATATGGGCTACGCTTCGCTGGAGTATGCACCGGAAAGCGGCTGGCATGCCGGGGCCGATATTCGCTATATGAGCAGCATTCAGGCCGATGACGCCAATGACGCCCAGGCAGCGACCTATACCGTCGCCAGCCTCAACAGCGGCTATCGCTTCAACTGGAGCCAGTGGTCCCTGGATCTGTTTGGCCGCGTCGACAACCTGTTCGACCGCCAGTACGTTGGCTCAGTGATTGTTAATGAAGGCAACGGGCGCTACTTCGAACCGGCGCCGGGGCGCAACTGGGGTGGCGGCGCGACGCTCGCTTATCAGTTCTGATAGCAAAGAATCCAGCAACAGCCTGCGAACGTTCGCGGGTAAAAAACACCCGATGGATAGGGCAGTACATACCTTAAATAGTTCGAGTTGCATCAAGGCGGCAAGAGAACGAATCCCGATGAGCTTACATAAGTCAGTGATTCGGGTGAGTGAGAGCAGCCAACGCAGAGGCAGCTTGAAATATGACGGGTAAAAGGGTGTTTTAAAAGATTGGGCTTAAGCTCAATCGACGACTTTAAATTTTGGTAAGGTTCAAACTATGCAAAGTAAAGCATCAAGAATACTGATCCTGTTAACGGCTATTTTCGCCACGCTGAGTGGTTTATACCTGTTAATCGGTGGTATCTGGTTGGCTAAATTGGGCGGTTCGCTCTACTACATCATCGCGGGTGTGGTTCTGCTGATTACCGCTTTCCTGCTGTATCGTCGCCGGGGTGCAGCCCTGCTGCTGTACGCACTGTTCCTGCTGGCCACCACGATCTGGTCGCTGTGGGAAGTGGGCTCTGACTTCTGGGCGCTGACTCCGCGCCTCGACGTCACCTTCTTCCTTGGCCTGTGGCTGGTGCTGCCGTTCATCTGGCGTGGCCTGGGCTCTAAAGGCGCGTTCCCGCGCGTGGCGCTCTCTGCCGTGCTGGTGTTCGTGGTGGCGGTGCTGGCTTACTCGGTGTTTAACGACCCGCAGGAGATCAACGGCACGCTTAGCCACGATCAGGCTGCTGCCGCGCCGGCTGACGATGGTATTCCTGCCGGTGACTGGCCTGCCTATGGCCGTACCCAGGGCGGTACGCGCTACTCGCCGCTGAAGCAGATCAACGACGGCAACGTTGATAAGCTGCAGGAAGCCTGGACCTTCCAGACGGGCGACCTGAAAACCGCCAGCGATCCGGGTGAAATCACTAACGAAGTGACCCCGATTAAGATCGGCGACGCTCTCTACCTGTGTACTGCGCACCAGAAGCTGTTTGCTCTGGATGCCGCGACCGGTAAGCAGAAGTGGATGTTCGATCCGAAAATGAAGACCGACCCGACGTTCCAGCATGTGACCTGTCGCGGTGTGTCTTACGTGCAGACGCCGGAAGCGGCGGCCACGCCTGCGGGCAGCAAGCCTGCGTTGTGCTCACGCCGTATCCTGCTGCCGGTGAACGATGGCAGCATGTACGCGCTGGACGCGGAAACCGGTGCGCTGTGCCCGGAGTTTGGCGAAAACGGCAAACTGAATCTGCAGAGCAACCTGCCGTATAACAAAGTCGGTTCTTACGAGCCAACTTCACCGCCGATCGTGACCGATAAAACTATCGTGATGGCCGGGGCAGTCACCGATAACTACTCGACCAAAGAGCCATCCGGAGTAATCCGTGGCTTTGACGTTAACAGCGGTAAGCTGCTGTGGGCGTTTGATACCGGCGCGAAAGATCCGAATCTGATTGCCGAAGGCGATCAGCACTACACGCCGAACTCGCCGAACTCGTGGGCACCTGCTGCTTACGATGCCAAGCTGGACCTGGTTTACCTGCCGATTGGTGTCTCGACGCCGGATATCTGGGGCGGTCACCGTACCCCGGAAATGGAGCGCTTCGCCACCGGTATGCTGGCACTGAACGCCACCACCGGTAAGCTGGCCTGGTTCTACCAGACCGTGCACCACGACCTGTGGGATATGGACGTTCCGGCACAGCCGACGCTGGCTGACATCAACGATAAAGATGGCAACAAAGTTCCGGTTATCTACATTCCGACCAAAACCGGCGACATCTTTGTGCTGAACCGGACCAACGGTAAGCCCGTGGTTCCGGCACCGGAAATGAAAGTACCGGGTGGTGCGGCGAAGGGCGACCATGTCTCCCCAACCCAGCCTTACTCTGAACTGAGCTTCCGTCCTAAGGCCCAGCTGGCCGGTAAGGATATGTGGGGCGCGACCATCTACGATCAGCTGATCTGTCGTGTGATGTTCCATCAGCTGCGTTACGAAGGTCCGTTCACCCCGCCATCCGAGCAGGGCACCCTGGTGTTCCCGGGTAACCTGGGGATGTTCGAGTGGGGCGGTATTGCCGTCGATACCGATCGTCAGGTCGCGGTGACTAACCCAATGGCGCTGCCGTTTGTGTCCCGTCTGATCCCACGCGGCCCGGGCAATCCCATCGAGCCGGATGAGAATGACAAAGGCGGTACCGGTACCGAGTCTGGCGTGCAGCCACAGTACGGCCTGCCGTACGGCGTGACGCTGAACCCGTTCCTCTCTCCGCTGGGCTTCCCATGCAAGCAGCCTTCATGGGGCTACATCTCTGCGGTTGATCTGAAGACTAACGATATCGTGTGGAAAAAACGTATCGGTACCGTGCGCGACAGCTCACCGGTTCCGCTGCCGTTTAAAATGGGTATGCCGATGCTGGGCGCACCGGTTACCACTGCCGGTAACGTGTTCTTCATCGCGGCAACCGCCGATAACTACCTGCGTGCCTTCAACGTTTCTAACGGCAAACAGCTGTGGGAAGCGCGTCTGCCAGCGGGCGGTCAGGCTACGCCAATGACCTATGAAGTGAACGGCAAACAGTACGTACTGATTGTTGCCGGTGGTCACGGTTCGTTCGGCACCAAGCTGGGCGACTACGTGAAAGCCTATGCACTGCCGGACAGCAAATAACGGGATCGAATAACGGGCGAGGCATGCCTCGCCCCTACTAAAATCGGTAGGGGCCGGGCATGCCCGACCCGCTAAAATCGGTAGGGGCCGGG
>NZ_JASCAQ010000062.1:0-112973 GCF_029967685.1 Erwinia sp. V90_4 | reverse complement strand
AAATCTGTCCTGCCACAGGGACACTCGCCCCGAATCTGATTTATTCAACAAAGCCGCGTAAGGCCGCTAATTCTCATGGTTACGGCTATGACTATTACGACTACAGCTACAAGCAGGATGCGAAAAGCTAAGTAAACCCTGAGGAACCTTCTTTGAAGGTTCCTTTATTTTTTAGAATGTTGTTTTGGACGATTAAAAGGTGCCTGACAATGAAGGATATTTTATTTTCCATCGTCATTCCTGCATATAATGCATCCGAATCTATCGTGACCACCCTGGATTGTGTGGCAGCGCAGAGTTACCAGAATTTTGAAGTGATCATCATTGATGATAAATCCGCCGATGCCGAACAGCTGGCTGCGGTGGTGCAGTCAGAGCGTTACGCGCAGCTGAAGATCAACCTGGTGCTGTCGCAGGAGAAGCTCAACGGCTCCGGCGCGCGCAATAAAGGCATCGAACTGGCGACCGGCGACTATATCAGCTTCCTCGATGCCGATGACGAATGGCACAAGGACAAGCTGCAGGAGAGCCTGAAGCTCATCCAGCAGCTGGAAGGGCAGGGTAAGCAGAAGTTTATTATCTATAGCCAGGTTAACATTATTCAGGACGGTCACTTCCTGAAAGTGCTGCCGCTACAGCAGGTGTCGCGCACTGAAACCGTGGCCGAATATCTGTTTGGCTGCTATGGCTTTATCCAGACCAGCACCATTGTGCTGAAGCGCGAATATGCGCAGGAGATCCGCTTTGATCAGAAGTACATCCGCCATCAGGATTACGATTTCTGCATCCGCGCCGATCGTCTTGGCTATGAGTTCGTGATGATTGCGCAGCCGCTGGCGAACTATCATCTGGTGACCAAGTTTGGCTCCAAGCATAAGGGTGAGTCGGTGAAGTACTCTTACTTCTGGCTCGATAATATGAAGCCGTACCTGACGCGCCGTGATATCCACACCTATAAAGCGTACAAGCTGCCGTTACGTTATAAGATGGATGGCAAGTCATTTCAGGCCAGCCTCAGCTTTGCCCGCTACTTTTTCTTAACCAATAAAGATAACCGCACTTACTTCCTTAATCGTCTGAAAGATAAATTCAGGGCGCGTTTAGGGGGGAAGTAGCACTATAAGAATTATAAAGAACGGGCGGATTAGAACATGGCAATATATTGGATAATTAGCTACACCATTCTCGTTTTCTGTTTTTTTGAACTGGCATCGATTAACCAGGCCAATGAACCAAAAATGAAGCGCGTGCTGACCTACTTCTTCTTTATTGGTACGGTGGCGCTGATCATGTTTGCCGGTTTCAGGGGGCCAAATTCGGGCATCGATGACTGGCAGTATCTTGGCTTCTTCCACGATTTCTCGCGGCAGACCACTATCAGTGGCTACGCCACCGTGGCGGATATCTACCGCTATGAAAACCTGTTTATGCTGCTGGCATGGGTGCTGGGCTGGTTCACGCATGAAAGCTACTACTTCCTGCTGTTTGTCGCATTTATCGCCGTATCGACCAACGCCTGGATTTATAAGAAGTATTCGCCGTTGATCCTCTGTTCGCTGTGCCTGTACTCAGCGCACCTGTTTATCAACAAGGATATGAACCAGATCCGTTTCGGCCTGTCGAGTGCTTTCGCCGTGGCCTGTATCTGTTCGGCGGCCGGGCGCAAGTACTTCATGGCGTTTGTCTTCCTGGCATTCAGTACTCAGTCGCACTCCACTGGCTATGCGGTGCTGATGGTGCTGCCGTTCCTGTTCCTGAAAGAGCGTAAGTACTTCGGTCTGGCGATGGTGTTTGCTGCTATCCCATTAGGCCTGGTCGGCGGTAAAAAGCTGTTCCTTGACTCGCTGGGTATTGTGCCGGTGATCGGCGACCGCGCCATGGGCTATAGCGGTACGGTGTTTGATGCTGCCTCGCCGGTGTTTGGCCTGGCGAACCTGAAAAACATCGCCTTTATTGCCTTCTTCACCGTGGTCTACTTCCGCCAGCCGATTAAAGAAGAAGACCGCATCGCCTATATTCTGTTTATCGCCTATTCGGCGGGTGCGGCGGTGCGTATCGTCTTCTCAGACTTCTCAATCCTGGGTGGGCGCGTGGGTAACCTGTTCCTGCACTGCGAGCCGTTGCTGCTGGCCTTCCTGATGATGCGCATCCGTAACGTGCTGCTGAACTTTGGGCTGCTGTTTGCCATGACGTCTTATTACCTGGCTTACAACACCATCCTGTCGGTGCAGTCGATTAACGGTTACAGCATCGCGCCTATATTCAGATTGTTTTAATTAACGTCGCGGCCGGGCATACCCGGCCCTGAAAATTTAATAATTTATAAACCTCAGATTCAGGGTATCAGATGAATAATCAAATCGGCACGGTCGGGATTATTATCCCCATGTACAACGCGCGCGCGACCATTTTGCGGGCGGTGCAGTCGGTGATTGATCAGACCTATACTGACTGGCGGATCTACCTGATTAACGATAAATCCACCGATGATTCACTGGAGTTCGTGCGCCAGCACTGCACCGACGAGCGCATCACGATCCTCAGCAATGAGGTCAACCTCGGCGCGGCGGAAACCCGCAATGTCGGCCTGAAAGCGGCGCGCGAACCGTTTATTGCTTTCCTCGACAGTGATGATGAGTGGTTCAGTGACAAGCTGATGCTGCAAACGCGCGCGCTGGCCTCCGGCGACGATCTGGTGATCAGCGATTACAGCTACCGTTCGCGCACCAAATCCTATGACGTGCGCTACGGCAAACCCTATCTGATGCAGGATAGCTTCGTGAAAAAGCAGTTCCGTATCTGCTTCTCTTCCGTCTGCTATCGCCGCCCGGCGAAAACGGTGCTGTTTAAGAAAAAGGGCCACGAAGACTTCCTGTTCCTTTACGAGCTGTTTGAACAATATAAGCAGGCGCGGGTGATCGATAAAAATCTGGTGACCTATTACGAGATGGGTGACTCGCTGTCGCGCAATAAAAATAAAGCGGCCAAATGGCATCTCGACCTGTTGAAGTTCATTTTTAAAAACAACCCGCTGAAAGTCTATTACTACTATGTCTGGTACATGGTTAATGGCGTGTTGTTCACTTTGAAACACAGATAAATTTGGCAGTTCTTGAGGTGGTTTTAATCATGAAAAAAATCGTGCTGGTTATCAAAGATGCCTATTCCTATGCCGGAACGGAGAACATCTGTAACTTTATGTCGGAGTGTTTAGGCCCGCAGCATGAGGTTACCGTCTATTCGCTGGAAGGCTCGGGACAGCCGTTCTATCCCTTTGAGCATGTGCAGCAAATTGTCAGTTTTGCCGCTGAAAAGCAGCCGCTGAAAAGTGTGGTGAAACGCATTCATCAGGAGCAGTTTGACGCAGTGTTTTTGATCAGCATGGGGCGCCTCAGCGTGATGTTTGCCCTGTACAGCATGATGACGCTGAAAAAGAAAACGGCCAAAGTGTACGCCTGCGAGCACGTGGCGATTAACTCCTTCAGTAAACCGATCAAACTCCTCAAGTACCTGATGCTGCGCTATTACGACCGCGTAATTGTGCTGACGGATAAAGACCATCAGGTGTTCAACGGCTGGAATATCGCCAGCAAAACCATCCCCAATCCTGTGGTGTACAAAAATCATCACCGCACTCAGCGCCACTACCAGGCGCTGGCCGTCGGCCGCCTGGACCATCAGAAAGGTTTCGATCTGCTGCTGGATGTCTGGCAGGGCTTTGTGGCGACCAATCCTGACTGGAAGCTGGTGATTGCCGGTGACGGTGAGTTGAAAGAGCAGCTGATAGCCCAGGCGGCGCGCCTGAATATCAGCAACAGCGTCAATTTTGTCGGCCGCGTCAGCAATATCAACGACTACTATCGCGACAGCGATATGGCGCTAATGACCTCGCGCTATGAAGGCTTGCCGCTGGTGCTGCTGGAAGCGAAATCCTGGTCCCTGCCGGTGGTGGCGTATGACTGCCCGACCGGGCCGCAGGAGATCGTTAATCATCAGCAGGATGGATTTCTGGTGGCGATGAACGATAAAGCGCGCTTTATCGAAAGCATGAATCAGCTGGCCCATGACGATGAGCTGTTTTACGCCATGAGCGCCAGTACCCAAACGACCGCCCTCAAGTTTGACGGCAAGGTCATCAAAGAAGCCTGGCTGTCGCTGATTTAACGACGGCACGGGCTCGCGCCTGACCTCTGGAAGTCTGTTTCATACCTGCTGTGCTGCAGGACCAAAAATTGACCACGGGACAACATCATGAAAAGAAGAGAATTACTCACTGCGTTCTCATCGATTCTTGCAGGGTTCACTGTAAGCTCATTCACCGCTAATGCGGCCAAAAGTAACCCCACACTGGCCCTGAAAAGTGTCAATCCTGGCGATCTGCCGAAGGGTGATGTGCCTATTCTGACGCCGGAAAATGTCTATACCATGCCGGATCAGTTCTGGAAAAATTTCAGCGGCAAACTCTATATCGGTAAAGCCGGCAGCGACCCGACCCAAGCGGGCAATCTGATTAGCCTCTACCTGCGCGATGCCAAAGGCAACGTGTCTGAAGTGCAGCAGCCGGTGGCGCTGAATAAAGGCAGCTTCGAGCAGTTTATTGCCGATAATGCCGCGCTGATTGCTGACCCGTCGCACTCGATGGCGGTGGTGGATGACGGCGGACAAACGCTGTTTAACATCCCTGACGTGACGCGCGGCAGTAACAACTTCAGCCAGCGCCTGGCTCAGCCCGCCGGTTACCAGCTGATCGGTGAAATTGCCTCGGTAGATGACTTGCGTAAAACCCGCCCGCTGTTCAGCGGTGCCAAGATCAAGCTGAAGAGCTGGCATGAAGGGCTGGAGGTCGGCGGCGGCGAGTTTGTCGGTAACCTCAGCGCCGCCAAAGATGATGGCGGGGTGATTATCGCAGGCAACGGCGACTTCCACTGGCGCCGCGTGGTTGAGGACTTCAACCGCCTGACCCTGTTTGATTTCGGGGCGATTGACGACGGCAAAACCGACAGCGCACCGGCAATCAAGGCCATGTACCAATGGGCGCAGGATGCCAATCAGCAGATCTGCCTGCAGTTCCCGGCGGGGACGTTCTTCGTCAGCGCCTGCGATTTCTCTGCACAGCAAACGCGCTTCTTCCGCATCTCTGGTGCGATGGTCAACTTTGGCTACTTCCCGGCCACCACCATTGTTTCCGACGGCGATTCAGACTTTGTCTTTAAGGTGAATACCCGCTGGGTGGAAGTCAGCAACCTGCAGTTCAACGGCCGCACCGACGAGCGCCCGAACAGGCAAGGCTTCTTCGACAATAAATGCGCCGGCGGCCAGTATTTCCGCGGCGCCTGCCTGCGCTTCGTGCGCGTTGGCGGCACCTCGCTCAGCCTGATGGACACCCTCGACTGTAAAATTGACCAGTGGTACGCGCTGCGCTGCAGCGGCGACGTAATCAAATCTGTCTGGTCGAACGCGCCGCAGGGCAAGTGGGACCACAGTACCGCCATCGAGCTGTCTAACTTTAACGCGCAGTACTGCACCGAAGGGAAAGTCCTTAACCTGCAGCGCTGCGGTCAGTCGCTGATCCATAACGGCTGGATCGAGCACACCGAATTCCCCGGCGATATCTCCAACGGCCAGTGGATTATCGATGCCCTGAGCCTGGAAACCTGTAAGAACCCGCTGATCGCCCATAACTCGCGCCTGAATACGCGCCAGACGAATCTGCAGGCCGGCAGCTGGATCGATAACTCGCTGGCGGAAGGTGAGTGGCTGGGCGCCTGGGAGCGCGGTTCAACCCGCGTTGAATCCTACGGTATCGCGGTTGACGGCAGCATGAAGTACAACTATCTGACTTCGCGTTTCCGCATCGAAAACAACAGCAATCAGCAGAAATGGGTTGAGCTGGGCAACATCTATACCCCGGATGTCGGCGATGCGTGGGAGATTGAAATCTTCGGCCAGTCCTCATTCAGTAACGGCAGCAGCAGCGCGCCGCTTAATAAGGTGGTCGGCGATAAGACTACCGGCGGGCGGGCGATCGTCAGCCTGCAGCGCAAAACTCACAAATTTGAAGCCTCATGGCATGCGGAAGGTGCCAGTCCGGTGCTCGACGTGATGATCGTGACGCCGCACGACACCGATGTGCGGGTCTTCGTCAAAATTGACGGCTGGGTTGCTTCTGCCGGGGTGCTGATCAAAACCACGGCTAAAGACCGCTTCAAGACCGGACGCTGCGCGCGCTTCGACAGCAGCATGAAATTTGGCGCGGCGCCAACGGGCAAAGACGCCAGCCGTGCGGTGCAGCGCTTCAGCCTGCATAACGGTAAAGCGGGCATCGGCGCTAATGAAAATGGCGATTTACTGATGGCTTCCCGCCCGCTGAGCGCCGATCAGGTTAATACCGACCATCCCGAGGGGTTTGTCTCGATTGTTCTTAACGGCAAGCAGGTAGCTATTCCCTATTTCGCACTGAAATAGTGTCAGTTTTTCGTTAAGACCACGGTTTTTCAGAGTTATCAGGCTGTTTTTCTGATGCCTGGAAAGGCAGCCTGTTTTAAGCGGTTAAGACGTATTGATGGGTGTTTGGCAGTTTTTAAACAATAAGACTTATTAATTAACCACTTAAGGTCATTTAGGCCTGTAAGAATTATAAAATTTTTTCTGGAGTAGTTATGAAGATTTTGTTAGTTGGCAATCATACATGTGGAAATCGTGGTGATGGCGCTATTTTACGCGGGATTATTGATTCGTTAAACCTGGCAAGGAACGACCTCGATATTGACGTTATTAGCCGTTATCCAACCAGTTCTGGTTACCTGCTCCAGCAAGATATTCTGCCAGATGCGCTCTTTTTGCAGACTAAAAAGGGCAAAAACAAGCTGGTAGATAAAATTAAGCGCCGTCTGATGCCGAAAATCATGATGGCGCATATCGCCAAACGCGGCGTGTTTAAGCTGTTTCCTGTGCCGCAGTATCTGCAGGAGTTCAGCGACAACTTGAAGCAGTATGACGCGATTATTCAGGTCGGTGGCTCGTTCTTCGTTGACCTTTACGGCCCGCTGCAGTTTGAACACTCGCTCTGTGCGCTGCTGGCCGGCAAGCCGATTCATATGATTGGGCACAGCGTGGGTCCTTTCCAGAAGCCGCGCTTTAATGAAATCGCCAATTTTGTCTTTGACCGCGTAAACAGCCTGGTGCTGCGTGAAAGCGTCAGCCTGGAGATGATGAAGCAGGGCGGTATCACCACCGGGAAAGTGGTAAAAGGTGCTGATACCGCCTTTCTGGTGCGCGCACGTGAAGTGGCGGAGCCGGGCCATAACCTGCTGCACTGGCAGCAGGTTATCGGCCAGCAAAAGACCATTGCCATCACCGTGCGTGAACTGGCCCCGTTCGACAAGCGACTGGGCGTTACGCAGCAGCAGTATGAAGAAGCCTTTGGCAAAGTGATCAACGCCATGATCGCCCGCGGCTACCAGGTGGTGGCGTTCTCGACCTGTACCGGCATCGACAGCTATAACAAAGATGACCGTATGGTGGCGATGACCCTGAGCGACCATATCGAACAGAAAGATAAGTACCACGTCATCATGGATGAGTTTAACGACCTTGAGCTGGGTATCCTGCTGGGTCAGTGCCACCTGACGATTGGTACACGCCTGCACTCGGCGATTATCTCAATGAACTTTGGTACGCCAGCCGTGGCGATTAACTATGAGCACAAATCCCTTGGGGTGATGAACCAGCTGGGCCTGCCAGAGATGGCCAGCGACGTGAAGAGCCTGATGGACGGCAGCATTATCACGAAAGTGAATACCGTACTGGATAACTACGATGCGGTGAAACAGCAGGTAGACAGCGCTGTGGAACAGGAACGGATGCTGGGTAACCGGATCACTGACGACGTGGTTAAACTCTTAGGGTGAACCAATGAAATTAACATTTTTCACGATGCGTTTTCCGGTCAGCTCTGAAACTTTCGTGCTGAACCAGGTGACGCATTTTATTGATATCGGCTATGACGTTGAGATTATCTCGGTGTTCCCGGGCGATCTGGTAAACCGGCACGGGGCCTTCGACCGCTATAATCTGGCGGAAAAAACCCACTATCTGCTGCCGGAAGAGAAGGTGACCAATGCGGACAAGCTGAAGCAGCGTCTGCAGATCGTGTTGCCGAAAATTCTTAGCTCCGCCACTCTGAAATCATTCAATATCGGGCGCTACGGCGCGCAGTCGAGCAAGCTGCTGTTGCCGGCGATTGTTGCCGCCAACAAGACGCCGTTTGTCGCGGACGTGTTCCTGGTGCACTTCGGTTACGCCGGGGCGCTGGCGAACAAGCTGCGCGAGCTTGGCGTACTGCAGGGCAAGCAGGCCACCGTATTCCACGGGGCGGATATCTCCCGCCGCCATATCCTTGAAGAGCACAAAGAGGATTACGCGCGCCTGTTTACCCAGAGCGAACTGCTGTTGCCGATCAGTCATCTGTGGGAGCGCAAGTTGATCGAGATGGGCTGCCCGCCGGAGAAGATCCACGTGACGCGCATGGGCATCGAGCCGGAGAAATTTAATCTGCAGGCCCGTGATTCGCTTCACCAGCCGCTGCGCATTCTCTCCGTGGCTCGCCTGACCGAGAAAAAAGGGCTGGGCGTGGCGATTGATGCCTGCAAAATCCTGAAAGCGCAGGGCGGTCACTTCGAGTACACCATCGTCGGTAACGGCGACCTTGAAGATGAGCTGCGTGCCACCATCACCAACGCCAAGTTGGAAGAGTGCGTGAAGATGGTTGGCTTCAAACCGCAGGAGGAGATTAAACGCTATCTGGATGAAGCCGATATCTTCCTGCTGCCGTCGCTGACCGCTGCCGATGGCGATATGGAAGGGATCCCCGTCGCGCTGATGGAGGCGATGGCCGTCGGGCTGCCGGTGGTGTCGAGCGAGCACAGCGGTATTCCTGAGCTGATCGAGCACAATGTCTCCGGCTGGCTGGCGCCAGAGGGCGACGCCGAAGCGCTGGCCGACATCCTGCTGAAATTGTCGAAGGGCGAGGCCGATGTTGCCCCAGTGGTGGCCGCAGCCCGTCTTAAGGTTGAAACCGAGTTTAACCAGCATATTGCCTACCGCAGGCTGGCCGAAATTCTGGAGCAATTAGCGTGAGTAGTTTAAAAAACCAGGCCGTATGGCTGTTTGGTGGTACCTGTTTTGCTGCGGTACTGCAAGTGGTTCAGCTGGGCGTACTGGCGCGCAAACTGGAAGCGCATGAACTGGGTATTCTGGCAATTATCAATGCCATCCTCGCGGTGGCCATGGTGTTGCAGGATATGGGGATGAGCAGCTATATCGTGCATCGCCAGAACATTACCCGCAAAGAGCAGAGCACCATCTATTGGGTGAACGTGCTGCTCAGCCTGCTGACCGGGCTGCTGCTGATCGCCATTGCCTGGCCGATTGCGTACTTTTATCATCTGCCGCAGCTCACCGGGTTGATCATGCTGACCAGCCTGAACTTCCTGGTGCTCGGCTCGCTGTCGCAGTATCAGGCGCACTTTATCAAAGCCAAGCGCATGGTGCTGCTGGCGAAGATAGAGATGGTGACTAAGTTCCTCGCTTTCGCTCTGACGGTCGCGCTGCTGTACCTCACGCCGCTTAACGTTTCGGCGGTGATCCTCGGCCTGTTCGCCAATGCCGCCATGCGTATTCTCTGCATGATCGGGTTTGGTGAGAAGTCGTGGCGTCCAACCTTTGAGTTTGATAAAGGCACCTTCTTCAGTTCGATGAAGTACGGCGTGTATCAGCTCGGCTCGCAGACCATTAACCAGCTGCGCACCCAGGCCGACTCCCTGATTGTCGGCAAGGTGATGGGCGCCGAGATGCTCGGGGTTTACTCGCTGGCAAAAGAGCTGGTGCTGCAACCGCTGAAGCTGGTGACGCCGGTCATTAACCGCCTGGCACTGCCACGCTTTGCTGAAAAACAGCATGAGCCTGCGCAGCTGCAGAAGCTGTTCCTCAAGGGCACGCTGGCGATTATGCTGTTCAGCAGCCTGATGTATCTGGCGATTGGTATTCTCTCCCCGGTGATTGTTCGCGTGCTTTACGGTACGGCTCATGAGGCGGTAGGGCACCTGATCCCACTGATGCTGCTGTTCGGCATGCTGCGCCCGATGGGCGGGCTGACCGGCGCGATCTCCCAGGCCAATGGCCGCACCAACGTCGAGTTCTACTGGAATATTGTTGCCAGTCTGATCGTGGTTGCGGTGCTGGCGACAACCTGGATCTGGCCAAATGTCGCTTACGTGGCGCTGACGCTGTCGATTTCCCAGGTGCTGATTTCTGGCTTCGCGCATCCGTTCTTTATTAAGCCAGTGATTGGGATCCGCTTCATTCCGTACGCCCGCCAGTGGGTGTCGGTGTCGGTGGTGTTCGTCGGAATCATGGCGCTGGTCAGTTATTATAATTTATTTGTGATGCCCGAATGGTTCAGCGGCATCCTGTAACCCGGTAATAAATATAAGGTCACCCTGGCGGTGGCCTTTTTTATAGCTGGCCCTGGCGCTATTTTTTCAGATTAAGATTATACTTGTGAATCATCCCTTTAATGCATAATGAGTGAACGTTTTTTACTTCATTTATATGGAAAAAATATGACCAAGCTTAAAGCAGTTATCCCGGTTGCGGGTCTCGGTATGCATATGCTCCCTGCTACAAAAGCCATTCCTAAAGAGATGTTGCCGGTAGTCGATAAGCCGATGATTCAGTACATCATCGACGAGTGCGTGGCAGCAGGTATCAAGGAAATTGTTCTGGTCACCCACGCGTCCAAGAATGCGGTCGAAAACCATTTTGATACTTCCTACGAACTGGAAGCCCTGCTCGAAGCGCGCGTTAAGCGTTCCCTGCTGAGCGAAGTGAAATCTATCTGCCCACCGGGCGTGACCATTATGAACGTGCGCCAGCCTCAGCCGCTGGGCCTGGCGAATGCGCTGCTGTGCGCGCGCCCGATGCTGCATGACGAAGCGTTTGTTGTGGTACTGCCGGACGTGTTGCTGGACAACGCCAGCGCCGACCCACTGCGCTATAACCTGGCTGCCATGGTGGCACGTTTCGAAGAGACCGGCCGCAGCCAGGTACTGGCACACCACATGCCGGAAGCCGATCTCTCCGAATACTCGGTGATCACCACCGACGAGCCGCTGGATTTTGCCGGTAAAGTGGCCTCTATTGTTGAGTTCGTCGAGAAACCTGAAAACCCACAGACGCTGAACTCCGATCTGGCTGCGGTAGGTCGCTACGTGCTGTCTGCGGATATCTGGACCGAGCTGGAAAACCTTGAGCCGGGTGCCTGGGGCCGTTATCAGCTGACCGACGCCATTGCCAACCTGAATAAAAAACAGCCGGTTGACGCGCACCTGCTGAGCGGCGACAGCTTTGACTGTGGTCGTAAGCTGGGTTACATGAAAGCCTTCGTGACCTGGGGCCTGCGTAACCATGACCAGGGCCGCGATTTCCGCGAAGAAATTCAGAAGATTTTAGCGAAACAACCTTAACCCGAACGTGGCCACGCCCGGCGTGGTTGCAAGGAGTCAACATGGCTATTTTAGTAACGGGCGGAGCTGGCTACATCGGTTCCCACACGGTGCTGGCGCTGCTTGAGCGCGGCGACGACGTTGTAGTACTGGATAACCTGAGCAACGCATCACGTGAATCAATCAGCCGGGTTGAGAAGCTGACCGGCAGGAAAGCGGTGTTCTGCGAAGGTGATATCCTCGATCGCGCCTGCCTGCGTGATATCTTCGCCAGTAACAGCATCAGCGCGGTGATCCACTTTGCCGGCCTGAAGGCGGTGGGGGAGTCAACCCGCATGCCGCTGGAGTATTACCAGAACAACGTCACCGGTACGCTGGTGCTGTTGGAAGAGATGCGCAGTGCCGGTGTGAACCAGTTTATTTTCAGCTCCTCCGCCACTGTGTACGGCGCTGATGCCCCGGTTCCCTACGTGGAAACCACGCCAATCGGCGGCACCACCAGCCCTTACGGCACCTCCAAGCTGATGGTTGAGCTGATCCTGCGCGATTACGCTAAAGCCAACCCGGAGTTCAAAACCATCGCGCTGCGCTACTTTAACCCGGTTGGCGCGCATGAGTCTGGCCAGATTGGCGAAGACCCGAACGGTATCCCGAACAACCTGCTGCCATACATTGCGCAGGTCGCTATCGGCCGCCTGGAAAAGCTCGGCATCTTTGGTGGCGATTACCCAACAAAAGACGGCACGGGTGAACGTGACTATATCCACGTCATGGATCTGGCAGAAGGGCATCTGAAGGCGCTGGACCATATCGCGGCGGTTGACGGCTATAAAGCCTATAACCTCGGTGCCGGCGTTGGCTACTCGGTGCTGGAGATGGTGAAAGCCTTTGAGAAAGCGGCGGGTAAACCGGTGCCGTATCAGATTTCACCGCGCCGCGCTGGCGACCTGCCGGCTTTCTGGGCGGATGCCTCGCTGGCGGACAAAGAGCTGAACTGGCGTGTCTCTCGCGGTATCGATGAGATGATGCGCGATACCTGGAACTGGCAGTCGAACAATCCTAACGGTTACCGATAGTTCAGACATGACTGGCATTGATTAAAAAAACTCCCTGATTTGGGAGTTTTTTCATTTCTGCGGGCAGCGAAATTTTGCACGAGACTGCAACCGATAAGCGCTGGCGTCATAACGGTAGTGGCGTGTCAAAAAATAACCGGTCAGTGATACTTAATTGTTCAACGTGGTTGAGAATGGTAAATTACATAAAAAAGACAGTAGATTAAGCTTGTGTGACCGCGCCAATAGTATAAGAATTGTCGCACAATTTTGTAACGCGGCATGTGGATTTGTTTCCAGGATAAATCCAATAAAAAAAAACAAAGCTGGCCGGAATTCACTGGCTATGCTTGTAGGTGAATCAGTGACAGCCAACTGGTAGCTATAGCCAGGGGCGGTAGCGTGGTCAAATTTAGTCAGGATGCTTAAATTTTGTGGGCACGGGTAAACATATGCTAGATATCATTGTTGTCTTTGTAGGCGCACTGGCGCTGCTGTTCGCCGCGCGAAAAATTGCCCGTCGGGTTGGCCTGGTCGACAAGCCGAACGCGCGCAAGCATCACTCCGGACACATCCCGCTGGTGGGTGGGGTTTCTATCTATTTTTCGTTATGGCTACTGTATAGTCTGCAGCCTGGCTGGCTGCCGGGTTTTCCAGTCTACATGCTGTGCATCACTCTGCTGCTGCTGGTCGGCGTGATTGACGACCGCTTTGACCTGCCGGTGATGCCGCGCATGCTGGTACAGGCCGGGGTAGCGGGGATTATGATGTGGCAGGGGCTGGCGATTGACTCGCTGGGCACCTTCCTGTTTGGCTACCCGCTGATGTTGGGGGCGCTCGGATATCTGGTAACGCTGTTTGCCGTGATCGGTTCGATCAATGCCTTTAATATGGTTGACGGTATCGACGGCTTACTCGGTGCCCTGGCCAGCGTGGCCTTTGCCACCCTGAGCATGCTGTTCTTCTTCGGCGGACAGACGGAGCTGGGGATGTGGTGCCTGGCGCTGGTGGTGGCCTGCATGCCGTACATTCTGCTCAACCTCGGGGTGCCGTGGGGGCGGAAATTCAAAATATTTATGGGTGATGCCGGCAGCATGCTGATCGGCTTCACCGTAATCTGGCTACTTATCCTTGCCTCACAGGGCGAAGACGCGGTGATGGCACCGGTGACCGCATTGTGGATTATTGCTCTGCCGTTGATGGATATGATCCGCGTGATGATCTCCCGCGTACGCCGCGGCAGCAGCCCGTTCCGCCCCGATCGCGAGCACCTGCACCACATCCTGATGCGCGCCGGATTCAGCGGTCGTATGACCTTAGCGATCATGACTTCAGGCCAGCTGTTTAGCGGCATGCTCGGTATTATCCTCGAAGGTTGCCACGTGCCGGATAACTGGCAGTTTGCTATCTTCTGCCTGAGTTTTATCGCGTTTATTTATGGCGTACGCATGGTGGCGAGAATAAAGCTCACTTCTGACACTATTATGACGGTGAAATAGAAATTCATCTGATGCAGAAATAAAATTGAATACAGAGAGAATAGAAGCGTGAAAATTTTAGTGACGGGCGGAGCCGGATTTATCGGCTCGGCCGTGGTTCGCCATATTATTAACAGCACCTCTGACAGCGTCATCAATGTCGATAAATTAACCTACGCCGGCAATCTGGAATCTCTGGCGGATGTCAGCAGCAGTGAACGTTATGCCTTTGTGCAGGCAGATATCTGCGACAGCGCGGCAATGAGTGCCATTTTCAGCCAGCATCAGCCTGATGCGGTAATGCACCTGGCGGCGGAGAGCCATGTCGACCGCTCAATCAGCGGCCCGGCAGCATTTATTGAAACCAATATTGTCGGTACCTATGTACTGCTTGAAGCCGCGCGTAGCTACTGGAATGGATTAGATTCAGACCGTAAAGCGGCGTTTCGCTTCCACCATATCTCGACGGATGAAGTGTATGGCGACCTGCCGCATCCTGATGAAGAGCCTGCGGGTGCTGCACTGCCACTGTTCACTGAAACCACGCCGTATGCACCCAGCAGCCCTTACTCCGCGTCAAAAGCATCCAGCGACCATCTGGTTCGCGCCTGGCTGCGTACTTACGGATTTCCGACAATCGTCACCAACTGTTCCAATAATTATGGCCCATACCACTTCCCGGAAAAACTGATCCCGTTGGTGATCCTCAACGCGCTGGATGGCAAAGCGCTGCCGGTATACGGTAAAGGCGATCAAATCCGCGACTGGCTGTATGTAGAAGACCATGCGCGCGCGCTCTATACCGTGGTGACGCAGGGGCAGATAGGTGAGACCTATAACATCGGCGGCCACAATGAGAAGCAGAATCTGCAGGTGGTAGAAACTATCTGTGACCTGCTGGACGAACTGGTGCCTAAAGAGTGCAGCTACCGCCAGCAGATTACCTATGTTGCCGACCGCCCGGGCCACGATCGCCGCTACGCCATCGATGCCGCTAAGATTGCAGCAGAACTTAACTGGCAACCGCAGGAAACCTTTGAAAGCGGGATCCGCAAAACGGTGCAGTGGTATCTGACTCACAGTGAGTGGGTTAGCAATGTGAAGAGCGGGGCCTACCAGTCGTGGATTGAGCAGAACTATAGTGAACGTCAGCCATGAATATTCTGCTGTTCGGGAAAAATGGACAGGTGGGCTGGGAGTTACAACGTTCCCTGGCGCCGCTGGGTAACGTCACCGCGCTGGCAACATCCTCTACTGACTACTGTGGTGACTTCACTAACACTGCAGGCATCATTGCCACCATCCGCGCCCTTCGACCTGACGTCATCGTAAATGCAGCCGCTTACACTGCCGTTGATAAAGCGGAAAGTGAGCCGGAACAGGCACGCTTAATTAATGCCGTCACCGTCGAGGCCATCGCTAAAGAAGCTCAGGCGCTGGGTGCATGGCTGGTGCATTACTCTACTGACTATGTTTTTCCTGGTAACGGTGAGCAACCTTGGTCTGAAGATGATCGGACTGGTCCGCTTAATGCCTATGGAGCAAGTAAGTTGGCAGGTGAGCAGGCCATTAGGCAGTACTGCCAGAAGCATCTTATCTTCCGCACCAGCTGGGTTTACGCCACTAAAGGCAATAATTTCGCCAAGACAATGTTACGACTGGCGAAGGAGCGGGCTGAACTGGGGATTATAAACGATCAGTACGGAGCACCAACCGGTGCAGATCTGTTGGCTGATTGTACTGCTCATGCCATTACTGCTGCCCAGCGTGACTCTTCGGTTGCTGGTCTTTATCATCTGGTTGCTTCAGGAACCACCACATGGTTCGACTACGCCAGCCTGGTGTTTACTCAGGCAAGAAAGGCGGGTGTTGCGCTGGCGCTCACAGAGGCGAAACCTCTGCCGACCAGCAGCTATCCCACTCCGGCTCAGCGACCTTTGAATTCTCGCCTTGATAACGCAAAGTTTCAGCAAACTTTTGCACTTGATCTGCCAGAGTGGCAGGCAGGTGTCCGACGCATGCTCGAAGAGCTTGCAGCGTTACGGGCAATTTGACCCATTCAAATTCTGAGATTTGCTCAGAATGACAGATTAGAGATACCCAATGCGTAAAGGAATTATTCTGGCGGGCGGTTCAGGCACTCGCCTGTACCCGGTCACGATGGCCGTCAGTAAACAGCTGCTACCTATCTACGACAAGCCGATGATCTATTACCCAATCAGCACCCTGATGCTGGCGGGAATTCGCGATATATTGATTATCAGTACCCCGCAGGATACACCGCGCTTTGAGCAGCTGCTGGGCGATGGCAGCCAGTGGGGCCTGAACCTGCAGTATAAAGTGCAGGAAAGCCCGGACGGACTGGCGCAGGCCTTTATTATTGGTGAAGAGTTTATCGGTGATGATAACGTTGCGCTGGTATTGGGCGATAACATTTTCTACGGCCATGACCTGCCGAAAGAGCTGGAAGCTGCGGTAAACCAGAAATCTGGTGCTACAGTCTTTGCTTACCACGTCAACGATCCAGAACGCTACGGCGTAGTGGAATTCGACAAAGAGGGCATCGCTGTCTCCCTCGAAGAAAAACCGCTGGAGCCGAAGAGTAACTATGCGGTGACCGGGCTTTATTTCTACGATAACAGCGTGGTGAATATGGCTAAAAGCCTTAAACCCTCACCGCGCGGCGAGTTGGAAATCACCGATATCAACCGCCTGTATATGGAGCAGGGCAGTCTCTCTGTGGCGATGATGGGGCGCGGCTATGCGTGGCTGGATACCGGTACGCATCACAGCCTGATTGAAGCGAGTAATTTTATCCAGACTATTGAACAGCGACAGGGCCTGAAAGTCTCCTGCCCGGAAGAGATTGCCTATCGTAAAGGTTTTATTGATGCGGAACAGGTCAAGAAACTGGCTGCACCTTTATCGAAGAATGAGTATGGGCAGTATCTGCTCAAAATGGTGAAAGGATACTGATGCCATGAACGTGATTAAAACTGATATCCCTGATGTACTAATCTTTGAACCCAAAGTGTTTGGCGATGAGCGAGGTTTTTTCTTTGAAAGCTTCAGCCAGAAAGTGTTTGAAGAGGCAGTAGGGCGCAAAGTTGAGTTTGTTCAGGATAACCATTCTAAGTCTTCCAAAGGTGTTCTGCGCGGGCTGCACTATCAGCTGGCGCCACACGCGCAGGGTAAATTAGTGCGTTGTGTTGCTGGTGAAGTATTTGATGTGGCGGTGGATGTTCGAACGGAATCACCAACATATGGAAAGTGGGTCGGGGTCAATCTCTCAGCTGAGAATAAACGTCAGTTGTGGATCCCAGAAGGTTTTGCACATGGTTTTCTAGTTTTGAGCGAAAATGCTGAATTTGTGTATAAAACTACCAGTTACTATCAGCCTCTTAGCGAAAGCTCGATTATATGGAATGATGAGACTTTAAATATTAAATGGCCGATAATGGAAGAAATCATTTTATCAGCTAAAGATAGTGCAGCCAAAAAAATCGCGGATAAAAACCAGTAGGATTATATGAACAACCGCTTAGCAATAAAAGAAAATATCGCATATTATCTTCCTCAGTTTCATCAAATCGCTGAGAATGATCAGTGGTGGGGAGAGGGATTTACTGAATGGACTCAAGTGAAGTCAGCTCAAAAATTATTCAAAGAACATGATATCTTGCATCCAATGGATGAAGAGTACTATGAATTGAATGATGTTTTAATTTTAGAAAAACAATACAAATTAGCTAAGGAAAACTCTGTAACAGGTTTCTGTTTTTGGCATTATTGGTTTGGAAATGGCGAAAAACTTCTTGAAAAACCAGCTGAACTCCTTCTGAAGAGTAATGCTGATGTAAGGTATTGTTTTGGATGGGCAAATCACTCTTGGTGGAATAAAAGCATTAATAAACTATTAAAAGAACAAAAATACTTGGGGCGTGCAGATCAAGAGATGCATTTTAATTATCTTTTAGATTTCTTCAGAGATGAAAGATATATTAAAATTAATGGTAAACCTGTTTTTTTAGTTTTCAAAATATTTGAAATACCGGATGCAGTTGATTGGGTTAAAAACTTCAGAGAATTAGCAAAGAAACATGGTTTCCCAGATTTATATATAATAGGTGAGTTTTGTAAATATGAGGACTTAGAAACGTATAATATTGATGCAGTAGTGAATTCTCGTGGGATGTTTAAAAATAGGAACTTCTACGAAAAAGTACGTGATAAGTTAATTCGGAAAAAAATATTACCCGAAAAGTTATTTAACCCTAGAGTTTATTCATATCCATCACTTGCATCTGGTTTCAATAATGCAGGAACCGCTAAAAAAAATGTGTTCCCAGTAATCATCCCCCGCTGGGATTCAACTATTAGACATGGAAAGAATGGATGGCTTCTGAATGGTTCTACGCCATATACATTTGAGAATCATGTGCAACAGGTCAAAGAGATCCTTTCAAAGAAAGAGTTAGATGATCGTGTGGTAATTTTGAAATCTTGGAATGAGTGGGCTGAAGGGAATTTCATAGAACCGGATGACAAATATAAAGACACCTATCTTAAAATCATTCAAAAGCATTTTGAAGTAATAAAATGAAAATCATATTGGAATTATACAAATCATTAGGTTTTGCGAAAATCAAAAGGAAAGTTAAGAATTTTATTTTTAATATAAAAATGAGGAAAAAAAATATTTATCTTTCCTTGGATTCAAGTGTAAAAAACTGCAGTTTTGAAACGAACATTGCAATATTAGGAAATGCAGTAGTATTAAATTCAAATATCGGTAAGGGTACTTATATAGGTAGTGGTGCCTTACTGAAAGGTTGTAAAATAGGGCGGTTTTGTTCAATTGCTCCTGATGTGAAAATCGTTACTGGAAATCATCCGACCTCAGGTTTTATATCTACCCATCCTATGTTTTACTCAGCTACTAACGAGACTCTACCACTTTTAGGACTTAATTCACTTAAAAAAGACAAGTTCGCGAATTACTCTTACGCTGATTCTGACGGGAAATTTGTTGTAATTCATAATGATGTGTGGATTGGTCAAAATGTACTTATTATGAATGGTGTGTCCATAGGTAATGGTGCAGTTATTGCCGCTGGGGCAGTCGTTAATAGAGATGTAGAGCCCTACTCAATTGTGGGTGGAGTACCAGCCAAGTTGATTAAGAAAAGATTTTCTGAGGATATAATAAATAAAATAAATGGCTTTGCATGGTGGGATCGTGAAATTGATGATTTGAAGATGAATGCGGAATTATTCGAATCAATAGATGAATATCACAGTAAAAAAAGCAAGGTATTTAAGTGATTAGAAAAAATGCTTTTGCCAATCTCCTTGGTAGACTATGGGGAATTATCTCTCTTTTTGCATTTGTGCCAGCCTATATATCGTACTTGGGTGAGAATAATTATGGATATATAGGCTTTTACGCAACATTAATGGCATTACTATCATTTGCAGATTTAGGTTTTTCTTCTACAACCACTCGTGAGTTCGCGAGACTTTCTGTTGATTCTTCCAGGGAGAATGAAAAAGCAAGCTTGTTATTTACCTACGAGATATTGTATTTAGTTATTTCTTTGTTTTTATTATTGGCAATGTATTTAAGTTCAAGTTATGTATCCACTCATTGGCTTAATGTTGGAAATAAATCTGAGTCAGTATCGTTATTGATATTCCTTATGGGGGCTTGCATTGCAGTACAACTACCATCGAATCTGTACATTGGCGCACTCATGGGGACCCAGTTGCAGGTACAGGCAAACATAATCCAGGTTGGATGGGGGATATTGAGAGCCGGTGGTGTTATTTTTGTTTTAGAATATATATCTAATACCCTGTATGCGTTTTTCATCTGGCAATTACTAACTAATGTTATTTATTTAATTGTTCTTCATCGCGTCACATGGAAAAAGATAGAATATAAAGTTCGGTCCGTAGATATATTGATTATTAAAAAAACTTACAGATATTCATTAAGTATGGCAGGAATGGGGGTACTATCATCCTTAGTCGTTCAGATGGATAAATTGGCGGTTTCTAGGACTTTCAGTATAGATATGGTTGGTTATTATAGTATAGCAGCCACTTTTTCTTTAATACCTTTAATATTAATAACAACTATAGCAAAAGCAGTATTCCCAAAGTTTACTGCAATGAGAGAAGCTGGTAATCTGATTCAGCTCAATGCCTTTTATTCTCAACTGACGCGGTACTCTTGCTTGATAATAGTTCCATTATCTTTTGTCTTGGCCGGGTACTCTAAGACACTACTGCACATATGGACTAAATCTGAATCGATATCTAATAATATGGCATTAGTGGTTACTTTTTTGATGATATCACAAATGTTGCAGGCGCTTACTGTTTTACCCTACTATTTGTCATTGGGGTATGCTCGGGTTAGAGCTAGTCTAGCTTTTAGTGTGATTTTATTAATACTAATTCCTATTTTAATAAAAGTATTAATACCAGACTATGGGGTAAATGGAGTTGCGATGTCAGTATTGATAGCTAATGCAATAATTTTCATTCCATATATGATATTTATTCATCGGAAGATATTGGTAGGATGCTTGTCAAAATGGTTTGCCTATGTTCTAGGATCAATTATTTTCTCGTCATTGTCGATCTATATATTAAACTTACTTGATATCAAAGATGGTGGTGGGATTTATCATGCCTTCATTAGTGCATTCTCGACATATTTAATTTTAGTTTTGGTAAACATTTTTGTACTTAAGATATCGCCTAAAGATTTCTACAAAATAAAAGAAAGCAGATAGTTAAAAATATATATTTATGTTTATCAGCTTCTTTCCATACCTTGATTGTATCAATTGGATTCGTTTATGTTATTCATAACTTCACTCGTGCTAAGTTTTATCTTGGCTGCGTCATTATCTCGTTTCCAACGGAACAGTAGGGTCTATTTAACAGTAGTTTCATTTTCTTATATTTATAGTTTATTTTTTATGTGTGTGGTTTTCTTGCTGTTGAAATTTAATGGTGAGAATGGTTTTGTATTCCCTGATGAAAGCTTCTATGTCAATGATAATGCTTCCAAGCTACCTTTTTCAGTTTACGTACGGGAGGTAGGAGAATTATTTGGGCTCGATTTCATTAGGGTTATAAATATTTTTGTTTTTACAACTGCATTTGCAGCATTAACCTCAGAAATTATGCTGGAAATAGAAAGTAAAAAAGGCCGATTGTTAGTCATGACTTTTGCTTTGATGGGGATCGTTGTAGGCGGCTATTGGTCTTATTTCATATTGAAAGAAGCATTCAGTATTGCGGCGCTTTCATTCCTTTTAGTTGCATCTTTAAGAAAGAGCCCCATATATTTTTTGAGCTCATTGTTATTCCTAGGTTTTGCCAGGCCTGAGCTTTTTATTCTTTACATAGGCGTACTGTTCGGCTTCTATCTTAAAAAGAAAAATAAGAG
Organism: Erwinia sp. V90_4; assembly: GCF_029967685.1. Classification (NCBI taxonomy): domain Bacteria; kingdom Pseudomonadati; phylum Pseudomonadota; class Gammaproteobacteria; order Enterobacterales; family Erwiniaceae; genus Erwinia; species Erwinia sp. V90_4. The sequence goes on along the minus strand of NZ_JASCAQ010000062.1, from coordinate 91,471 downwards.
ATTATTTTATTTTGTGGTTTTAATATTTTTGCTCAGTTTTATTTACTATCTAAATAGTCCGTATGCTCATACATTGAAGCTCTTTACTTTGTCTAAAAGGTTTGGTGAATTAAATGTCAGCTATGACGCTGAAACGCTCATCGTCAGTGATTACAATTTAATTCCATTTATTCTGTCAGGGGCATTTCATCAAGCATTGATTACCAATATAGTCAGTACATTTTATCCCTTTTTAGACATGAACCCTTTGGTTATTTTTCAAAGGACATTCAATATTCTAGCAATGATTTTATTTTTAAAATCAATCAGAGGTCATTTGCTTAGGGATAGAGCCTTCACCTTTTTGTTTGTAATATTAATAGGCCTATTAACCACCCACTCTGTTTACAGATACATCAATACTTTGCTAATTCCTTTTTCAATATATTTTATATATTTAAATGACCAAAAAATAAGAAAGGTTGGTAATGGAAAAGATTTCAATAATAATACCAGTTTATAACTCTTCAAAGTATTTGAAAGATGCATTGGATTCTGTAGTCCAACAAGAGTTATTGAATTATGAGATTTTAGTAATTGACGATGGTTCCACTGAAGAAGAACATAATAAATATTTAGTTATAGTCGATTCATTTAATGAAACGTCGCTCTTCACAAAAAAAAATGGTGGTGCAGCATCTGCTCGAAACCTCGGCGCTCAAAAAGCCAGTGGAAAGATATTGGCTTTTCTGGATTCTGATGACATATGGCTTCCGGGTAAACTAACCAGTCAGCTGAAAATCATGAATGAAGAAAAAGCTGACTTAGTTCTAGGAAATATTCTAGTGGCGGACCATGATTTGAATGTCAAGTATAAAGCAAAAAAAAATCTACCTGCCGAATCTAAGAAACGTATGGAAGGTTTTTTTTATGGCAAAATTCTAATGAATACACCAACAATTATCGTCAGAAAATCCTTCTTTGAGAGATTGAATGGTTTTTGTGAGCTTCTGAAGTATAGGGAAGATCATTATTTTCTTATTAACAGTGCTGCTGAAGGTAAAATCGCCCTTGATAATAAATTCCTTACTGTTCGGCGCGAACGAGAGAATAGCTTAAGCATGGTTTCAGATATTAACACAGAAGTATCCAAACATGCCAAGTTCTGGGAGCTAATAGGTAATAAGTATAAATTTCTGAACTTAAGAAAAGCAAAGATAATGTTATTCATAAGGTTATACGTTTATTATATTAGAAACAACAGAGCGCATGACTTATCTGGAACGTTGAGATATATTAAACTGGAAAGCACAGTATTATATTTTCTCCTTAAGCCTGCACAATATTTGGGTATGCCTGTAAAGATCTTATTTAATCTTAGAGGAGCTTTAAGACGTGCTTTTAAATAATGCCATAAAGCTAATAAGAAGATTTATTTCAGTAAGTTATATTTGTGTTCTAAAGATTTGCTTCGGAAAATATATAAAATTACCAAATCTTTTTAGATCTTTTATTGCTTCAGGCTCGCTAATAAATATTACTCAAGGTAGCCTATTATTTAATGGAAGGTTCTATTCACGTAGATTCTTGACTATCAATATTAATGGTGGACGTGTAGTTATTGGTGATGGTGTTTTTTTTAATCAAAATGTCAGTATCAATTGTCAAAAGCTTGTCACCATTGGTGAAAATAGTATCCTTGGTGAGAATGTAAAGATCTATGATCACAATCATCGATTCCGTAGCTCTGCACCTATACTCCAGCAGGGATTCAAATCGAAGGCGGTTAGCATTGGTAGTAACGTTTGGATTGGAACTAATACAGTAATACTTTCTGGTGTATCAATTGGAAACAACACAGTCGTTAGTGCAGGGTCAGTAGTCAAAAAGGACATTCCTGATAATTCACTCTTCATTGATGGAAATTTCGAGATGATAGTAAGGGAAAAATTGTGAGCATTGCGGTAGTGACGATAGAGCGAAGATATAAATACTTCGATGGTGAATTTTACGTTCAAGGAATTGAAGATGATGATTTCTTTTGTCGCTATCTTGATACCTTCGATTTTGTGAAAATCATTGCCAGAGTTGAAACTGTAACTTCCCCTCCAGAGAACTATAAAAAATTCAATAATAAGAAAATTAGTTTCCTGCCTATATTTACTACAGGTACAGGGGTAATGGAATTCGCTTCAATTTGGCGAATATTGACACTACTTGAAAGTAGAGAACACTATTTAATTATCAGGACTCCTGGGATTTTGGCATATTTAGTGTCATTGATATGTATCTTAAGGAATAAAAGTTTTAGCCTTGAGGTTGTAACGAATCCGGAACAAGAGGCTCGTCATTCTACCAATAATAAATTGATAAACTACGCATTGTTCATCATATTTGGTTTCATCTTTAGAATGCAGCTATATTTTTCAAATTTCGTTTCATTTGTCACTGAGCATGAGATTCAAGATCAGTATTTAAAAGATAATAAAAAATTGAGTGAAAAGTTTAACTCTTCGTATAGTAGTATAACTTTACCAAAAGAGCTTTATGCCACTATTGAATCACTGGAAGAGCGTTCGAGAAGGTATGATCAATGTGATGATGACATAGTTCTTCTTTTTATGGGCGTATTGGACAGGAATTTCAAAGGATTAGACGTTTTTCTAAAAACAATTGAGAAGTTGCCAGTCAATTACAAAGGGATAATTGTAGGCGATGGATTATTATTAAAAGATTATAAAGAATTAGCCAATAAACTAGGTGTCTATGAGCGGGTTTTTTTCACAGGCTATATAGACTCACCTCAGATGAAAAAAGAAATAATGGACCATTCCGATATATTTATCCTTTCATCACGTAGAGAAGGATTACCAAGAGTGGTTATCGAAGCTATGTCAAATGGACTTCCATGCATTTGCACTAATGTTTCTGGTGTAAAGGAGTTAATATCTTCTTCTATGATATATCCTGTCGATGATTCAGCAAGTGCAGCAGTAATCATTCTTTCCTTGAGTAAAGATAAATATAAATTTCATTCCAATAACAATTATGTAAAAGCATTAGAGTTTGAGAGTAGCGAACTTCAGCTTAAGCGTAATTGCTTCTATTTTAAGGTAAAGAACAGTGAAAGTTCTTCATTTAAGTAAATATTATAAACCTTTCTCTGGTGGGCTCGAACAGGTTGTTGCAGATATTTGTGAAGGTCTGGTTGAGAAAGGTATTCCTACCAGTGTACTGTGCGTAAATCATCTGAAGGAAAGTTTTAAAACCTACTCATATAATAATGTAAGTGTTTCGAGCTGCCCTTCTGATCTTCATCGTCATTCCGCTGATTTTTCATTAAGTTATATAAATAAATGTAGGGAGATGGTAAAGGATTTTGATATCATACACGTCCATTTACCTAACCCTCTAGCTAACATAGCATTGATGACATCGAAGCTTAGTGGGAAAAAAATTATTGTTCACTGGCACAGCGATATTATTAAACAAAGAAAAATAAAGTTTTTTTATCAACCATTCCAAGACTGGTTATTACGTCGGGCAGATAGAATTATTGCCACATCGTCAGTTTATGCTGAAAATTCTAAAGATATTAGTAGATTTCATCATAAATTAGTAGTTATTCCAATCGGTATCTCACCTAATGGTTTAACACCAAATATAAATGTAGTAGATCACTTAAAATCTAAATATAAAAATAAAAAATTGATATTTTCTTTAGGTCGGTTGGTTTATTATAAAGGTTTTGAGTATCTCATTGAGGCTGCTAAATTTCTTCCAGAGAATACAGTTGTTGCAATAGGTGGTACTGGGCCAGACAAATCTAAACTGGAAAAGCTGATTGAGGTAAATAATCTCTCTGGAAAGGTAGAGTTGCTTGGTTTTGTTAAAGATGAGGATTTAGCATCATGGTATGAAGCTTGTGATGTTTTTTGTTTACCCTCAATCGAGAAATCTGAAGCTTATGGTGTTGTTCAATTAGAGTCTTTTTCACTCAACACACCTGTTGTATCTTGCAGTATTCCTGGCTCTGGCGTTGGCTGGGTTAATAGGGATGGTATATCAGGTCTGGTAGTTGAACCTAAATCTGCTAAAGCACTTGCAGAAGCCTTGAATTCTATACTTTCAGAGAAAGTAACTTTTTATAACATTAGAGCTTACTTCGATGATAATTTTAATTCCGAAATTATGGTCGACAAAACATATGAATTGTATAGATCTCTCATTTGAATTAATTAACGTTTTGCATATCAAATAAGGCATTAAAATGCTACTTCCTGTGATTCTCGCCGGCGGTTCTGGTACTAGAATGTGGCCATTATCTAGAATGAGCTACCCTAAACAATTTCTTTCTCTGTATTCTGATGACTCAATGATACAGGACACTTTCAACAGACTTAAAAATATTAGTTATGATGCTTCTCTCGTTATCTGCAATGATGAGCACAGGTTTCTTGTGGCGGAACAGCTGAGAAGGATTAATAATAAAAAAGTTGATATCCTCTTAGAACCAGTCGGTAAAAATACAGCACCTGCAGTTGCCCTGGCAGCAATAAAAGAAGTCTTATCTGGACGTGACCCTATTTTATTGGTGCTCGCTGCGGATCACATAATAAAGGATGTAATCTCCTTTGAGAATGCAGTTCGTGATGCAACAATACTTGCTGAAACTGGTAAACTAGTTACATTCGGTATTACCGCTAATAAACCTGAAACTGGATATGGCTACATAAAAAAAGGTGAAAAGGTTTCAGAGTCTGGCTACGCAGTGGATAGTTTTCATGAAAAACCCTCCGTGGAATTAGCTTGCGAGTTTCTTTCTGAAGGAAACTACTTATGGAATAGTGGTATGTTTCTCTTTAAAGCTTCAGCTTATCTTAGCGAATTAGAAAAATATCGCCCTGATATTTTAATTTCTTGTCAAAAGGCTTTTGCCGGTTCTTATAAAGATCTAGATTTCATAAGAATCGATGCAAACTCATTCTCATGTTGCCCTTCTGAATCCATTGATTTTGCTGTAATGGAAAATACTAAAGAAAGTATAGTAGTCCCAATGGATGCTGAATGGAATGACGTCGGATCATGGTTATCACTCTGGGATATTTCAAAGAAAAATGAAGATGGAAATGTCATCCGTGGTGACGTTATACAAATAAATAGTGCTAATAACTTTTTATACAGTGATTGTGGTTTGCTAGCTACCGTAGGCATTAATAACTTAATTGTAGTGAAAACTAAAGATGCAACTTTAATCGCTAATAGCAAAGACGGTCAGGATGTTAAAAAAGTTGTAGATAGGCTAAAAGAACTTAAACGCACTGAACATATTAATAATCACGTCATATTCAAACCTTGGGGCGAATATGACATGATAGAAAACGGAACAGATTATCAAGTTGGCAAAATTACCTTACGCCCCGGAAAAAAAATACAAAATCAAATTCATTACCATAGGGCGGAACATTGGATAGTTATATCTGGTACTGCATTAGTTCATTGTGGTGAAAATACATTTGTGTTGGAGAGTAACAAATCCACGTTCATCCCAGCAGGTGTGACCCATTCTCTTGAAAACCCTGGTAAAGTGCCATTGGAAGTTATTGAAATCAAGACAGGTAACTATCTTGAAGACGACGACATGGTTAGAATGCCTTGAATATTATTTATCCTGAAAACATGGACATTCACATGATTAGCTCTGAAATCTTGAACAATAGTGATATTATTTTCGGCACCAGTGGAGCAAGAGGACTCGCTACAGATTTCACAACTGAAGTTTGCCAGGCTTTTACACATTCTTTTGTAGATGTTATGCAGAGGAGGTATCAGTTTTCTCAGTTTGCTATTGGCATAGACAACCGTCCAGAGAGTGAGATAATCGCCCGTCGTTGTGCTGCTGTTCTAAGTCAGTATGGAATTGAGGTGATTTATTGTGGTGTTTTACCAACGCCGGCGTTAGCCTTTTATTCTATTGAGCTTAACATACCATGTATAATGGTAACAGGTAGCCATATTCCCTTTGATAGAAACGGTCTTAAGTTTTATACCCCTGATGGGGAAATTAGCAAGGCTGATGAAGTTAGTATTTTAAATAATAATAAAAGTTTCATTCCAACACCACCATTACCATATCTTTTAAAAAAGAATGATGCCAGCGAAAGATATATATCACGCTACACAGATTTTCTTCCATGTGGCATCTTAAAAGATAAGACTATTGGTATTTACGAACACTCTAGTGCAGGTAGGGATATCTACCCTGAGATATTTACTCGTCTTGGTGCTAATGTTTTCTCTTTAGAGCGTAGCGATAATTTCGTACCAATAGACACTGAAGCTGTGAGCCTAAGTGATATTCAAAAAGCTAAAAAATGGGCATCCCTTTACGATTTTGACGCAATTTTTTCTACTGATGGTGATGGCGATCGTCCTCTTGTAGCTGATGAAAATGGCGAATGGTTACGGGGGGATATACTTGGCCTGCTGTGTGCAGAAGAATTGAATATCAATAAGCTTGCAATCCCTGTTAGTTGTACTACTGCAGTTGAGTTAAGCGGCAAGTTTGAGAAAGTGTCGCGAACTAAGATTGGCTCCCCATTTGTAATAGAGGAGCTTTGTAGCTTACATGATCAGAAGTCTCTTGTTGCTGGTTTTGAAGCTAATGGCGGTTTCCTTCTAGCTAGCGATGTGAGTTACAAAGGAGGCTATTTACATTCTTTATATACTCGTGATGCTGTTCTTCCAGCTTTGATGCTTTTGGTGGCTAGCAGAGAGGTTTCGATTTCCAAACTCCTCGCAAAACTGCCTTCGAGATTTACATCTTCAGACAGGATTAAGGATTTTCCTACAGATATTAGTCTCGCGATTATCTCAAGGGCTTTGGCAAAACCGCAGAATTTAATTGATGAACTGGGTTTCCCTGAATTGCTAGTTGCTAAGGTAGATATTACCGATGGAATGAGAATTATCCTTAACAATAATGATATTCTTCATTTACGTCCTTCTGGAAATGCGCCTGAATTACGTATTTATGCTGAATCTGATGATGCGAATACTGCTGCATTTTATGTTAGTCACGCGTTGGCTTACTTTAAAAAGCTTTACATAAAGTAGACTATTAGTCCTAAATTCTGATGTAAATATGCACTTAAATTGCTTTAAAACCATCAGTTTTATAAGGTATTCATTAAATGGGCTCTTCACTGTCTATCGCACCAATCACTACCATCCCCACCTAAACCTGAGTTAACATGTTCAGAACATTGACCGCAGTCACAGAACTGCTGGTTTTCTCACCTAGACAGGAGTAGGTATGTCCAAGCAACAGATCGGCGTTGTAGGTATGGCTGTGATGGGCCGTAATCTGGCACTCAACATTGAGAGCCGTGGCTACACAGTTTCTATCTTCAACCGCTCGCGTGAAAAAACCGATGAAGTCGTGGCAGAGAACCCAGGTAAGAAACTGGTTCCGCACTACAGCATCGAAGAGTTTGTTGACTCTCTGGAAAAACCTCGTCGTATCCTTCTGATGGTGCAGGCCGGTGAAGCCACCGACAAAACCATCGCCTCCCTGACTCCGCACCTCGATAAAGGTGACATCCTGATTGATGGTGGTAACACCTTCTATAAAGACACCATTCGCCGTAATCGCGAACTGTCTGAGCAGGGATTCAACTTCATCGGTACCGGCGTTTCAGGTGGTGAAGAGGGCGCTCTGAAAGGCCCTTCCATCATGCCTGGTGGTCAGAAAGAAGCTTACGAACTGGTTGCGCCAATCCTGACCGAGATCGCGGCAGTTGCAGAAGGTGAAGCCTGCGTCGCTTACATGGGTCCGGACGGTGCGGGTCACTATGTGAAAATGGTGCATAACGGTATTGAATACGGCGACATGCAGCTGATTGCTGAAGCCTATTCCCTGCTGAAAGGCGCGCTGAACCTGAGCAACGAAGAGCTGGCTAAGACCTTCAGCGAGTGGAACGAAGGCGAGCTGAGCAGCTACCTGATCGACATCACCAAAGATATCTTCACCAAGAAAGATGAAGAAGGTAACTACCTGGTTGATGTGATTCTGGATGAAGCAGCGAATAAAGGGACCGGTAAGTGGACCAGCCAGAGCTCTCTGGATCTCGGCGAACCGCTGTCACTGATCACCGAATCGGTATTTGCCCGTTACCTCTCTTCCCTGAAAACCCAGCGCGTTGCGGCTTCCAAAGTACTGAGCGGTCCGAAAGTTCAGGCGGTAAGCGGTGATAAAGCGGAGTTCGTTGAGAAGGTACGTCGCGCTCTGTATCTGGGTAAAATCGTCTCTTACGCTCAGGGCTTCTCCCAGCTGAAAGCGGCCTCTACCGAGAACAACTGGAACCTGCACTACGGTGAGATTGCTAAGATCTTCCGTGCCGGCTGCATCATCCGTGCCCAGTTCCTGCAGAAAATCACCGATGCTTATGCTGAAGATGCTGACATCGCGAACCTGCTGCTGGCGCCGTACTTCAAGAACATCGCGGATGAGTACCAGCAGGCACTGCGTGACGTGGTAGCTTATGCTGTGCAGAACGGTATCCCGACTCCGACCTTCTCTGCGGCTATCGCCTACTACGACAGCTACCGTTCAGCGGTACTGCCGGCAAACCTGATCCAGGCGCAGCGTGACTACTTTGGCGCGCACACTTACAAGCGCACTGATAAAGAGGGTGTGTTCCACACCGAGTGGCTCGACTAACTCCCCCTCTAACCTCCCGCAATGCGGGAGGTTTCTTACCTCGTTTTAAGAATCTATCCATAGCGTTTCCCGCCAAACTCCTCTACATTTAGTCAGCTATCGCCTGAGTTTTATCTTATTTTCTTTTGCGCAGAGTTTACTGACTATATGAATCCCGATAATAAAAATGTTGAGCTGTCCTCGCGTCACCAGAACTTTTCCAACACAGCCGATGAAATCGATTTACTGGAAGTTATTGCTCAGCTATGGAACGGCAAAAAAACCATCATCGCGTGCGTGATTGCCGCTATGGTGCTGGCAGGCATTTACCTGTTTGTCGCGAAAGAAAAATGGACTTCCACCGCCATTGTTGCCACCCCAACGTCAGGGATGATTGCAAACTACAACGCTTCTCTCAGCGTGCTGTATAAGCAAACCCCGGCAGATAAACCGTCTCTTCCCGATCTGCAAAACCAGTTCTTTGGCCGCTTTGCAGCCTCGATGACTGCGCTGTCATCAGCGTTGCGTAATCTAGCAGAGCCCCAGATGCTAAAAGTGGATCAGGTGGTGAAGGGCAGCAACGATCAGCTTAGCATTGCTTACACCGCGCCTACTGCCAAAGATGCGCAGGCGCAGCTGACCAAGTATATCGAGCAGATCAACGATAAAATCGTCGACGGCTATACTGCCGATCTCAGGCGTACGCTGGGGGTAAAAACTAATGAGCTTTCCAGCGCGCTGGATACGCTTAAGCAGGTGGCGATTGATAAACAGCAGCAGCGTATGGAAGCCATCAAACAGGCGCTGACGATTGCAGAAGCTTCTGGGGTGAAGAGCACGCAGCTGAATCAGGCGGAGTATCTCTCAGACGATACCCTCTACCTGCTGGGTACCAGCGCACTACAGTCAATGATTCAGAATGAGGCGACTAAACCGTTAATTTACGATCAGTCCTACTATGATACGCAGAGCGCTTTGCTGGCCGTGACACATATGAAAATCGACCTGTCGCATCTGCAGTCTTACCGCTACATCTCTACCGCCGATTTGCCTATCCGCCGCGATAGCCCGAAAAAGACGCTGGTGATGCTGCTGGCAATTATTCTTGGTGGGGTAGTGGGTTCAGCGATAGTGATTGGCCGCAATGTCGGCGCCAGCTATCGCCTGCGTAAAGGCAGCTAACTCTTAAGCATCTAGCAGAAGGCCGGGAATTCCCGGCCTTTTTTATTAGCGTCAGAACTGCGGCAGCCTACTTATGGCGCTGGCGCAGGTTCTCAATTACCGTCGACAGGTTAAGATCCTGGTCCTGCAGCAGCACCAGAAGATGATAGACCAGGTCCGACGCTTCGTTGGTCAGCTCGTGGCGATCGTTGACGGTGGCGGCCAGCGCAACCTCAACGCCTTCCTCACCGACTTTCTGCGCTATGCGCTTAGTGCCGCTGGCATACAGGCTGGCGGTATAGGAGCTTTTTGGGTCGGCGTGCTTACGCTCTGCCAGCACCTGCTCCAGCTGATAGAGGAATGTCCAGTCAGAAGCGGCAGGTGAGAAGCAGCTGGAGGTGCCAAGGTGGCAGGTCGGGCCAACCGGGTTGGCCAGCACCAGCAGCGTGTCGTTATCACAGTCAGGGGTGATGCTGACCACGTTAAGGAAGTGCTCAGAGCTTTCCCCCTTGGTCCACAGGCGCTGTTTGGTGCGCGACCAGAAGGTTACCTTACCCGTTGCCAGCGTCTTATCCAGCGCTTGCTGGTTCATATAGCCGTGCATCAGCACTTCGCCAGAAACGGCGTGCTGAACTATGGCCGGCATCATACCGTCGGTTTTTACCCAGTCCAGTTGGGCGAGCTGTTGTTCTGTTAACACACGCGAATCTCCACACCTTTTTCAATCAGGAACGTTTTCAGTTCGCCGATATTAATAATCTGTTTATGAAACACCGAGGCGGCCAGCGCGCCATCAACGTCCGCATCCCGGAAGGCTTGATGGAAATGTTCCATGGTGCCCGCGCCGCCGGAGGCAATCAGCGGCACCTTACAGCGCGCGCGCACCTTTTGCAGCTGCACCAGGTCGTAGCCGTTACGCACCCCGTCCTGGTTCATCATGTTGAGGACGATCTCGCCTGCACCGCGCTTCTGCACTTCGTCCACCCAGTCAAGGGTTTCCCAGGTGGTCACTCTGGTGCGGCTCTCATCGCCGGTGTACTGGTTAACGTGGTATTTGCCGCTTTCGCTGTCATACCAGGTATCGATGCCCACCACGATGCACTGCACGCCAAAGCGATCCGCCAGGCGGGTGATCAGCTCCGGGTCGGCAAGCGCCGGGGAGTTGATGGAGATCTTATCTGCGCCGTAGGAGAGCAGCAGGGCGGCGTCTTCCACCGACCTGATACCGCCCGCCACGCAGAAGGGGATATCAATCACTTCTGCCACGCGCGAGATCCAGCTTTTGTCCACCACGCGGCCATCGCTGGAGGCGGTAATATCATAAAACACCAGCTCGTCGGCGCCTTCCTGCGCATAGCGCTGCGCCAGCGGCACGATGTCACCGATAATCTCGTGGTTGCGGAACTGTACGCCTTTGACCACCTGGCCGTCACGCACGTCAAGGCAGGGGATTATCCGTTTTGCCAGCATGTAATCGCCTCCGATACGGTAAATTTATCTTCCAGCAGGGCGCGACCGACAATCACCCCCTGTGCGCCGCAGCCGCGCAGGGCCGCAATATCATCCAGCGAGCCGATGCCGCCGGAGGACTGGAAGGCAATCTGCGGATAGCGCGCGGAGACTTCACGATACAGCGCAACATTTGAGCCGCTCAGCGTGCCATCGCGGGAAATATCGGTGCACAGCACGTGCTTCAGGCCGAACGGCAGAAACTGTTCGATCACTTCTTCCAGCGTGATGCCGCTGGCTTCCTGCCAGCCGCTGATCGCCACTTCTTTGCGGTTATCCGCATCAATGCGCACGTCCAGCGCCAGTACAATCGCTTCCGCGCCGTACTGCTTAAACCACTGCTGCACCTCTTGCGGCTGTTTCACCGCGGTAGAACCTACTACCACGCGCGTGGCGCCAGCTTTGAGCAGGGCTTCCACATCGTCTTTAGTACGAATGCCGCCGCCAACCTGTACCGGCACGGATACGCCTGCCAGCAGCTTAGTGAGCAGGGGGATCTGGCGCGCAGCCGGATCTTTCGCACCGGTCAGGTCAACAAGGTGCAGCACTTCCGCGCCCTGGGCCTGATAATCCTGCAGGCGCGGCAGCGGATCGCTCCCGTAGTCGCGCTGCTGGCCGTAATCGCCCTGATGCAGGCGTACTACCTTGCCATCAATTAAATCTAACGCCGGGATAATCATCCGTTACATCTCCAGGAAATTTTTCAACAGCTGCGCGCCAGCGGCACCGGAACGCTCGGGGTGGAACTGTACGCCGAAGAAGTTATCTTTCTGCACCGCTGCGGTAAACGCTGCGCCGTAGTGACACTGCGCAATGGTGAATTCATTCACCGGCATGGCGTAACCGTGCACAAAGTAGAAGTAGGCGCCGTCGTCGATGCCGCGAAACAGATGGTTGCCCGCCTGCGAGGCAATCTGGTTCCAGCCCATATGCGGCAGCGGCAGGCCGAGGTCCTGCATACGCTCAACCGGGTGTTCAATAATATTCAGCGTAGAGATGCCGCCGCTCTCGTCGCTCTGTGAGCCGAGCAGCTGCATGCCGAGGCAGATACCCAGCACGGGCTGGGTACAGGCTTTGATCAGCTCAATCAGCTCGCGCTCGCGCAGCTGGTCCATCGCCGCCTGCGCGGTGCCGACGCCCGGCAAAAACAGCTTATCGGCATTCAGGACGATATCGGCTTCCTTACTGACCTGCGGCTGGTAGCCAAGGCGCTGCACCGCCCACTTCACTGAAGAGAGGTTGGCGCAGCCGGTATCGAGGATCACCACATCCATCACAGCACTCCTTTCGAGCTTGGCAGGGTATTGCCTTCCACGCGGATCGCCTGGCGCAGCGTGCGGCCAAAGGCTTTAAACAGGCTTTCAACGCGGTGATGGTCGTTTTTGCCTTTGGTGCGCAGGTGCAGGGTGCTGGCCATGGTGTAAGAGAGCGAGCTGAAGAAGTGCTCGACCATCTCGGTGCTCAGGTCCCCCACGCGCTGATAGCTGAACTCAGCTTTATATTCAAGGTGCGGGCGGCCGGAGATATCCAGCGCGCAGCGTGCCAGGCACTCGTCCATTGGCAGGACAAAGCCGAAACGGCCAATGCCGCGTTTGTCGCCCAGCGCTTTCAGCAGCGCTTCGCCCAGCGCCAGACCGGTATCTTCTACGGTGTGATGGTCATCAATGTACAGGTCGCCCTTCACATCAATGTTCATACGGAAGCCGCCGTGGGTGGAGATCTGGTCAAGCATATGATCGAAGAAGCCAACGCCGGTGTTGATTTTGCTCTCGCCTTCGCGGTCCAGCCACACTTCGACTTTAATCTGCGTCTCTTTGGTGTTGCGCTGCACCAGCGCATAGCGGTCGCGTTGGGTTAGCTGCTGTTCGATAGCCTTCCAGTTAAGGTCCTTTCCGTACAGCAGGCCGGTAATGCCCATATTCTGCGCCAGCTGCACGTCGGTGGCACGGTCGCCAATTACATAGCTGTTGGCGGTGTCAATTGCCCCTTCGGCCAGCCAGGCTTCCACCATTTTGGTTTTCGGCTTGCGGCAGTCGCAGTTATCTTCCGGCAGATGCGGGCAGATCAGAATATCGTCGAACTTCACGCCCTGGGAGCTGAGGATCTGCATCATCAGGTTATGCGGGCCGTCGAAATCCGCCTGCGGGAAGCTGCGGGTGCCCAGACCATCCTGATTGGTGATCATCACCAGCTGATAGCCCGCCTTTTGTAACGACAGCAGGGCCGGGATCACGTCCGGCTCGAAGGCCAGTTTGTCCATGCGGTCGACCTGATAATCTTCCGGCGGCTCAGAAATAAGGGTGCCATCGCGATCGATAAAGAGGACTTTCTGACTCATGCTTGCTCCTGAGAAACGGGGGTACCGGGTAATGATTTCAATGCGGCAACGGCGCGCTGGCACTCTTCACGGGTGCCGATAGAGATGCGCAGGCAGCCGGCCAGGCCGGGCTGCTTATTCTGGTCACGCAGAATAATGCCCTGGTCCCACAGCGTTTTAAAGACCTGACTGGAAGCGGTAAAGCGCGCCAGAATATAGTTGGTGTCACTCTCATAGACCTGCTCAACGCAGTCGAGGCTGCGCAGGTCGGCTATCAGCTGTTCGCGGGTGGCGATGAGCTCGGCAACGTGCTGGCGCATCAGGGCGATACCCTGGTCGCTTAAGGCCTGACCGGCGATATCGGCGACAGGAGTAGAGAGCGGATAAGGCGCGATTACCTTCATCAGCAGCGCGATCACCTCTGCGCTGGCGAGGGTGAAACCGCAGCGCAGCCCGGCGAGCGCGAAGGCTTTCGACAGCGTGCGCAGAATAACCAGGTGCGGGTAATCCTTCAGCCAGCCAGCGAGTGACGCCTGCGGGCAGAACTCGATATAGGCTTCATCCGCCACCACCAGCGCTTTGCCCTGGGTCATCTCCAGTAGCTGACGCAGATCGTCCGGGTTGATGAGGTTACCGGTTGGGTTGTTTGGGCTGCAAACGTACACCAGCTTGACGCCGTCCAGCTGGTCGGCAATCGCAGGCAGGTTCAACTGCCAGTCCTCGCCTGCTTCCACCGTGCGATATTCAATGCCGATGGTTTCCGCGCTGACACTGTACATACCGTAAGTCGGCGGGCAGAACAGTACCGCGTCCTGGCCAGGTTCGCAGAAGGCGCGCATCAGCAGTTCGATGCCTTCATCCGCGCCGCGGCTTACCAACACCTGCTCAGGCGTCAGCCCAGCATAGGCGGCGTAGCGTTCAATCACCAACTTTGGCTGGCACTCCGGGTAGCGGTTCAGCGTCTGCTGGCTAAGCTCAAACGGCACGGCCAGCGGATATTCATTGGCGTTCAGCCACACGTCGCCGTTACCGCCAAGGCGGCGCGCCGACTGGTAAGGGGTGAGGGCGCGCACGTTGGCGCGGGCCAGGTCTTGAATTGTGCTGCTCATGGCTTCTCCTTCAGTGCAGCCACGCGCAGGGTGACGGCATTTTTGTGGGCGGTTAACTGTTCGGCCGCGGCCAGCGTCTCAATGGTTGCAGCCAGCCCCATAAAGCCGGCAGGCGTCAGCTCCTGCACCGTCATGCGCTTCTGGAAATCAGCCAGCCCCAGGCTTGAGCAGGTGGCGGTATAGCCATAGGTCGGCAGCACGTGGTTGGTGCCGGAGGCATAGTCGCCCGCGGATTCCGGTGACCAGTCACCAAGAAATACCGAACCGGCGCTGGTAATGCTGTCGACCAGATCCCGTGCGCGGCGCGTCTGAATAATCAGGTGCTCCGGCCCGTAGCGGTTGCTGATCTCGACGCACTGCTGCAGATCGCGTGCCACAATCAGGCGGCTGCTCTCCAGCGCCTTAGCCGCGGTGGCGGCGCGTGGCAGCTCTGCCAGCTGGCGCTCGACGGCCTGCGCCACCGCTTCTGCCATCGAGAGGGAAGGGGTCAGCAGGATCACCTGTGAATCAGGGCCGTGCTCTGCCTGTGATAGCAGGTCGGAAGCGACGAAGTCCGGTGTGGCGCCCTCATCGGCAATCACCAGCACTTCGGAAGGCCCTGCCGGCATATCAATTGCTGCACCGTCCAGGCGCTGGCTGACCTGGCGTTTGGCCTCGGTCACATACGCATTGCCCGGGCCAAAGATTTTGTCGACCTTCGGCACTGATTCAGTGCCGAGGGCGAGGGCGGCAATCGCCTGCGCCCCGCCAACCTGAAACACTTCCTGCACGCCGCACAGCTTAGCGGCATAGAGAATTTCATCGGCAATCGGCGGTGGCGAGCACAGCACCACGCGGCCACATCCGGCGATGCGTGCCGGGGTTGCCAGCATCAGCACGGTGGAGAAGAGCGGGGCAGAACCGCCGGGAATATAGAGCCCGACAGAGGCCACCGGGCGCGTAATCTGCTGGCAGCGCACGCCCGGCTGCGTTTCAATATCAACCGCTGGCAGCATCTGCGCCACGTGGAATTTATCGATGTTGGCGACCGCGACGGCCATCGCCTGTTTGATCTCATCACCCAGTCGCGCGCAGGCATCGGCAATCTGCTGCTCGCTGACGCGCAGGGCATCCACCTGAGTTTTATCGAAGGTCGCGCTGTAGTAGCGCAGCGCGTCGTCGCCCTCGGCTTTTACCTTTTCGAGAATGCCACGCACGGTGGCAGTAATGCTTTCAGAGGCAGAGATCGCCGGGCGCATCAGCAGCGCCTGCTGCTCTTCCGCGCTGCACTGCTGCCAGCTAATGGGGGTCATCAGGGTCGCCATCGAATTACTCCATCATCTTCTCAATGGGCAGCACCAGAATCGAGCTGGCACCCAGGGCTTTGAGTTTTTCCATGGTTTCCCAGAACAGCGTTTCGCTGCTGACCATGTGCATCGCCACGCGGCTCTTATCACCCGCCAGCGGCAGTACGGTAGGGCGCTCGGCCCCCGGCAGCAGGGCAATGATGTCTTCCAGACGTTCGCCCGGCGCGTGCAGCATGATGTACTTCGATTCACGCGCCTGGATCACGCCCTGAATACGCGTCATTAGTTTGTCGATCAGCTCCTGCTTGGCAGCCGGCATTTCGCCATCGCGCTGGATCAGGCAGGCCTTCGAGCGGTAAATGACTTCCACTTCGCGCAGACCGTTGGCTTCCAGCGTGGCGCCGGTTGACACCAGGTCACAGATGGCATCGGCCAGACCGGCGCGCGGAGCCACTTCAACAGAACCGTTCAGCAGGCAGGATTTGAAGCTGACGCCCTGCTTGTCGAGGTACTTTTTCAGCAGGTGCGGGTAAGAGGTGGCAATGCGGGAGTTTTGTAAACACTGCGGGCCGGTATATTCGTCATCAACCGACATCGCCAGCGACAGGCGGCAGCCGCCGAAGTCCAGACGGCGCAGGGTGAAATAGCGCGGGTCTTCGCCCTGAGCACGACGGGTCAGCAGCTCTTCTTCCAGCACGTTTTCACCAATGATGCCGAGGTCAACCACACCATCCATCACCAGGCCCGGGATATCGTCATCGCGCACGCGCAGAATATCAATCGGCATGTTCTCGGCAAACGCGATCAGGCGCTGCTGCTGCAGATTGATTTTGATGCCGCAGCGCGCGAGCAATTCGCGTGATTCATCGCTTAAACGGCCTGATTTCTGCATAGCTATGCGTAAACGGGTGTTATCTAACATCGGGGATAATCCTCTTTTCCTGTCTGCTTAAGTTCACTATGTCAGCGTTTCAATTTCATCGGGCCAAAAAAAAGCCCCCGGAAGGCGATCTTCCGGGGGCTGATTTCGCGTTCTGCACCACTGGAAGATCCTGATCGTCTTCCAGCACACATCGCCTGAAAGACTAGTCAGGGTGATGGTGATGATGGTGATTGAACTGAACGCGTGTCATAAAATTCTCTTGGATGAATGGATATTCATATCGTGACAAATAACCTAACCAGAATGGGCGCGTGGCGCAACCCTTTTTTGTCAATGTTGAAAGATTCTCTTATCAACGGGCAGTTGTCACTGACTTCAGGCTGGCGTAGCCTGAAACTCTGACGGTGTGAGTTCAAAGGAGTAAAGGGATGAAAAAAGTTGCGATAGTCGGGCTGGGGTGGCTGGGCATGCCGCTGGCCATGTCGCTGACGGCGGCTGGCTGGCAGGTGACCGGCACTAAAACCACCCAGGACGGGGTAGCGGCGGCACGGATGAGCGGTATCGACAGCTATCTGCTGGAGCTGACGCCGGAGCTCATCTGCGAGTCTGAAGACCTGGAGTCTCTGCTCAGCCATGTAGATGCCCTGGTGATAACGTTACCGGCCAGCAGAACCGCGTCAGGCGGTGAGAGCTATCAGTTGGCAGTACAGCAGCTGGTGGACAGCGCGCTGGCCTTCAGCGTGCCGCGCATTATATTTACCAGCTCCACTTCTGTGTACGGCGACAGCGTAGGTAATACCAAAGAGAGTACGCCGCTTGAGCCGGTGAGCGTTGCCGGGCGCACCTTACAGGATTTGGAGAGCTGGCTGCATCATCTGCCTAATACCTCGGTGGATATTTTGCGCCTCGCCGGGCTGGTGGGGCCAAACCGCCATCCGGGGCGTTTCCTCGCCGGAAAAACGGGGCTGGTGAACGGGTCACAGGGCGTTAACCTGGTGCATCTGGAAGATGTGATCGAGGCGATTACGCTGCTGCTGCAAACGCCGAAGGGCGGGCATATTTACAACCTCAGTGCCGCGCAGCATCCGGCGCGAGCGCAGTTTTATCCGCAGGTGGCACGCCAGCTGGGGCTGCAACCTCCCACCTTCCTCGCGGATGACAGCGGTAACAGCGGCAAGCTGATCGATGGCAGTAAAATTTGCCGCGAACTGGGCTTTGAGTACCGATACCCCGACCCGAACAAGATGCCGTTAGCGTGAAATAACGGGCTGACCCTGAAACAACGGGCTGACCCTAAAACAATGGGCTGACCGGAAAAGAGGGTCAGCCCCTACAGGCGAGCGGGTTCCAAACCGTAGGGGGCGATCTTCTTTTCCGATCGCCCCATAACCTTCCAGGTTGCGCCTTATACCCCCAGCCTGTCGCGCAACGCATACCACGCGGCACCCATTGCGGTTAACGGCACGCGCAGCCGCCGTCCGCCCGGAAAGGGCAGGTGCGGCAGCTTGGCAAAGGCATCAAAGCGCTCTGCGTCGCCGCGCATCGCCTCCGCAATCAGCTTCCCGGCCAGGTGGGTGCAGGTCACGCCGTGCCCGCTGTCACCCTGCATATAGTAAACGCCGTTCTCCAGCCGTCCGAACTGCGGCATGCGCGACAGGGTCAACAGAAAATTGCCGCTCCACGCAAAGTCAAATTTTACCCCTGCCAGCTGCGGGAAGGTTTTCAGCAGCTTCGGGCGGATCAGGGCATCAATATCGCCCGGATCGCGCGCGCCGTAGATGACCCCGCCGCCGTACAGCAGGCGGTTATCGGCGGTCAGGCGGAAGTAGTCCAGCAGGTAGTTACAGTCCTCGACGCAGCAGTTGTTCGGCAGCAGCGACAGCGCCTGGTCCGCAGAGAGCGGCTCGGTGGCGACAATCTGCGAGCCGCAGGGCAGGCTTTTGTTCGCCAGCCGGGGTTCCAGATGCGGGGCCAGATAGGCATTGCCGGCAAAAATCACAAAGCGGGCTTTCACTTCGCCCTGCTCCGTGCGGATCAGATGCGGGTTGCCGTAGTTCACCGCGGTGACCGCCGAGTTCTCATAGATGCGCCCGCCGTGGCGACGAATGGCTTCGGCTTCACCCAGCGCCAGATTGAGCGGGTGAATATGGCCGCCGCGCTTGTCCAACAGGCCACCGACATAGCGATCGCTGCCCACTTCCCGGCGAATACCGGTCTGGTCGAGCAGTTCAAGGTCATAATTGCCGTAGCGCTGCCACAGCTTGTGCTGGCTGCTGAGGTGCTGCATTTGTCGGTTGTTTAACGCGGCAAAAATACCGCCGGGGCGGTAATCACAACGGATGGCGTAGCGGTCGATGCGGTCACGGATAATCGCTGCCCCCTCGAACATCATGCTGCCGAGCAGGCGCGCGGTCTCTTTGCCGTAGCGCTGCTCAATCACATCAACGTCGCGACTGTAGGAGTTCACCACCTGGCCGCCGTTGCGCCCGCTGGCGCCAAACCCGACGCGCGCGGCTTCCAGCAGCACCACGTCGTATCCCGCCTCGGTGAGAAACAGCGCGGACGACAGCCCGGTAAAGCCGCCGCCAATCACGCAAACATCGCACTCTATTGCCCCTTCGAGCCGTGGCCAGGGATCGTGTGCATTGGTGGTTGCCGAATAGTAGCTGTTGATATGTTCCATGCAGTCTCCCTGTTAAAACGTGGCCGGCGTATGTGCGCTGATAATGCGGCAGGGCCGGGTCGACGTATTGGTAAAGCTGTGCGGCTGGCTGGTATTAATCACGTAGCTCTGCCCGGCGCGCAGCGGGTAACTCTGACCGCTGATGGTCAGGATGATCTCCCCCTCCAGTAGCGTGCCGGTCTCTTCGCCCTGATGACGAATTTTTTCACCGGTGGTCGCGCCGGGTTCATAGGTCTCCAGCAGCATCGCCAGCGTGCGCTGCGGATTACCGTTGTGGATTAGCTGCAGTGAAACGCCCTGGCTGCCAATGTCGATCAGCTCGTGCGCATCGATCACCACTTTCGGCGGCTCATCCTGCACCTTCTCGGCAAAAAATTCGGACAGCGACAGGCCATAAACCTTCAGCAGTTTTTGCAGGGTGCTGACGGCCGGGCTGACCTTGTCCTGCTCAATGGTGCTGATGGCGCTGTGCGTCAGGCCGGAAAGCTCGGCAACGCGCCGCTGAGACAGGCCCATCTGCTGGCGGATCTCCGCCAGGCGCCTTCCCGGTGCCAGCAGGGTTTCGCTCACAGCCGCGATCCTTTCTGAAACTGCTGGCAGGCGTGAATAAACCCATCAAACAGCTGGCGCGAGAGCGCGGAGCTGTCGCTGTGCCATTCCGGGTGCCACTGCACCGCCAGTGCGAAAGGATGCTGGCGATGGCTGACGGCTTCGATTAAACCATCTGCGGCACGCGCTTCGACCCGCAGCGCGCTGCCCGTTTCGCGAATGCCCTGACCATGCAGCGAGTTGACCCAAAACGTCTCAGCGTAATTGACCAGTGGGGCCAGCAGCCCGCCGGGTTCCAGCCACACCTCGTGAGCCGGAGCGTACTGCTCATCCAGCGTTAGCGCTTCATCCTCCCGGTGTTCCTGCAGGCCGGGGATCTGATGCAGCTGGCGGTGCAGCTTACCGCCGGTAGCGACCACCAGCTCCTGCAGGCCACGGCAGATCGCCAGCAGCGGCAGCTGCTGCTCCAGAGCGTAATCTATCAGCGCAAAAGAGAGACGGTCGCGCCCCGGATCGGCCAGCGGCTCGTTCCCCGGCTCGTCGTAGTGGTGCGGTTCGATATTGCTCGGGCTGCCGGTAAGCAGAATGCCGTCGAGGACAGCCATAGCATTTTCTAATAGATGAGGGGCCGACATCAGGCCGTGGGGCAGGGCGAATGGCACACCGCCAGCGCCGAGCACCGCTTCCAGATATTTGTTATGCACCATCTGCGTGGGGTGCCCGCCAATTTCTGTCTGACACATCACTACGCCAATCAAAGGCTTGTCAAAAATAATGCCCATTCACCCCCCGTCATACTGTTAAAAATATCATCCGGTATCGCGCAAAATGGCGCAAAAATGTGCAATATATTTTCAATTTAGCAATCAGTTGGTGAATATTCAAACGCAATGCGGGCAAAAATAAAGCTGTCAGTAACATTTGCACACTTTTTATGTTGACGCTATGTTAAGGGAGTGGCCGTTATTTTGAGCGGGCGCCGACTACATAAACCTCATGCGGGCAGGTGCATCATGACTAATATCGTCGAAGTAGAAGACTTCACGCGGCACAGTGAAGAGAAACGAACCAGCGCGTTCCGGAATGAAGTGAAAGCTTATCTGGAACGCCATCCTGAAACTCAGTACGTCGATATTCTGCTTAATGATTTAAACGGTGTTTTTCGCGGTAAGCGCATCCCCATCGCCAGCCTGCTCAAGCTCGACAAAGGCTGCTACTTCCCGGCTTCGGTGTTCGCCATGGACATTCTGGGCAATACAGTGGAAGAGGCGGGGCTCGGTCAGGCGCTGGGCGAGCCTGATAATATCTGCATGCCGGTTGAAGGCACCCTTATCCCCTCTGCGGCTGACCCGCAACATCTGGCACAGCTCCTGCTGACCATGTGCAATCAAGATGGCACTCCCTTTGACGTTGAACCCCGTAATGTCCTCAATCAGCTGTGGCAACAGCTGCGCAATCGAGGACTGTTCCCGGTGGTAGCGGTAGAGCTGGAGTTCTATCTGGTCGACAAGCAGCGCGATGCAGAGGGCTATATCCAGCCGCCGTGCTCGCCGGGTAGCGACGAGCGCAATATGCAAAGCCAGGTTTACTCCGTCGATAATCTTGACCACTTCTCTGACGTGCTGCGGGATATTGACTCGATTGCCCGTCAGCAGGGCATCCCCGCCGACGGGGCGCTGGCAGAGGCTTCGCCAGGCCAGTTTGAGATTAACCTGCACCACACCCGCAACGTGCTAAGCGCCTGCGACCATGCGGTGCAGCTGAAACGCCTGGTGCGTCAGGTGGCCGAGCAGCACGGCATGAACGCCACCTTTATGGCGAAGCCGTATGAGGAGTACGCGGGCAGCGGCATGCACGTGCATATCAGCATGCTGGATGCCGCCGACCACAATGCCTTTGCCTGCGATGACGGCAGCGACTCGCCGCTGCTGAAGCGTGCGCTGGCTGGGATGATCGACCTGATGCCCGCCTCGATGGCGCTACTGGCCCCTAACGTCAATGCCTACCGCCGCTTCCTGCCGGATGCCTTCGTTCCGCTTCAGGCTTCCTGGGGGCACAATAACCGCACCGTCGCGCTGCGCATTCCCTGTGGTGATAGCGATAATCATCGCGTGGAGTATCGCGTGGCGGGGGCCGATGCCAATCCTTATCTGGTGATGGCGGCGATTCTTGCCGGTATCCTGCACGGCCTCGATAATCAGCTGCCACTGCCGCCTGCGGTAAAAGGTAACGGCCACCAGGCCGAGGGTAACCCACTGCCGATCCGTCAGAGCGATGCGCTCTACGAGTTTGAGCAGAATCATGCCCTGCAGAAACTGTTAGGGAAGCGCTTCGGCTTTGTCTGGCACAGCTGCAAGCATCACGAACTGATGCACTTTGAGCGCCTGATCACCGCTACCGAAATCGACTGGATGCTGAAAAACGCCTAAGTGCCGCAGGGGACGAGCAAGCCTTACCCGCTCTTTTCGGCAAAAAAATGGCATTAAACGTCTCTGACACTTGTCATACTGCTTTGTTATGGTGCAAAATATGCGCCTTGCAATTTGCAACATAAAACCGACGCTGGATTTACCCCGGCGGCGGTATTTTTTTATCTGTATGCAAAGCGCAGGACTTTCGCATTCTAATGAGGCCGGTCCAGAACCGGATGGATATACGCTTTTAAAAACACGGTGACGTGTACATTGAGGAAACAAACATGGGGCAACATCTTCTTACTCCGGTATCGGCTGGGATTCGCCAGCGCGATGACTACGGCGCCACAGCAGGTTACACCATCACTCCTGCCTGTCGTTCCATGAATCCTCTTTCGAAAAGCTCTCGCATAATGCGAAGTTTCCCTGTGGTTCAACCCAGAAAGGTTGACGCTATGGGGAGGCTGAACCATGTCGCATAGTACCGCTACTCCAGCCGCACAGCCGCGTGCACATCTGAAAAAAACGCTGACGTTACTGCCTGTTGTTATGATGGGTCTGGCTTATATGCAGCCGATGACACTGTTCGATACTTTCGGCATTGTTTCCGGCCTGACTGACGGCCACGTCGCGACCGCATACGCATTCGCGCTGATTGCTATTCTGTTTACCGCGCTGAGCTACGGCCAGCTGGTGCGCCGTTTCCCGTCTGCGGGTTCGGCCTATACCTATGCGCAGAAAGCCATCAGCCCGCACGTCGGCTTTATGGTCGGCTGGTCTTCGCTGCTTGATTATCTGTTTATGCCGATGATCAACATTCTGCTGGCGAAAATTTACTGGGAAGCTTTGGTTCCCGGCATTCCATCGTGGATCTTTGTGGTACTGCTGGTGGGCTTTATGACGCTCTCCAACCTCAAAGGCATCAAAACCGTGGCCAACTTTAACAGCGTGATCGTGGTGCTGCAGGTGGCGGTGATGGTGGTTATCATGGGGATGGTGGTGTATGGCGTGGCGCACGGCGAAGGTGCCGGGACGCTGGTCAGCAGTAAACCATTCTGGTCTGAGAATGCGCATGTGGTGCCGATGATCACCGGGGCGACGATACTCTGCTTCTCGTTCCTTGGCTTTGACGGTATCAGCTCACTGTCGGAAGAGACCAAAGACGCAGAGCGCGTGATCCCGAAAGCGATTTTCCTTACCGCACTGATTGGCGGCGTGATCTTTGTCGTGGTCTCCTATTTCCTGCAGCTGTACTTCCCGGATATCTCACGCTTCAAAGATCCGGACGCGTCGCAGCCGGAAATCATGCTGTACGTGGCGGGTAAAGCCTTCCAGTTCGGCATCCTGATCTTCTCCTGCGTCACCGTGCTGGCATCCGGCATGGCAGCCCATGCGGGCGTGTCGCGTCTGATGTACGTGATGGGC
This sequence comes from Erwinia sp. V90_4, assembly GCF_029967685.1. Classification (NCBI taxonomy): domain Bacteria; kingdom Pseudomonadati; phylum Pseudomonadota; class Gammaproteobacteria; order Enterobacterales; family Erwiniaceae; genus Erwinia; species Erwinia sp. V90_4. The sequence continues at coordinate 67,455 of NZ_JASCAQ010000062.1, read as the reverse complement.
CGTGACGGCGTGTTCCCGGAGCGTTTCTTCGGCTATATCCATCCGAAGTGGCGCACCCCGGCGCTGAACGTGCTGCTGGTTGGCGCGATTGCCCTGTCGTCGATCACCTTCGACCTGGTGACCGCAACGGCGCTGATTAACTTCGGTGCGCTGGTGGCGTTTACCTTCGTTAACCTGTCGGTGATCTCGCAGTTCTGGATCCGTGAGAAGCGCAATAAGACTCTGAAAGACAACTTCAAGTTCCTGATCCTGCCGCTGCTTGGCGCACTGACCGTAGGTGCTCTGTGGGCGAACCTGGAAGAGAGCTCGATGGTGCTGGGGCTGGTGTGGGCCGCAATCGGCCTGGTCTACCTGGCGTTCGTCACCCGCAGCTTCCGTAACCCGGTGCCGCAGTGGAGCGAAGAAGGGCTGTAATTCTCGATGATATGATCGTAGGGGTCAGGCATGCCTGACCTTGGGCGAGGTTTACCTCGCCCCTACTGACCCTGGGCGAGGTTTACCTCGCCCCTACGACCCTGGGCGAGGTTTACCTCGCCCCTACCTGACCCTGGGCGAGGTTTACCTCGCCCCTACGACACCAGCTCTCGCGCATACTCGAACAACGCCTTCAGCTGATCCAGCTTCTCCTGCTCCCCTTCGTACTGATTAAACAGCATCTCCAGCTCCTGCACATAGCTTTGCACCCGTTCAGGGTTCAGCATCTCACGGCGATGCTGCAGCCAGCGCTTCTGCTCGGCGTCATCCAGCGTGCCGAAGAAGTTGCGCGCGCGGTAGCGGAACAGCAGCTTTTCAATACGCGCATCGTTGAAGGTCAGATCGAGCGCCGGCAGATTTTCCGCGGCAGTCTGGCGAATAATATTCATCGCGTTGCGATCGGCATCGCTGAAAAAGCCGTTGTAGATCTGCGCATCGACATCTTCCGACGGGGTAAAGGGTTCGGCTTCCGCAAACAGCGCCACCACTTTTTCGCGCACTTCCGGATGCTGACGCAGCAGGGCGAGATTATCCAGGCAGCGCTGGCGGTCAATGCCGATGCGCTCGGCATCTTCCGGGCGCAGGGTATTCGCCGGGGCAACCACCGGGCATTTGTTGATATGCACCAGTTTCAGCGGTACCGGGGAGGCATCCCCCAGCTCGTCGCGGCGGGTGTACAGGCGCTCGCGCAGCGCGTCGGCGTCCAGCTCCAGCAGCGGCGACATATCACCGCCGAGATCGCAGGTTATCAGCGCATTGCGGTTTTCCGGGTGCCAGGCAAGCGGGGCGATCCAGCTGGTATTGCCGCGCGCTGCGCCAAACATGCCGGAAATATGCACCAGCGGTTTCATCTGCGGAATATCGACCAGCGCGGTGATCTTCAGTTTATTGCGGTGGCTGAACAGGAAGTCATACAGGCGCGGCTGCTTCTCTTTGACCAGCCTGGCCATGGCAATGGTGGCATAAACGTCCGACATCGCATCATGGGCGTTGTCATGGGCCACGCCGTTGGCTTTGGTCAGGTGCTCAAGGCGGAAGCTGGGGAAGCCATCATCATTTTCCGGCCACGCAATCCCGTCCGGGCGCAGGGCATAGCAGGCGCGCATCACGTCCAGCAGGTCCCAGCGGCTGTTACCGTGCTGCCAGCTCCACGCGTAAGGGTCGTAAAAGTTGCGATAAAACAGGTTACGGCTGACTTCGTCGTCAAAACGCACGTTGTTGTACCCCACCACGCAGGTGTTTGGCTCGCTGAACAGCTGATGAATGCGGCGGGTGAACTCCACTTCCGGCACCCCACGGGCGCGGGCAATCTGCGGGGTAATCCCGGTGATCATTACCGCTTCCGGCTGCGGCAGATAGTCATCCGCAGGCTGGCAGTAAAACACCTCCGGCTCGCCAATGATGTTGAAATCCATATCGGTACGGATGCCGGCAAACTGCGCAGGACGGTCCAGCGACGGGCTTTTACCAAAGGTTTCGTAATCGTGAAAAAGGAAGGTGGGCTGGCTGGTGGCGTTTTTCATGATGTTATGGCGGTCCACTTAATAATTAACTTCCTGAAAACGCAGCATTGAGTCTGGCGGGAAAATCCCTCTACCTTCATCCTGAGCTTTCTCCTGAGCGATGCGTTTTAGTGATATGCCTTATGGTAAACCATATCCCCGACAGGCTGAAGCGTCGCAGCAGCGGTGTCAGACGAAAAAAAACCGGCATTTCGCCGGTCAGGTAAGGTCAGGCGCAGGATTACTGCGGTATGCGCAGCTTCTGGCCCGGGTAGATCTTGTCCGGATGGCTCAGCATCGGCTTGTTGGCTTCGAAAATTTTATTGTAGTCGTTGGCGTTGCCATACTCTTTCTTGGCAATGGCACTCAGGGTATCACCGGAAACAACGGTATAGAATCTGGCCTCAACGGCTACCGAGGTGACGGTAATCTTATCATCTACGCTGCTGATACCCTTCACGTTGCCGGCGGCGACGATGATCTTCTCTTTCTCCTCCTGCGTCAGGCCATCACCGGTAACCACGACCTTGTCACCATTGACCTCAACCTTGACCTTATCAGCACCGGGGATCCCCGATTTTTTCAGGTCATCTTCAATTGCAGTCGCCTGCGCGTGTGCATTGCCGGAGAAGGCCTCAATAATTTTGCTTCCGGCCTCTTTAACGAAATCAAGCAGTCCCATGTCCATAACTCCTGTTAGTGGGTGAGTAGAGCAGCTTAAGTTTAGACGCCCCGGCACGTTTTGCGCAGCAGATGCCCGACCCGGTTAAAATTTTATCGGAAATGAGACCCGACTTTCATCGTTTAATCGGCTGATTTATTCATATTTTCTTGCAATTTATTCACACAAAATGCCAAAGGATCCCGTACAACATGCGCAGTTTTTTTATCTGTTACCGTATTGAGGATTGAGCGTTGAAAAAGCGTCAGCTTGTAAGTTTAACCGTGGTTATGGCCCTGAGTTCCGTAGCCTATGCCGAAAACAACCCGGGCGTTGACGCACTGGCGTTCCCAATGACCTCCCCGGCGATTGATGCCGCTTCCTGGGTGCTGATGGATGCCACTACCGGGCAGATCCTGACTTCCGGCAACCCGGATGAGCGCCGCAATCCGGCCAGTCTGACCAAGCTGATGACCGGCTATGTGGTTGACCGCGCTATTGATAAAAAGCGGATTAGCCGTGATGACATGGTCACCGTCGGGCAGGATGCCTGGGGAGCAGGCAACCCGGTATTTAAAGGTTCTTCGCTGATGTTCCTCAAGCCGGGGGAGAAGGTCTCGGTGCGCGACTTAAGCCGCGGCGTGATTATCGATTCGGGCAATGATGCCTGCGTGGCGCTTGCCGATTATGTTGCGGGCAGCGAGGCAAACTTTGTCACCATGATGAATCAGTATGTTGAAAAGCTTGGCCTGAGTAATACCCACTTTGAAACCGTTCACGGGCTTGATGCACCGGGCCAGTTCACCACCGCGCGCGACCTGGCGAAGCTGTCTCGGGCGATCATCAGCGGCGAGCCGGACTTCTACCAGATGTACAGCGAGAAGTCGCTCACCTGGAACGGCATTACCCAGCAGAACCGCAACGGCCTGCTGTGGGACAAAACCCTGCACGTCGACGGGCTGAAGACCGGCCACACCGAAAGCGCCGGCTTTAATATCATTGCCTCCAGCGTGGACGGTCAGCGCCGCCTTATTGCCGTGGTGATGGGCGGTAAAAGCCCGAAAGGGCGTGAAGAGCAGGCGCGCAAACTGCTGATCTGGGGCCAGAGCAATTTCGATACCGTCCAGCTGTTCCACGCGGGCAAAGAGATTGGCCATGAAAATGTCTGGTACGGCAACCCGCACCGCATTTCTCTGGGCAGTGAAAATGACGTCTATCTTACCCTGCCACGCGATGCAGTGCAGAAGGTCAAAGCCAAGTACGTCATCGACCGCAAGGATCTGGAAGCGCCGATTAAGCTGCACGAGCAGGTCGGCACTATTCAACTGGTTGAGGGCGATAAACAGCTGGCCAGCTATCCGCTGGTGGCGCTGCAGCCGATAGAAGAGGCAGGCGTTATCACGCGCATTTCAGACTATATCAAGCGCAAGCTGTAAGGCTGATTTTTCCATGGCCGCCTCCCTGCGGCCATGTTATTTAAAAGTTAATAAATTCATCGGCAAGGTAATGGATTATTAACGGGCTGTATCTCCCCGGTAAATTCAATGTTTTCTGCCGTAAACTCGCCATAAATGAGTGAAAAAACATCCGAAAAGCGTCGCTCTACGCCTTTTCCCGACCCCGACTTCAGGTATCATGGCGCGCAGAGACCCCCATCTTTCGGAGCCTGTTTTGCGACCGGACAAGCCGATCTCGGCCCTGCAGTTCAACGTATATCGTAATTACCGCACAGTGCACGGCGTGCGTATCGCGCTGGCTTTCGTGCTTACCTTCCTGCTGGTCAGGCTGATGGAGATCCCCGAGGGCAGCTGGCCGCTGATCACGCTGGTGGTGGTGATGGGTCCGATATCCTTCTGGGGCAATGTCTTCCCGCGCGCGCTGCAGCGCATTGGCGGCACCCTGTATGGCTCAATTTCCGGGCTGATCGCGCTCAGGCTGGAGCTGATCTCGCTGCCGGGCATGCTGCTGTGGTGCGCGGCGATCATGTTTATCAGCGGCTTTCTGACGCTGGGCAAACAGCCCTATATGGCGCTGCTGATTGGCATCACCCTGGCGGTGATCTGCGGCGGGATCCCGGGGGATATGACCACCGCCCTGTGGCGCGGCGGTGATGTGATCCTCGGCTCGCTGCTGGCGCTGCTGTTCACCAGCATCTGGCCGCAAAAAGCCTACACCCACTGGCGCATTCAGCTGTCCGATCTGCTGCTGGAAACCGCGCGGGTTTATCACGCCGGTTTCTCTCCCAACCTTGTTGAAAAACCGCGCCTGACGCGCCCGTTACAGCGCCTGCTCAGTAATGTGATTAAGATGCGCGCGCTGATCGAACCTTCCAGTAAAGAGACGCGCACGCCGCGCTCGGTATTTGAAGGGATACAGACGCTGAACCGCAATCTGGTCTGCACGCTGGAGCTGCAGCTCAATGCCTGGTGGGCGTCGCGCCAGAGCCACCTGATTATGCTGAACGCCCCGGCGCTGCGCCGCACCCAGCAGATGACCGAAAATACGCTGCGGGCGCTGTCGCAGGCTATCGTGGAAGGAAATACCGACAAGATTGGGGCAAACAGCGAAGAACTGGTGGAGATAACGCGGGAACTGCGCCAGCTGATCGCCGAGTCTGACAGTGACGAACTGGTGGAAACCCCCATTCACGGCTACGTCTGGCTCAGTCTGGAGATGGTCCGGCAGCTGGAGCGGTTATCGGAACTTATTCGCCTGGCGCTGCGAAAATAGAATGATCCAGCAACAACTTACTGCGAGGCGGGTCGCTTCAGGGTAAGATAGGCCCAATCCGATTCTGCAAGTTTAAAATTGCCATCGCCAGCGGCGCGCCGCTAATCTGATGGCTACGACAATGATGCCTGTGTAAGCAGGCCCAAATGAAAGGTGTCTTCATGGAAAATGCAAAGCAATCATTTCAGGACGTACTGGAGTTCGTGCGTATGTTTCGTCGTAAGAACAAGCTGCAACGTGAAATTCACGACAACGAAAAGAAAATCCGTGATAACCAGAAGCGTGTTCTGCTGCTCGACAACCTGGGTGAGTACATTAAACCCGGCATGAGCGTGGAAGCTATCCAGGAGATTATCTCCAGCATGCGCAGCGATTACGAAGATCGCGTGGATGATTACATCATCAAAAATGCCGACCTCTCTAAAGAGCGTCGCGATCTGTCGAAGAAGCTGAAAGCGATGGGCGAGCCGAAAGCGTAACGGCGAACGCCAGCATGATAAAGGCCGGGCAATCTGTCCGGCTTTTTTATGCCTGCTGTTCCGGAGCCTGACGGGTGCTGGCGCGCACCACCAGCGTAGTGGCAAAAGGCGTCAGCGCCTCACAGGCAGCGGGGTTTTCCAGCTTAGCCACCAGCCAGTTCACGCTGCATTCACCTAGCTGGCGCATATCCTGGCGCACCGTGGTCAGCGGCGGCTGATACCAGGCGCTGTCGGCGGTATCGTCATAGCCCACCACCGACATCCCGGCAGGTACCGCCACGCCAAGCTGGTGCAGCGCCTGCATCGCACCGAGCGCCATCTGATCGTTAGCCACTAACAGCGCCGTAGAGCGTGCCGCATCGTCCAGCTGCATCACCGCGCGGTAGCCCGACTCTGCGCTCCAGTCGCCGCTGAGCTGCTGTGAGGGTGCCAGATCCCGTTCCTTCAGCACCGCCAGCCACGCCTTGCTGCGCGCCTGCGCCGCCACCGAGTCCGCCGGCCCGTTTAATAACGCAATTCGCCGATGCCCCAGTTGCAAAAGATGCTCGGCCCCCTGGCGTGCGCCGGTCTGTGCGCTGAAGCTGCATATCGCCACCGCGGCATCCTCCGCCACATCCAGAAAGATGCAGGGCAGGGACCCCGCCATCTGCTCAATCTGGCTGGCGGCAGAGGCATCAAGCGGGATATTGATTATCAGCGCGTCGACGCGCTGTGCCAGCAGGTCGCTGACCGCCTGGCGTGCGCCGCCGCTGCCCGCCATCGCTATCACCAGGTGGTAATCCAGCTGGCTGGCGCGCTGCTGAATGGCGGAGGCAATCTGCGCCGGAGCCAGCAGCGCGAGGTCGCTGGTGGCGAGGCCGAGCGTGCGCGTATTCTTGCCCGCCAGCTGCTGTGCCACCCGGTTTGGCACATAGTTAAGCGCCTGCATCGCTGCCTCAACCCGCTGGCGGGTTTTTCCGGAGACCTGCTGCGAATGGTTCAGCACTCTGGAGACGGTCTGATACGAGACGCCAGCGGCACGGGCGACATCTTCCAGCGTCACGGAACGGGGTTTCATAGGTCACTCCTGTTTTTGATGGCGCAGTGTAGCAACAAATCGCGCGCGCATCTTTCGCTTTACCGCAGGCGGTTCCGGGGCTGGATCGTTTAGTCGGGGTTTAATCAAAAATCCATCGTCTCTCTATAATGGCCGGGTAGAAGTTCCCTTTGTGGCATGCAATAAGGATATCAAATGTCTGAACAATCTTTATCTCAGGAGCTGGTGATTCGAACACTGCCCAACACGCGTTGGGATGAGTCTGTGGTGGATACCAGCGCTATTGATGCGCTGGAGCAGGGTAAAGTGCTGTTTCTGCCCCAGCTGGCTTTCGCTCTGACAGCCGAAGAACAGATGCTGTTAACGCCGCAGCTGGTCGATGCGAAGCGCAAAAACATCAGCTTTAATCCGCAGACAGATCGGGTTAACGGTGTGGCCGATGACAGCAAACTACCGCAGGTTAAAGCGCTGATGGTGCGTCACTACCAGCACTCTCTGCGGTTGATCGACGGCATACTGCCTGATTACCGCGCGTGGTTACACTCCCCGGCCAACACCCTGCGCCTGCACCCGATTGCCGCGTGGCGCGATGCCACCTCGTGGCGCAAGGACGACAGCCGACTGCACGTCGATGCCTTCCCGTCGCGGCCTAATCACGGCGAGCGTATTTTGCGCATCTTCTCCAATATCCATCCCCACGGTGAAAGCCGCCGCTGGCGGGTGGGGGAACCTTTCCCGGTATTAGCGCAGCGTTTTATCTCACGCCTGAAAGGGTACTCGCCGCTCGGCAGCTGGCTGCAGCAGCGTCTTGGCATCACCAAATCCTACCGTACCCATTACGATCATCTGATGCTGCAGCTGCACGATGCAATGAAAGCTGACCTGCGCTATCAGGAGCAGGGCCCGCAGGTGGCACTGGAACTGCCGGCAGGCAGTAGCTGGATCTGCTTCGCCGATCAAACGCCACATGCGGCGATGAGCGGGCAGTTTATGATGGAGCAGACCTTTTTCCTGCCGGTGGCCGGAATGAGAAATCCACAAAATGCGCCGCTCACGATCCTTGAAAAGCTGCTGCAGCGACCGCTGGTCTGAGTGGCAAAGGGCATCTGCAATGGAGGCCCTTTTTTTTTGCTGCACTTTGATACATAAAAAGACTTTGCAGAAACCCTGTCCCTTTACCATGATAACTGTGACCCCCTCCTCTGGTAATAAACTGGAATACTCTTGCTAAACTTCAGAACTTCACTGCTGCAGGCTATCCAGCACAGTGCGTGGTATCCGAAACGACGTTCCCTGCGGATACTCTTCTGGCGAGAAATCACCCCGCTGGCCGTGCCGATCTTCTTTGAAAACCTCTGCGTTCTGCTGATGGGGGTGCTGAGTACTTTCCTGGTCAGCTGGCTCGGGTCGGAAGCGATGGCCGGAGTCGGGCTGGCGGACAGCTTCAATATCGTGGTGATCTCATTTTTTGCCGCCATCGATCTCGGTACCACCGTGGTGGTGGCTTTTAGCCTTGGCAAGCTGAACCGGGAGAGGGCAGTTGCCGCGGCGCGCCAGTCGCTGATTATTATGACGGGGTTCGCCGTGCTGCTGGCGCTGGCGATTGAGTTTATCGGCCCGCAGATCATCGACCTTATTGCAGGCAAAGCGGAGCCGCAGGTGAAAGCGCTGGCGCTCTCCTATCTGCAGACGACCGCATGGAGCTACCCGGCGGCGGCTATCGCGCTGATCGGCTGCGGCGCGCTGCGCGGCGCCGGGAATACCAAAATCCCGATGCTGATCAACGGCGGCATGAACATCCTCAACATCGTTATCAGCAGCGTGCTGATCTACGGCTGCTTCTCCTGGCACGGTCTGGGGTTTGTCGGGGCGGGACTCGGGCTGACCATTTCACGCTATATCGGGGCCGCTGCCGTGATTTACGTGCTGGTGATTGGCTTCGTCCCGGCGTTGAAAATCTCCCTGAAAAGCTACTTCACCCGGCTCAATCTCAACATCCTGCGCGAAGTGCTCGGTATTGGCGTCCCGGCCAGTATCGAGTCCGTGCTGTTTAACGGCGGCAAGCTGCTGACCCAGGTGTTCGTCGCCGGGATGGGCACCGATGTTATCGCCGGTAACTTTATCGCATTTTCTATCGTCTCCCTGATTAACCTGCCGGGTAACGCGCTGGGTTCTGCTTCCACTATTATCGTCGGCACCCGCCTTGGCCGGGGCCAGCTGGGCCAGCCGGAGCGCCTGCTGCGCTATATATTCTGGCTGTCGACCATTGGGCTGTGCGCGCTGGCGCTGCTGACGGTGCCGTTTGCCGGGCTGCTGGCACAGTTCTACACGCGTGATGAAGAGGTGATCCACGTGGTGAAAATGCTGGTGTGGCTCAACGCCGCGTTTATGCCGTTCTGGGCGGCTTCATGGGTATTGCCCGCCGGATTAAAAGGCGCGCGCGATGCGCGTTACACCATGTGGGTGTCGCTGCTCAGCATGTGGGGCGGACGCATCGTGGCCGGTTACCTGCTGGGGATTGTGCTCGGTTTTGGCGTGGTGGGGATCTGGTTAGGTATGGTGCTGGACTGGATGATCCGCGGCTCCTGCTTCTATCGCCGGCTGGACAGCGGTAAATGGCTGTGGAAATACCGCCCGCTGGTGAAGGAGCCGAAGGATTAGCACAGACTGGCACGTTTTTCCCGGCTGAGGATAGCTAGCTGGCTTGCATTCAAGATATATCATGGATATATTTTATCTCGCAAATGAGAATCATTACTGAAATCAAGCCTGGAGAATCTTCGTGACCGAACAGAGCAAAACCTCGCGGGCGCCACAGCGCGTGCGTAACGAACTGCGTTTCCGCCAGCTGACCGTCACCGGCAAAACCAAAGTGGCCGACAGCTTCTGGCGTATCAACTTTAGCGGCGCCGACCTGAGCGGCTTTACCTCGCCTGGCTTCGACGACCATATCAAAGTGTTTTTCCCCGATGCCAGCGGCGTGCTGAGCCTCCCTGAGGTGACCGAGGACGGCGTGGTGTGGAAAGAGGGGGTGCGCCCGGTATCGCGTGACTACACGCCGCTGTGCTTCGACGGGGAGAAAAATACCCTGACCATCGACTTCTTTATCCACGACGGCGGCGTGGCCAGTGACTGGGCTGAACAGGCTAAAATCGGCGATCCGCTGGCGATCGGTGGCCCACGCGGGTCGCTGGTGGTGCCAGATGATTATGCTTTCCAGCTCTATGTCTGCGACGAAAGCGGCCTGCCCGCCTTTAAGCGCCGCCAGGCCAGCGTCAGGGCGAAGCGCCTGAAGCTGTTTGCCTATGCGGATGAAGCACAGGGCAGGGTATATCTGGATCCCCTGAATGGTATCGATGCCAGCTGGTTCGGGCACGGCTGCATGGATAAAGCGCATCTTGACGCGCTGGTGGCGCAGCTTGACCAACTGGTGCTGCCGCCGGAGGAGTACTTTATCTGGCTGACCGGGGAAGCCGACTTCGTGAAGTCGCTCAGTGACTATTTCATTAACCAGCGCGGCTGCGATGCCACCTTTGTGCGCGCCGTGGCCTACTGGCATCAGAAATAGCATGCGCGTGCCGTTTCCCGCTGCGGAGCCCGGGCAGGGCCGCCGCAAACGCCGTGAGAAGATGCTCGATGCCACCGATATTCGCCTGCTGGTGCTGCATTTTCTCAGCCTCAATCCGGCGCACGGCTACGAGCTGATTAAGGCGATAGAGGAGCTGTCGAAGGGCGAATACACGCCCAGCCCCGGCATTATCTACCCCAATCTCACCCTGCTGGAGGAGATGGAGTGCATCGCGGTGCTGGATGCGCAGGCCACGCGTAAAGCGTACCGGCTGATCGACAAAGGGTTTGAACTGTTACAACAGGAGCAGGCAGCGCTGGAGATCATCGTGCAGCGGCTCTCTTCGATGGCGGTACTGGTGAATAACCGCAGCCTGCCGGACGTGGAGCGTGCGATTCATAATATGAAGACCGCGCTTAATGTGCGCCTGTCGCAGGAGGGGATTTCTCAGGATGCGCTGTACGCGATTATTGATGCGCTGGATGACGCCGCAAAGAAGATTGAGCGCAGTTAAGTTCGCGGCGACCGGAAAAAACAGTCGCCCCCTGCGAAATTTGTCGGGGCCGACCCGCTTTTTCGCTCAGCCCGTTTCCCGGCGAGTGAATGCGCTAAACGATAACGTTTCAGCCAGTGAGCATACGGCGCTGGCAGCACCCAGGAAGGGGGCTTAATGTTGAGTTTTTTCGCCAGCGCATACGTATAGTAAGGGTTAGCCAGATGCACACGGCCAATCATCACCAGGTTCATCTGCTGTTCGGCAATCACGCGCTCTGCCACTTCTGCCACTTCTGCCGTTTCCACACCCCACGAAGAGGCGACCGGCAGTCCGGCACCGCCGAGTGCCAGCGTCAGGTTGTGAACCTTGTGCCACTAATTAGCCAGGCCATCTTCGGCGCTGTACTGGCATATCGGCGGCAGCAGGGAGCGCAGCCAGCGCTAAGCGGGGTTCCTATTGCCGCGCGTATGCCAGGCCAGCATTGTGCTGAAGCCGGCAATTGTTATCTTTTTTCATGAGAAGCTAAAACCATTTCTATCAGATTGATAATCATTGGAGAGCTGGTTTTTTTGTGCCATACAATACCGACTTCCAGCACCGGCGGCGATGAGAGAAGCTCAAGATAAACTACCCCTGTTCGGGCTAAATGACGTAACGATAACGGGACTAAGGCCATTCCCATTCCTGAGGCAACCAGACTAATAATTGTCTGCATCTGGATTGCATGTTGAATAATATCTGGTTTGGCACCATGGAAAGCATAATAGCTGGTCACTAAAGCATGAAAACCAGGTGCCAGATGCTGCGGGAATATGATTAATGGTGAGTGAATCACTGAGCTTGGGCAAATTTTATTATTTATGATTCGTAGGTGTTTGTCATTTAACCATGAGAGAGGAACAGCCGCGATTAAGGGTTCTGACAGGATTTTTCGATAATTTAGTGCTGCAGGGAGTGTACCATTCAGAGGGGCGATGATAATTCCGGCATCCATTTTTTCATCTAAAATCGCCATTAATTGAATGTCGCTAGTGGCTTCCGTCAATCTGAGTTCAACTTCCGGATAACTCTGTCGGAAATTTCTTACCAAACCAGGTAAAATACTATAGTCAACGGGGCTAATAAAAGAGAGGTTTAACCGGCCTGACTCGCCATTTCGTAACCTGTCGGCAATTTCAGATAATGAATTTACACCGGACAATGCATCCTTCACATGAATCAGCCACTGTTCACCAAAGGATGTTAGGCTGACGTTTCTTTTGGTTCTGATGAAAAGGGCACCCCCCAACTCTTTTTCCAGCACCATTATCGACTGACTCAAGGGGGGCTGCGTCATATTCAGTTTTTCAGCGGCCTTACCAAAGTGAAGTGTTTCGGCTAGGGTAACAAAATGTTTCAACCTTCTGATGTCCATGTCTAATATCCCTGGCGACTTAATGACTATCGCATAATATATTTCACCTTACTGTTTGTCGAATTTAATATAAAGGAACTTAATTCTTCAGAGTATCTTGAAATGTATCGTTCACGTACATCTACTCACGGTCGTAATATGGCAGGTGCCAGAGCCCTCTGGCGTGCAACAGGTATGACCGACAATGATTTCAACAAGCCCATCATTGCGGTAGTGAACTCTTTTACCCAGTTTGTTCCCGGACACGTTCATCTAAAAGATCTTGGGCAACTTGTGGCGAGAGAGATTGAAACAGCAGGTGGGGTAGCCAAAGAGTTCAACACCATTGCGGTTGATGACGGTATCGCAATGGGGCATGGCGGTATGCTCTACAGCCTGCCCTCTCGCGACCTGATAGCGGATAGCGTGGAGTATATGGTGAATGCTCACTGTGCCGATGCCATGGTATGCATTTCAAACTGCGACAAAATCACCCTGGTATGTTGATGGCGGCGCTCAGAATTAATATCCCAGTGATTTTCGTTTCAGGGGGGCCGATGGAGTCAGGAAAGTTGACCCTACGCGGTGAAAAACGGGCTTTTGACTTAATCGATGCGATGGTGGTAGCCGGTGACGATAGTATGACGGATGAGGAAGTTAACGCAGTTGAAAATGTTGCCTGCCCAACCTGCGGATCTTGTTCGGGAATGTTTACCGCCAACTCAATGAATTGCCTGACTGAAGCTATGGGACTTGCCTTGCCTGGCAATGGTTCCATGCTGGCAACGCATGTCCTGCGTAAATCGCTGTTTATTGATTCAGGTAAGAAAATTGTTGAAATGTGCCATCGGTACTATGAACAGCATGATACCAGCATACTACCGCGTTCTATTGCCAGTATTAAAGCGTTTGAAAATGCAATGACGCTAGATATCGCAATGGGGGGATCCACGAATACCGTGCTGCATCTGCTGGCTGCCGCCTGGGAGGGCGGTGTGAATTTTACTATGGCAGATATAGACAGGCTATCACGCAACGTACCGGTGCTGTGTAAGGTCGCTCCTGCAGTTGAGAATGTGCATATGGAAGATGTGCATCGTGCAGGTGGCGTGATGGCGCTTATGGCGGAACTAAACCGGGCGGGGCTGATACATACCGATATCCCAACTGTTCACACGGCTACCCTTAAACAGACTCTGATGGAATGGGATATCAAAACCACCCTTTCTGAAAGCATCAGGCAATTCTATCGTGCTGCACCTGGTGGTGTGCGCACTACCGTCGCTTTTAGCCAGAATAATTACTATCCCGCTCTTGATACCAATCGCCAGGATGGATGTATCCGCCATGTTGACCACGCCTTTGCACACGATGGCGGTCTTGCTGTGTTGTTCGGCAATATTGCTGCGGAGGGATGCATCGTTAAAACCGCTAGTGTATATGCCGGAATGTTAAGTTTTACCGGCACGGCGCGGGTATTTGAGGGACAGGATGAGGCAGTGGAAGGGATTCTCTCCGGCAAAGTGCAGGCGGGAGACGTTGTGGTGATTCGCTATGAAGGCCCGCGCGGCGGACCGGGCATGCAGGAGATGCTCTACCCAACCAGCTATCTGAAGTCAAAAGGTCTTAATAAAGTCTGCGCGCTGATCACAGATGGTCGTTTTTCCGGCGGCTCATCGGGTTTATCTATTGGGCATGTTTCGCCTGAAGCTGCCGAGGGCGGCAATATCGCCCTGATTGAAGATGGCGACCTGATTGAAATTGATATCCCGCGTCGCGTTATCCATCTTAAGTTAGCTGAGCACGAGCTTGAACAGCGTCGGCGGACAATGCTGGATGGTGGCAAAGCCGCATGGAAACCCGTACTGCGTAAACGTCACGTTTCGGCAGCATTACGCGCCTATGCAGCACTGACCACCAGTGCCTCACGTGGAGCTGTACGCAGTGTGGAGGAAGAGGAATGATAAAATCCATTGCGACTATGGATACTGCCAGCGTTCATGCCGGTCGCCATCCAGCAGAGCAGCACGGTTTCGTCAATCCGGCGATACACCGTGGGTCGACTGTATTGGCGCCGACGGTGGATGACCTGCTGAATTATCGGCAACCGTTTATTTACGGCCGCATGGGCAACCCTACCACCGCAGCCTTGAAAGAAACCTTGCGTGTCTTGGATCACAGCGCGGAAGTGCTACTTTTTCCATCCGGCTTGGCGGCTATTGCCACTGCGCTGCTATCAAGTCTGGATCCGGGGGCCTGATAATCTCCATAAGAAAGAGCTGGCGTTGCTGTTACCTGAATTGGCACAGAACGGCGATCAATGGAGCCAGCAGTGCCAAGTGTACTGAAATTGACTATAAGCCATTTTTAAAGAAGGTATGTCCCTGACTGAACTGTTTAAATTTAATTTGGATAGTGCAGAGACGCTGCCCAGGTCGCGATTCAAACTGTGATAGCAAAAAGCCCGCTCAGGTTTCCTGAGCGGGCTTCTCAAATATGGCTCCTCTGACTGGACTCGAACCAGTGACATACGGATTAACAGTCCGCCGTTCTACCGACTGAACTACAGAGGAATTGTTGGAACGGGGCGCATCATATCCAGCAGGGCGGGTGATGTCAAAGGCTGATTTCACGCTTTTGGTTCGACTGCTGAATAAAACAGCATGTTGTGTGGGGGCGGCCGCTTTTTTCGGCAAATATCCGGCATTTGCGCTGCCCGCTGCAACTTCCGGCTGGTGTTGCAGTAGCGTTGCACTCTTTTTCGTCAGCGCGATCACGTTTGTTTCATTTTCATATTGTGAAGCCCGTTAATGGAATATACATTCCAATCACATTGTACGTTTGTTCCATTTCCACCCTGCACAAGGACCCACCATGCAAAAAGTCAGAATTGGATTGATCGGTACCGGCTATATCGGGCGCTGCCATGCCATTGCCTATTCGCAGGCGCCGACGGTATTTAACCTCAAGGGTGAACTGGTGCGCGAGATGCTGGCAGAGGTCAATCCAGAGCTGGCCGCCGCCCAGGCCGCAACGCTGGGTTTCAGCCGCTCAACCGGTGACTGGCGCGAGCTGGTGGCGGATGAAAATATCGACGTGGTGGATATCTGTGCCCCGAACTTCCTGCATAAAGAGATGGCGCTGGAAGCGATCCGTCACGGTAAGCATGTTTATTCCGAAAAGCCGCTGGCGCTGAATGTGGCGGACGCCGAAGAGATGGTGCGCGCCGCGGAAAAAGCCGGAGTGAAAACCCTGGTTGGCTTTAACTATATGAAAAATCCGACCAGCCAGCTGGCGCGTGAAATTATTGAGCGCGGCGAAATTGGCGAGGTAGTGCATTTTTACGGCACCCATAACGAAGATTATCTGGCAAACCCGAATACGCCGCTCGACTGGCACTGCCAGAAAGCGCTGGCGGGGCTGGGCGCGCTGGGCGATCTGGCGGCGCATATCGTCAATATGGCGCACTTCCTCGTCGGCAATATCGATGAAGTCAGCGGCGATATGATGACGGTAATCAAACAGCGCCCGGACGCGAAAAATCCGTCCCAGCAGCGCGAGGTGGAAAACGAAGACCAGGCCAGCGCGCTGCTGCGTTTTGCCAACGGTGCGCACGGCGTGATTGAAACCTCACGCATCGCCTGCGGCAGCAAAATGGGCCTGACCTATGTGGTCACCGGCACCAAAGGAAGCATTCGCTACACCCAGGAGCGCATGGCGGAGCTGGAGCTGTATATTCACGACGAACCGGCAGGGCGCCAGGGCTTCAAGACTATCCTTACCGGCCCGGCGCACCCGGACTATGCGGCATTCTGCATCTCTGCCGGGCACGGCATCGGCTTTAACGACCAGAAAACCGTTGAAGTACGTGACCTGATCAACGGCATCGCCGCTAACGATCGCATGTGGCCGGACTTTGCCGAAGGGTTGCAGGTATCAAAAGTGCTGGAAGCTATCGCCATCTCCGCTGCCGAAGGGCGCTGGATGAAAGTGTAAGTGAATGGCCGGTGTGCCCGGCCTGATTTATCCCGCATCACTATCCCCGCAGCCTTAAGCGTTTAATTCGCCCGCCATTAATTGTATGATAATAAGACTCATTTACGATGAAATGGCCAAGATGAAAAAATCCTTCTCCTTCCCGCTGCTGTGCGCAGCGTTGATTATTGCTGCCCTGGTGATGGTGGTCGCAGTGCGCAGCTGCTCTACGCAGCATAAAGAACCCCCCCCGGTTAGCACCGCAAACCAGGCAACGACCACAGCAGCTCAGGGCTGGCCGCGCACGCTGCAGACGCCAAAAGGGCCACTGACCCTGCAACAGGCGCCCAAGCGCATTGTCTCAACCAGCGTCACGATTACCGGCACGCTGCTGGCGATTAACGCGCCGCTGGTCGGCTCCGGCGGCACCAGCCGCAACAGCACCGTCTCTGACGATCAGGGTTTTTTTAAGCAGTGGAGCGCGGCGGCAAAAAAGGTCGATCTCAAACCCTTGTATATCAGCGAACCCAATGCTGAAGCGATTGCCGCTGCGGCGCCCGATCTGATTGTGATTGCCGCCACCGGTGGGGATTCGGCACTGAAGCTGTACGACCAGCTTGCCGCCATTGCGCCGACGCTGGTGATTGATTACGGCGATAAGAGCTGGCAGCAGCTGGCACAGCAGCTAGGGCAAATCACCGGCCATGAGCAGGACGCCGCTGCAGCGATCGGCCAGTTTGAGCAGCGGGTGCAGGCGGTGAAGCAGGCAATAACGTTGCCGCCGCAGCCGGTTTCCGCGCTGGTCTACTACGAAGACGGACGAGGGGTGAATCTGTGGACCCCGGCTTCCGCTCAGGGCAAACTGCTGGGCGAGCTGGGCTTCGCGCTGGCCATGCCGCCTGAAGAGGTTCACGGCGGCACCAGCATGGGTAAGCGTAACGACATTATCCAGCTGTCGGGGGAGAATATGGCGGCGGGGCTGACCGGGAAAACGCTGCTGCTGTTCGCGGCGGATACTGACACGGTGACGCGCGTGCGCGCCAATCCGTTCCTGGAACATCTGGAGCCGGTCAGCGCGCAGCGCGTGTATGCGATGGGGCCGGATACTTTCCGCCTGGATTACTACAGCGCCAGCAATATGCTTAACAGCATTGAGCGCCAGTTCACCACGCATTAATACTGTGCGGGTCGACCCCTACGAGGGTTTTGCAGGGGCCGATTATCTTTTTCGGTCGGCCCTTACCCGCAGGCGCAAGGCATGCCTTGCGCGGATTTTCCCTCTCACGTTGCTACGGGTTGGCAACCGGCTCTGCGATTTCCGGTTCTTGCGTAGCCAGCGTACTGCGGCGCAGCGTGCCGACACAGGCCGCCAGCACCAGCGCCACCCCAGCCGCCGCCGCGCCAAACGACAGCACTCCCACCAATGGCGTAAACAGTTTGCCCAGCACCCCTAATCCCAATGCCCCGACAGAATCCCCGGTGACGTCCTGCGCGCTGCCCAGACTATTGACGCGGCCCAGCAGAGGGTCCGGCGTATGGTGCTGGATCAGCATATATTGCAGTAAGGATGCGATGGCGTTGCAGTAGCCGTAAACCACCAGCGCCAGCAGCGCGGGCAGGAAATGGCTGTAAAGACCAAGCGAGGCGATGGCGAGGAATGCACAGGTGGCGCTGACCAGCACCAGGATGCCCGGGCGGCGATGGCGCGGCACCCAGCCGCTGGTAAAGGCTCCAATCATCGCCCCCAGCGGCACGGCTGAGTACATCAGGCCAATCGCCGACGCATCCGCGTGATAGCTGATTGCCAGCGCCGGGAACAGAATACGCACCGCACCGACAATACTGATCAGCATCCCCAGCAGCACCACCGAACCGACCACCTTCTGACGGCAGACAAACTGCACGCCGCTGACCATCGCACGCAGCGGATGTTCCGGCTCCTGCGTTTCCGGCTTCATCGACGGCAGGCGCACCAGCGGGATCAGGGTCGCCAGCGTGCCCACAGCCGCCACGGCAAATGCCCAGCCCACACCGCCCGCCACGATAATCACGCCGCCAATCGCCGGGGAAAGAATGGCCCCGAGACGCACGGTTACCATGCTCAGCGCGCCGGCAGCGCCGAGGTTTTCGCGCCCGACCAGCAGCGGGATCACCGCCATCAGCGCGGTCATCCCCAGCGCGCCGAAGAAGCCATCCCAGAAGGCCAGCAGGTAGAGCGCCCACAGGGAAGGGGAGGCGCTAAAGGCGTTAAGGCTGAGGAACACAAAGCCAATACCGCAGGTGCCGCGCGCAAACAGGATCAGCTTACGGCGATCCAGGCGGTCAGCGAGAATGCCGCCCAGCATCAGGCCGATAAACATCCCTACGCCGTCCAGCGTCACCGCCACGCCAACCTGTAGCGTTGAGCCGGTCATCGCCTGGATCTGGATCGGGACGCCGACGGCCAGCATGCCGAGGGCAAACACCGACAGCATACGGGCGCAGAAGATGGCGCGAAAATGCGCGTTATTTTTCAGCAGGCTGAAATCAAGCAGGATGGAGGGCTTAGCCATAATTTTCCATTTTGGTTGACTGAAGTTTTGAGGCGAAGGTTGCCGATGTTTTTCTGGCGGGCGCATGGTAACATATTTGATTAATAACGTTAATGATAATAATACTCATATTCATTTGCATATGAGCAGGGGGTTTGGGGATGTCGTTGCAACAGGCTCGGGCTCGGCCGGCCACGGGCGTCGCGCTACCGCGTGGCATAACGCGCAGCGGCGGTGTGCTGCTCTGCCTGATTTTACTGATGGCGATAGCCGCCATCAGCCTGATGTTGGGCGCGAAATCGATCCCCGCGCAGGGGGTCTGGCACAGCCTGAGCGGGCAGCTCAATGATGCTGACAGCACGATCGTGCTCAACGCCCGCCTGCCGCGCACGCTCGCCGGTATTCTGGTCGGAATGGCGCTGGGCGCGGCGGGGGCGGTGATCCAGGCGCTGACGCGTAATCCGCTGGCGGACCCGGGTATCCTCGGCGTAAACGCCGGGGCCAGCTTTGCGCTGGCCGTCGGCATAACCCTGTTCGGGGTCAACGGTATGGCGGGCTGGCTCGGCTTCGCCTGGGCTGGCGCGCTGGCGGCCAGCGTGGTGGTGTGGACGATAGGTTCGCTGAGCGGCGGGCGCGTCAACCCGATCCGCCTGACGCTGGCCGGGGTGGCGCTCAGCGCGGTGCTCAGCGGGCTGACCTCTTCGCTGTCGCTGCTCAACCCGCAGACGCTCGACCAGCTGCGCTTCTGGCAGGCCGGTACGCTGGATATCCGATCGCTGCATAATCTGCTGCTGGTCACCCCGGCCATCCTGGTGGGTGGGGTGCTGGCGCTGGTGGCGGCACGCTCGCTCAACAGTCTTAGCATGGGGGAAGAGATGGCGGCGGCGCTCGGCACGCGGGTTGTGCTGGTGCGCGTGGTGGCGCTGCTGGCGGTGATGCTGCTGTGTGGATCCTCCACCGCGCTGGTCGGGCCGATTGGCTTTGTCGGCCTGATGGTGCCGCACGTGGCGCGCTGGTGGGTGGGGGCCGATCAGCGCTGGGTGCTGATTTACTCCTCGCTGATGGCGCCTATCCTGCTGCTGTCGGCCGATATCCTCGGGCGCTTTATGGCGGCGGGGGAGCTGCGCGTGTCAATCGTTACGGCGCTGATCGGCGCGCCGGTGCTGATCTGGCTGGTTCGCCAGCGCAGGTATTAAGGAGAACAGGATGCAGAGCCGTACTTTACTGATTGGCCGCGCAGAGGGCTGGCTGAACCTCAAGCTATCCGCGCGCACGCTGTGGGTCAATCTGAGCGTAATCCTGCTCTGCCTGCTGCTGGCGCTGTTTGCCCTGTGCTACGGCACGCTGCGCATCGCTCCGCTGCAGGTGTGGCAGGCGCTGCAGGGCGAAGGGCCGCAGGGATTGATGACGGTGGTCGGCCAGTGGCGCGCGCCGCGCGTGGTGCTGGCGCTGGTGCTCGGCGCGGGGTTGGGCGTCAGCGGGGCGATATTTCAGTCGGCGATCCGCAACCCGCTCGGCAGCCCGGACGTGGTCGGTTTTAACACCGGAGCCTACACCGGCGCGCTGGTGACGATTATCCTGCTCGGCGGCGGCTACTATCAGGTTGCCGCCGGGGCGCTGGTCGGCGGCGTCGCCTCTGCCGCTCTGGTCTACCTGCTGGCGTGGCGTCAGGGCATTAGCGGCTTCCGCCTGATTATTGTCGGCATTGGCATTGGCGCCGTGCTGTCGGCGTTAAACAGCTGGCTGATTATCAGCGCCTCGCTGGAGAGTGCGATGAGCGCCGCGCTGTGGGGGGCGGGCTCGCTCAACGGGATCACCTGGGCCAAAGGCCAGCCCGCGCTGCTGCTGGTGCCGTTAACGGTTTGCGCCGCGCTGCTGCTCGGCCGCCGCCTGCAGCTGATGGAGATGGGTGATGACAGCGCGCGTGCGCTGGGCGTCAACGCGGAATCAAGCCGCCTGTGGCTGATGCTGTGCGGGATTATCCTTACCGCGATTGCCACCGCCAGCGCCGGACCAATTGCATTTATTGCGCTGGCCGCGCCGCAGATCGCCCGTCGCCTGATCGTGGCCAGCGCCGTTCCGCTATTCTCTGCCGCCACCAGCGGCGCACTGTTATTGCTGGCGGCGGATATCATCGCCCAGCACGCCTTCAGCGGGATACAGCTGCCGGTCGGCGCCGTCACCGTCAGCATCGGTGGGCTGTATCTCATCGGGTTGCTTATCAGGGAGTCACGACGTTAATCATGGAACCTTCCACCTCGCGTTTACAGGCTTCAGCACTGACGCTGGCCTACGATCAAAAGACCATTGCGCGCGATCTCAGCGTCGGGATCCCCGACCGCCAGTTCACGGTGATCATCGGCCCCAACGCCTGCGGCAAGTCGACGCTGCTGCGCGCTTTGTGCCGCCTGCTGAAGCCGCGTAACGGCCAGGTGCTGCTCGACGGTCAGGATATCCACCGGATGGGCACCAAAGCGCTGGCGCGCCAGCTCGGCCTGCTGCCGCAGCACGCCATCGTGCCGGAGGGGATCAGCGTTGCTGACCTGGTGGCGCGCGGGCGCTATCCGCACCAGAGTCTGTTAAAGCAGTGGAGCGAGGCCGACCGCCAGGCGGTGGATGCCGCCATGCAGGCGACTAACGTCAGTGAGCTGGCCGCGCGCAGCGTGGATGCCCTGTCCGGCGGCCAGCGCCAGCGCGTGTGGGTGGCAATGGTGCTGGCGCAGCAAACCCCGCTGCTGCTGCTGGATGAGCCGACCACCTGGCTGGATATTGCCCACCAGATTGAGCTGCTGGATCTGTTCCGCCAGCTGAATCAGGAGCACGGGCATACGCTGGTGGCGGTGCTGCACGACCTGAACCAGGCCTGCCGCTATGCCGACCATCTGATCGTGATGAAAGAGGGGGCGATTATTGCCCAGGGTAAGCCCGCTGAGATTATCAGCGCGCCGCTGGTGCAGCAGGTGTTTGGCATGAGCAGCGTGATTATCAACGATCCGGTGTCACATACCCCGATGATCGTCCCGTGCGGGCGCTATCATCAGCCTGGATAAATAAAAAAGGGGCGAGGCACGCCTCGCTCATAATCTAAGTGGTTAACTCATTCGTCACCGAAAGCGCCGGAATAACGTGCTGCGGATCGCGTTCAATAGCACGCAGCAAGGCTTTGGCCGGACCGGTAGGTTCTCTACGGCCCTGCTCCCAGTTCTTTAAGGTATCGACACTGACTGAGATTAGCCTGGCAAAGCCACTTTGCGACAGGCCGGAAGCGGTTCTGATCGCTTTTACCTGAAGTGCAATCACATTCGTCTCGCGCGCAGGCTGGCGTGAACCTTCAGCAATTTCATTCATCTGGGCCATACTTTCTTTCAGACGACCAAATAATTTCTTATCCATTACCACCCCTCATTAAGTGCTCTTAGCTGCTGCTTTTCGTCCATGCTTAAATCATCCTGGACACCTTTTTTGTATATAAGTAGCAGTCTGATCTGAGATGCAGACACTTTGTAAAAATAAATAACCCGGACACCGCCACGTTTTCCTTTGCCACAGGCAGACCATCTGATTTTTCGTAAGCCGCCAGTATGCGGAATCACATCACCCCACCCTGGGTTACTGGCCAGAAATTGTTGAAACTCCCGGTAGTCATCATCGGTGAGCAGTTCTTTAACGTCCTCAGTGAAAATATCAGTTTCAATAAATAGCATATCCATACGCCATTGGCTTACAATTGAGTCCATGTTATCCTGACGCAGCCTGTCAGTCAATGGCGTACAGAGATTGAAAAATCGGGCGATACCGGAGTATCGCCCGTGGTCTATTTCGTAGGGGCGAGGCACGCCTCGCCCGTGATTCTACGCCAGGTGCTGGCACGCCTTCATCAGCCTGTCCAGCAGCGGCCCCAGCGTCACCAGCGTTTCCGGTGACAGGATATCCATATGCTCGCAGGCCAGCTCATGGACTTTCAGCTGTGCGATATACGGCGCCCAGCTTTCACGCACATCCATGCCCTGCGGCAGCGTTTTGCTGGCGACAAACAGCGTGGCTTCCCCGTCAAAGCGCGGGCTGCTGGCGGAGGCCAGGCGCAGCACGGCATCTTTGTAGTTGGCCACAATGGTGCTGAACATCGCCGCTTTCTCCGCCAGCAGCAGCGCATCGTCGTCGGTGGCTGCCATAAACTCGGCCTCCTCCCGCGCCACTTCCTCACGCGCATCCTCTTCTGACGGGCTGGTCCAGTCCTGGCCTTCCGGCGGATAAGTATCCAGCAGGCCAAGGAATTTCACCGCTTCCCCCTGCTGCTGCAGGCGTGCGGCGATGCCGTGGGCAAGGGTGCCGCCGAGCGAGTAGCCAAGCAGGTGGTACGGCCCCTGCGGCTGCACGCTGCGGATGGTCGCCAGGTGGCGCTCGCACATCTCATCGACGCTGTCACAGGCGGCAATCACCCCATCCGGGCGCGGCGACTGCAGGCCAATAATCGGGAATGCGCCCGCCAGGTGGCGCATCATGCCGGAATACTGCCAGGCAAAGCCGGACGCTGGATGGATGCAGAACAGCGCCGGTCCCTGACCGCTGCGCAACGGCAGGCTTTCACCGTTGGCGCGGCTATCAGTGCCATCGCCGGAGGCAGCATCATCCAGCAGACGCGCCATCTTCTCAACGCTGCGCGCTGCCATAATCTGGCCGATAGAGAGTGGATGCGCCAGCGTGCGGCGCAGTTCGGCCGCCAGGCGCATCGCCAGCAGCGAATGCCCGCCGAGCGCGAAGAAGTCGCCGTCGGCAGAGACCGTTTCCAGCTCCAGCAGGCGGGCGAACAGCTGCGCCAGCAGCGTCTCGTGCGGCCCATCAGGCTGACGACCACCGGCCTGCGGGGCCTGCGGTGACGGCAGGGCTTTGCGGTCCAGCTTGCCGTTGGCGCTGAGCGGGAAGCTATCGGTCAGTACATAGCTGACCGGCAGCATATGCGCCGGCAGCCGCAGCGAGAGCTGCTGGTGCACTTCTGCCGTCTCCAGCACGCTGCCGGGCTGCGCGATGAGCCAGGCGACCAGCTGGCGCGCATCGGCCCCAGCGGCGGCCACATTGCCGAGCTCGCGGGCGGCCACCACGCTCTGCGCGACCCCCGGTAAGGTCAGCAGCGCCTGTTCGATTTCGCCCAGCTCAATGCGCTGACCGCGAATTTTCAGCTGGTCATCGCTGCGGCCCAGATACTCAACCGCGCCACTCTCCAGCCAGCGCGCGATATCGCCGGTGCGGTACATGCGTTCACCGGCGGCAAACGGGTCGGCGACAAAGCGCTGCGAGGTCAGATCGGCGCGGTACAGGTAGCCTTCTGCCAGCTGCGCGCCGCACAGGTAGAGATCGCCCGCCACACCGAGCGGCACCGGGCGCAGCAGCGCGTCCAGAATGCGCAGCTCGGTGTTCCATACCGGGTAGCCGATCGGCACGCCAGCACCCTGACATGCGGCGAGATCCCTGCCGGATGCCGGATGATAGGTGACATCTACCGCCGCTTCGGTCGGGCCGTACAGATTGTGCAGCGGTGCCGCGATCAGCGCCTGATAGCTGGCTGCAAGGTCGCACGACAGCGCTTCACCGCTGCAGAATACGCGCTGCAGGCTGTGGCAGCCCTTATCCGCACCTGAACGCTGCTCCAGCGCGCTGACCCAGGCGGCCAGCATCGACGGCACAAAGTGCATCGTGGTGACCGCATAGTCCTCAATCAGCTGCACCAGCGCTTCCGGATCGCGATGCGCTTCCGGCGGGGCCATCAGCAGCTGTGAACCCACCATCAGCGGCCAGAAGAACTCCCACACCGACACGTCGAAGCTGCACGGCGTTTTCTGCAATACCACGTCAGCGGCACTCATCGGATAGGTATCCTGCATCCACCACAGGCGGTTAACGATCGCCTGCTGCCCGACCACCACGCCTTTGGGGCGCCCGGTAGAGCCGGAGGTATACAGCACGTAGGCCGGGTGGCTGCTGTCAGGCTGCGGCAGCGCATGCCGTGGCTGCTGATGCTCGTCGGCCAGCTGGTCAAAGGTCAGCAGCGTGCCGAGCGGGGCGAAACGGTCCTGCAAAGCACTTTCAGTGATGATCAGGCGCGGGCGCGCATCCTCAACCATGTAGCCGAGGCGCTCATCCGGGTAGCCGGTATCCAGCGGCAGCCAGGCGGCACCGGCCTGCAAGATGGCGGTCAGCGCCAGGCTGAGGCGCACCGAGCGCGGCAGGGCCACGGCGACGATATCACCCGGCTGCACGCCAGCGTCAATCAGGCGATCCGCCAGCAGGCGCGCCTGCTGCTGCATCTGGCGATAGCTCAGACGATGGTCGGCATCCATCAGTGCCAGCGCGTCCGGCGTGCGCGCAACCTGCTGCGCAATGGCCCCCTGCAGGGTGCCCGCCGCCAGCGGATACGCGGTGTTATTGATATTCGCGATCAGCGCCCGTTCGTCCGGGGTTTGCAGCTGCCAGCGTGCCAGCGGCAGGTCCGGCTGCGCGACCAGTTGGGATAACAGCATCAGCAGGCGGGAAGCAAAGCGCTCTGGCTGCTGCAACGCATCGCGGTACTCCAGCAGCAGATGCAGGCGCTCGCCCGGCAGCACCAGCAGCGTCAGCGGATAGTGGGTGTAGCCACGGTTGCTGATAGCGTCGCAGCGCAGGCCGTCGTGGCTCTGCAGCAGTTCGGCGTTATCCGGGTAGTTCTCGACCACCAGCAGGGTATCAAACAGCGTGCCGCTGCCCGCCAGCTGCTGGATCTCCCCCAGCCCCAGATCGTCATGCTCAATCAGCTGGATCTGCTGCGCCTGATGGTCGGCGAGCTGTGCCAGCAGCGGGCGCTGGCTGTCGAAGCGCAGGCGCACCGGCAGGGTGTTGCTAAACAGGCCGACGTGCTGCTCCTGGCCCTCAATCTGACCAAAGCGCCCGGAAACCGGCGAGCCGAATACCACGTCCTGATGACCGCTTTCGATGCTCAGCAGCAGTGCCCAGATGCCCTGCATCACGCTGTTTAGCGTCAGACCACGCTCGCGGCATAGCGCCATCAGGCCCTGTTCCACCTCTGGGGCCAGCGTCAGATCCCTGTCGTGCACCGGGCCGTCGTGCGGTTCATTGCCGAACAGCAGGGTCGGGCGCACGTCCTGCAATACCTGCTGCCACAGCTGGCGCGAGGCGTCGGCATCGCGCGCTGCCAGCTGGCGCACAATGGTGGCGTAGCTGAAACGGTGCGGCGTCAGCGCCTGCGGGCCGTGGTTCAGCGCGCTGAACAGATCGCGCAGGATCACCGGCGTTGACCAGCCGTCGACCACCAGATGATGCGCATTGAGCATCAGGGTGAAGCGCGCAGCGTCGCCGTGCTGCACCAGCAGCGCGTGTAACATCACCGGCTGGGCGAACAGATCGCGCGCCAGCTCGCGTTTCTCCAGTGCCAGCAGCGCTTCAGCCTCTTCGGCGGCGGTCAGTTCAGGCAGTGCATGGCGATCCAGCGCCCAGTATTGCCGGTTGGGCTGCATCAGTGGGATCAGCTGTAACGGCAGCAGGGCCTGTTCACTATCAAAGCGCGCCGCCAGCTGCGGATGATGGCGCACCACCGCATCCAGCGCCGCCTGCAGCCGCTGCTCATCGAGCGGGCCGCTGAAGCTCAGGCGCGTCAGCGAGTTATAGCTGCCGCTGCTGTCGGCGGTCTGGGCGTGGAACAGCAATCCTTTCTGTAGCGGCAGCAGCGGCAGCACGGCAGCCAGCGGGCCGTGACGCTGCGACAGGGCCAGCAGGTCCTGCTGGCTGACGCCGTCAATCGCCACCTCCGCCGCCACCAGCGTGTCAGCCGCCTGCTGCGGATGGCGCCGGGCGAAATCGCTCAGCCCGTCAGCGGCCTGGGCCATCGCGCTGTGCAGTGCATCAATATCCGCTTCGCTGAAGACGTCGTGCAGCCAGCCCCAGTTGATCGCCAGGCGCGGCTCGTTGGCGGTCTCATCAACGAAGATGTTGACCTCGAGCGCGTGCAGCTGCGGCATGTCGGCATCCTGATGCACGGCAAAGGCATCGCGGAAATGTTTGCGCGTACGCTGCGGCGTCCAAAGTCCATCCCCGGCGCTGAAACGGCCCAGGTAGTTAAACAGCACCTCCGGCGCGTGCTGCTGCGCCAGGGCTTGCAGCTGCGGCGCACGCACCGCGTCGAGATAGCAGAGCTGGCCGAAGCCAATTCCGCGATCCGGCACGGCGCGCAGCACGCTTTTCACCGCGCGCAGCGCATCGCGCAGGCAGCCCGTTTCCCCTTCATCCAGCGTCACCAGCAGCGGATATTCGGCGGTCAGCCAGCCGACGGTACGCGCCAGATCGTGCTCACCGTCCAGCCCGGCACGGCCGTGGGATTCCAGAGTGTAGCGCAGTTGCGTGGCATTAAAGCGGGCGAGCAGCGCCAGCGACAGGGCGCACAGCAGGGTCTCTTCCACGCTGGCGCGATACTGCTGCGGCAGGCGGTTAAGCAGCGCGGCGGTTTGCTCTGCGCTCAGCAGGGTGCGCTTCTCTTTCATCGCGCGGTGGCAATCCTGCGGCAGCAGCGCACGCCGGCCGAGCCGGGGCACCGGCTGCTGCAGCATGCTCTGCCAGAATGGCAGTTCAGCGGCACGCTTTGCCACGCCGCGTTGCACGCTGGCGGACCAGTCGTGCAGCGAGGTCTCTTCGGCGGGCAGTGCCAGCGGCGCTCCGCTGAGTGCAGCCTCACTCGCCTGGCGCAGCTCATCGAGCAGCACGCGCCACGAGACGCCATCAACCACCAGGTGATGGATCGCCAGCACCAGGCCAAAGGCGTGCTGATGATGCTGCAACAGCACCGCCTGCATCATCATGCCGCAGGCAGGGTCAAGGCGGGTAACGGCGGCGTCAAAGGCTTCCTCGGCGCAGGCTTCGGGCGCGTGGTGCAGGATCTGGCTGCTGACGCGTGCTAAACCGGCAGCAGGGGAGGGTTCACCGACAATCAGCTGACCGTCGCGGGTAAAGGCAGCCAGCGCCGGGTGCGCCACGCTGAGCGCATGCAGCGCCTGTTCCAGCTGGGCAGCCTGCAGTTCAGCCGGCACCCGCAGGAACACGCCGTGGGCAAAGCGCTGGTTAATGCCGCCGTGCTGGTTAAACCAGTGCAGGATTGGCAGACCCGTTACCGGCCCCTGCTGCGCCACGCGATTGACCGCCACGCCGGAGCTTAGCGGCTGCATGCTGCTGGCCATGCGCGCCGGAGTACGCTGGGCGAAAATATCGCGCGGGCGCAGCAGCCAGCCCGCCCGGCGGGCGGCGGTGCCCAGGCCCATGGCGGAGATACTGTCGCCGCCGAGCGCGAAAAAGTCATCGTCGGCGCCGACGCGCTCCATGCCTAACAGGTCGGCGACGGCCTGGCAGATCAGCGTTTCCTGCGGCGTCTGCGCATCGCGCCCCGGGGTAAAGGCCATCTGCTGCGGCGCGGGCAGCGCCTGGCGGTCGATTTTACCGTTAACGTTAAGCGGTAGCTCTTCCATCACTATCAGGATCGCCGGCACCATGTAGTCGGGCAGGGTGATGGCCAGTTTGCCCAGCAGCCTGGTTGAAATCTGCGGATCGGCGCGCAGCGCGGCGTCACCGACCGAGCAGTAGCCGATCAGACGGTTGGTCGCCCCAATCGGCTGAGCGATTACCACGGCGGTGCTGACCTCCTCCAGCGCTACCAGCGCGTTCTCAACCTCCCCCAGCTCAATGCGGAAGCCGCGCACTTTAATCTGATGGTCAGTGCGGCCGATAAACGCCAGCTGGCCGTCGCTGCGCCAGCGCATCAGGTCTCCGCTACGGTACATCACTTCCCCCTCCAGGAACGGGTTAGCGACAAAGCGCGCGGCGGTCAGGTCCGGGCGGCGCAGGTAGCCACGGGCGATACCGCTGCCGGAAATATAGAGCTCGCCGGGGCAGCCGACCGGCACCGGGCGCAGCTGGTTATCCAGCAGCCACACCCGGGTATTGCCGACCGGGCGGCCAATCACCGGCTGATCGGAGACCATCACGCTGGCGCCGAGGGTATCGATGGTGTATTCCGACGGGCCGTAATAGTTAACGATCTCCAGCTCCGGGTGCTGCTGCATCAGCTTCCACAGCGTTGGCGTGGCGGCTTCACCGCCGATCATCACAAACGCCGGGCGATGATTTTCCGGCTCGAACAGCCCGGCGTCGATCATCTGCGAGAAGAAGGACGGGGTGATATCCAGCAGATCGACCGGCACCTGCTTCATCTTCTGCAGCAGTGCCCAGGCATCGCGGCGCAGCTCTTCATCGAAGATATGCAGCTCGCAGCCCATCATCATGCAGAACAGCGGTTCCCATGACGAGTCGAACGAGAACGAGGCGGTGTGGCCGCTGCGCATGCGGCGCGTACTGGCGGCGGTGAATTTCTCTATCGCCGGACCGAACAGGTTGCTCTGGTGCGACAGAAACAGGTTCAGCAGCCCGGCGTGGGTGCTCATCACCCCTTTCGGACGCCCGGTAGAGCCGGAGGTGTAGATCATATAAGCCAGATGATCACCGCGCTGGGCGACGCGGCGCTCGTCATCGCACACCGGGCTGGCGGGGTGCGCATCGCACGCGGCGCGCACGGCGGCATCATCGATGCACAGGTAAGCGCCAGGCGGCATTTGCGCCAGCGTGCTGCTGTGGGTAAGCAGCAGCTGCGGCTGCGCGTCGTCGCACATCAGCGCCAGGCGTTCGCGCGGATAGTCGAGGTCGAGCGGCATATAGGCCGCGCCGCTCGCCAGCACGCCGAAGATCGCCACCAGCGAATCGACCGAGCGCGGAATGCCAATCGCCACCACGTCTTCCGCCCCAAGGCCGCGGGCGATCAGCTCCCGCGCCAGCTGCATCGCGCGCGCCGAAAGCTGGCCATAGGTCAGGCGCATCTCACCGCAGACAACCGCAATGGCGTCCGGCTGCCGATCGACCTGACGCTGAAGCATCGCCAGAATCGACACCTCACCCGCTTGAGGCGTGACGCTGATGCCCTGCGACCAGCTGGCGAGATGCTGCTGCTCATCGTGGCCCATCAGCGCCAGCGCCGCCAGCGGCAGCTGCGGTTGCTGCGCCAGCTGCTCTGCCATAAAGGCAATGCGCTCGCCGTGCCACGCCAGCAGTTGGCGGTCATATTTTTCCGCATTGGCGACCAGCGTCAGCTGAAGCTGGCCCTGCTGGAAGCCGATCTCGAATTCCAGATCGTCCACCGGCCCCATCGCCAGCGTGTGCGTTACCGCCGGGATGCCGTCAAATTCCAGCGGGTCGTGATAAACCTTCAGGTTGATCACCGGACCATACAGCGGCTGGCTGCTGCCGACCAGGCCGAGATCGCGCCGCAGCTGCTCCGCTTCATAGCGCTGGTGGCGGCGCACCTGCCCGATCTCCGCCTGCACCCGCTGACCGATCTCGGCCAGCGTCATCGCATCGTTGAGCGCCAGCTGCAGCGGCAGTACGTTGACCACCGGGCCAGTAGCGGCCAGCGCGGCCGACCCCATCCGGCGCATAAACGGGAAGCCAATGCTCAGGCGGTTTTCGCCGCTGATGCGCGCCAGATAAGCGGTGAGCAGGGCGCAGGCGATCTCCGCCGGGGCGCTCTGCTGCAGGCCGGGCTGCTGCGCCAGCTTGGTGAACAGGGTGGTGGGAAGCGTGACCTGCTGCTTGAGCGGCGCACCATCGCCCTCAGGCGTGAACTGTTCGGCGGAGAGCGAGATAGCCGCCGGGAAAGCCTGAGTGTGCTGCTGCCAGAACAGCGCCGCCCGCTGGCAGGCGGGGGAGTGCTGCCAGGCCTGATATTCGGCCACCACTTCACCAAAGGAAATGAACGGCGAGGGGGCTGGCGTCTGCTGCTGACGCAGCGCCTGGTACACCGCCGCCACGCGCCGGGTCAGCGCTTCGAAGCTAAAGCCGTCGAGCATCAGATGGTGATAGCGCTGGTACCAGAACCAGCGATCGTCGCTGACGCGGATCATCAGCTGACGGTACAGCGGGCGCTCGCCGTCGGCGGGCAGGTCGGCGGCCAGGTCGGACTGCATCAGGCTGAGCGCAGCCTGCGCACCGTCAGCACGCTGGCTGAAGTCGAGCCATTCAACGGGCTGCACCTGCTGCGCTGAGCAGGCGTTGGGCAGCCGCTGCACGGCACTGCCGTCGGCGGCGAGGCCGAACTTAGCCTGAACGGTGTCGGCTTCCGCCATCGCCTGGCGGATAGCCGCGTCCAGCGCGGTGCGGTCGATATCACCATGCAGCTCGCTGTAGTGGGCGACGGCAAAGGTATTCCCTTTGGTCGCGATCTGATCGGCGATCCAGATGCCGGGCTGCGCGGCTACCAGCGGATATTCACTATAGCTGGCCTGCACGACGGGCGTAATTTGAGCTTCTGACACGGGAGCGATTCCTGTCGATAAATGAAAAATCCATCATTAACATTCAGCGCCGACCGAAAAAAGGGTCGGCCCCTGTGTTGTATGGCGTAAATATTCCGTTGTCGGGGGCGACCCTCTTTTCCGGTCGACCCGTTCCTTGATTAACCTGCGGTTTTTATCGCTGCCGGGCGCATATCCTGCCAGTGCGTTTCGATGTAGCTGATGCACCCGGCGCGGGCTGCGGGACCGGACACGGTCTGCCAGCCGGCGGGAACCTCGGCAAAGGCAGGCCACAGGCTGTACTGCCCACGCGCGTTCAGCAGCACCAGGAAGTCCAGGCTTTCATCGTCGAAGGGGTTTTGTTGTTCGGTCATGGTCGTTACCTGTTATTGCCAGAGAAAGGAGGGGTGATAAAATCGGCCAGCAGCCAGCGCAGGCCGTCTAGCAGCCCGCCGCGCCAGCACAGCGAGTCGTGCCCGCCGGAAAAAATACGGAAGTGAATGTCATGCCCAGCCGGCAGCAGGGCCTGGCGCATCTGCTGGTTGACGTAGGCCATATCGCCTTCGCGATCGCCAGCTTCCTGGAAGATCTTCAGCCTGCCCTGCGGCAGCCTACCGGCCAGCACTTCAGCGGTCAGCCAGCCCATTTCATGGCCTTCAATCTCGGCAAAATGCGTCACCAGGCGGAAGTCCGGCCACCAGAAAGAGCCGGACTGGCTGAGGATGCGGCCAAAGCGCGCAGGCCAGTTAAGCCCGGCATACATCGCGGCCAGCCCGCCGTAGCTCTGACCGGCCACCACGGTGTGGTCGGCCCGTTCGCTGAAGGCCATACGCGCGCGCACCTGCGGCAGCAGCTCTTCCTGCACCGCCTGCCAGAACTGCGCATTGCACGGCAGCTCCTTCTCGCGCCACTCGCCGTTAATCGCATCAATAAATAGCCAGCAGGCGGCGGGCAGATGGCCGCTGTCGGTTTCCGCATCCAGCGCGGCAAAAATCGGTAATCCCAGCGCCCAGTTCTGGCCGTCCAACAGGATGCCTAATGGCCGGGTTTCTGGGGTGGCGGTGCTGCCTGTGGTGTAGAGCCAGATGCGGCGCTGATTGCCGAGCAGGGCGCTCTCCCAGCTGAACTGCAGCAGGCGCTGCTCATCAACCCGCGCCAGACCGCCGTCCAGCGCATGCCAGGCCGACTGGTCCGGGGCGGCGGGCATATGGGCCGCGGACGTCGGATGGCGGCGGCTGTTGCAATGCGCGCAGCTCCGGTTAAGCGGGTCGGCGATGGCGCTGGGGAACAGCGAGATCCACCACTCGCGCTGCTGTTTGCTGCGCGTGGCGTCATCGCGGCTAAAAGCAGGAGGAAGCTGGTGGGCATCAATGGGGATCAGGCTGTAGCTGCCGCGCCAGCGCTGGTCAATCTCAGTAGACCAGTGCCAGACGTCGGTGCCCGCCAGGCGCTGCAGGCTCTGCGGCTGCGGGCTGTGATGGTCGGTCACGCAGTTGATATCGATATATACCCGGCAAACTTCAGAGCGGGTTTCATCCCCGGCCGGGTCGCGCCAGAAGTAGCTCATTTTCACTTTGCTGGCGGAAAACTCCTCCACCAACGGCGTGCCAAGCTGTGCCAGCTGCTGCCACCAGGCAGTGTTGCCGACATTATCGGCAGCCAGCAGCTCAGCGGCGCATCCGGCGGGCTGACGCAGAGGCCACGATGGGTGCCTGGATGTCATGATAATTTTCCTTAATTTACTTTTGATGACTTAAACGGAAGAACTTGAATCTCACTGACAATTAGCGGCGCTAATGCGAATAGTATTGAGAATAGTTTACATTTGCAATAAGATGCGACGCAACTTTCTTGAGATGCCTGTAACTGGCACAAAGCTAAGGGTTTTTTAAGAAGGTAGAGAAGCCGCGTCAAAAGCAGTGGCCGACGTGATGCTTGATCTTAGCCTGCGCCAGCCAGCGGCTCTTATCGGTTGGCAGGCTTTACTGGTTTTTTTCGTAGACAAGGCTGTTCCAGACGAGATAACTGAACATGTTTAATAAGATTAAAAAACAGGCAATACCCGGCTCGGCAGTACACACGGATAAACACACCCTGCGCTTAATACTGGCTTCAACGCTGTTGATGGTGCCAGCCGTACAGGCAGCAGAAGATACCCTGACCGTGACCGCAGAAACCCAGGAGAGCGTGACCGCGCCGACCAAAGGGATCGTGGCGAAGGAGAGTGCTTCAGGCACCAAAACCGCCACCCCGCTGCGGAAAACCCCGCAGACCATCTCGGTGGTGACGCGCGAGCAGATGAACGATCAGCAACCTGCCTCGGTGGCGGATGCGCTGGGCTACAGCAGCGGCGTGGTCACCAACTATCGCGGTAACTCAAACCGTAATGATGAAGTGATCAGCCGCGGCTTCCGCTACGCGCCCAAGCTGCTGGACGGTTTGCACTACGGGCTCTCCTCCGAGAACGGCGGCGCGGGGCAGTTAGACCCGTGGTTATTAGAGCGCGTAGAGATGGTGCATGGCCCGGCCGGCGTGCTGTACGGCCAGGTCAGCCCCGGCGGCCTGCTGATGATGACCAGCAAGCGCCCGACGGCAGAAAGCATTCATGAAGTGAAGCTCAGCACCGGCAACCGCCATTACGGCGAAGCGGCGTTCGACTTCGGCGGCAAGCTAAATGACGACAACACGCTGTTCTACCGCCTCAACGGCATCGCTAATACTAAAAGCGAGTTTGTGAAAAACAGCAAACAGCAGCGGATGGCGATTGCCCCGGCAATCACCTGGCTGCCTAACGAAGACACCAGTTTTACCCTGCTGACCAGCTACCAGAACGACCCGAAAGCGGGATCGCGTAACTTCCTGCCGCGTTCCGGCACGCTGTACGCCACGCCGGAAGGCTTCACCGTGCCTTACGACCTTAACGTCAGCGACTCCGATTTCGCCAAATCGAAGCGCGAGCAAACCTCCATCGGCTATAGCCTGGATCACAGCTTTAATGAGGCGGTCTCGTTCACCCAGAACCTGCGCTACAGCCACCGTAACGAAGACTATAAGTACCTGGTTTACGGCTACGACTACAGCGACCATGTGATGACGCGCATGCCGCAGCATGAAGAGACACAGACCAATGAGTTCAACGTTGATAACCAGCTGAAAGGGTTGTTTGAAACCGGCGATGTCAGCCACACCGTGCTGGGCGGCCTGGACTATCGCTATAGCCACATCGACCTCAAGCTGTCGCGCGCCTACGGCACGCAGTACAACCTCGACTGGACCAATCCGGGGCGCATCGACATTGATGAAAACGATCTGGCGCTGGCTACCAGCACGCTGAAGACGCTGAATCAGTATGGCGTTTACCTGCAGGATCAGATGGCGTGGAATAACTGGAACCTGGTGCTGTCCGGCCGCGAAGACTGGTCGCAGGTGCGCACCCAGGATCGCCTGGCAAACACCGATGTGACCTATAACGACAGCGCCTTCACCGGCCGGGCGGGGCTGCTGTACGCCTTTGATAACGGGGTTTCGCCGTATATCAGCTACAGCACCTCGTTCGAACCGGTACTGGCGCAGCCTGCACCGGGCTCCGATCCGCTCAAGCCAACGACCGGCGCGCAGACTGAGGTTGGGGTGAAGTTCCAGCCGGTAGGCAGCAACACCATGATGACCGTCTCCTGGTTTGATATAAACCAGAAGAACGTGCTGAGCTCGATTGATGGCACCCGCTATTACAATCAGATCGGTAAGGTGAACTCGCAGGGGATCGAAACTGAGATCCACGCGCAGCCAACCCCTGAAATCAAGCTGATTGCCGCCTACACCTACACGGATGCCACCACGAAAGAGTCGGATACGGCGGCAGAAGTGGGGCACAGCCCGGCAGCTATTCCGCGCCACGCGGCATCTGCCTGGGGCAGCTACAGCTTCCTCGACGGCGCGCTGGACGGCCTGACTGTGGGAACCGGCGTGCGCTACGTCGGTAAAGCGGGCGGTGATAACACGGGCGAATACTATGTACCGCACTACACCCTGTATGACGCGATGGTGAAGTATGAGCTCGGCCAGGCCGTTCCGGCGCTTAAGGGAACCAGCCTGCAGTTCAACGTGCAGAACCTGACCGACGAGCACTATGTCGCATCCTGCTCTAACGCCTATGCTTGTTTCTATGGCAGTGGCCGCACCTTTGTTGCCTCCGTCGATTACCGCTGGTAAGCGCACGGGTGAGGTTGCATCATTCCGCAGGGGCCAGGCATGCCTGGCCCGTTTTATCTCTTGCCCCCCAGGGCGATCGATAAGGAGCACTATGCAAAAACTCACGCGAGGAAACCGGATCGGCGCCGCCTGCCTGGCGCTGGGCGGGCTGATCTATCTGCTGGCGGAGCGCATCAGCGCGCTGGCGTGGCAGCACCCCCCTTACCGCTATCAATTCAACTACATCAGCGACCTTGGCGTCCCCCAGTGCGGCTCGCTGATCTGCTCCCCGCTGCATAACGTCATGAACAGCGGATTCGCCGCCGAAGGAGTGCTGTTTTTCTGCGGTTGTATCCTGCTTTTCTCGCGAGTTAAAAACCGCTGGGCGCTGCTGCTGGCAGGCATCCACGGCGCGGGCGGCGTGCTGATTGCTCTGTTTCACAGCGGCGGCATCAGCAGCGGCATCACCCTGCATCAAACCGGCGCGGTGATGGCGATTGGCGGCGGTAATCTCTGTTTGATCGCGGTCGGTCTGCACGCTATTTTTCTCGCGTCGGGCGGAAAAGGAGGTCGGCCCCTTCCCGCCGGACTCGGCTATTTCAGTTTGCTGCTCGGTGGGTTTGGCCTGCTCAGCATGCTGGCTATCCCCTCGGCGCTGTTCCCCATCGGCATTATTGAGCGCGCCTCGGTTTACCCCATCACCACCTGGCAGATCGTTACCGGCTTTGCGCTGTTGATAAACCGTTCTGACGCTGATTAATCTGAGTAATATTCTGCAACTTATCGCCGACAGGCGTATTCTGTTGTCGCCGTCAGAGCGGCGTCATTTCCACAGGAGGGTGAGTTGTGAATCAGAGCCAGCGCGAACATATTGCCACCGTCATGGAGAGCCTGAGCCCGGGCGCGCAGAGGCGACATCTGCGCCAGCATGACCAGACCATTCGCGACTCCTGGCAGCGCTGCGTCGAGTTTCACGGTCTGGATCCGAGCCGCATGCAGGAAGCGCGCATTCTGCCGTATAACGAACTGCGTGAGCATCGCGAAAATCTTGAAGAGTTCCGCCGCATTGCCCGTCACGGGCTGGGCGTGCTGTATCAGCAGATCGCTCAGGCCGGTTATGTGGTGCTGCTCAACGATGCCCGCGGCGTGACGGTCGACTATCTGGGCGATGCCGGGTCTGAAATCAGCCTGCGCCGCGCCGGACTATTCCTTGGGGCGCAGTGGTCGGAAGCCTGGGCGGGCACCTGCGCGGTGGGCACCGCGCTGGCGACCGGCAAGGCGCTGACCGTGCATCAGGCGGACCATTTCGACGCCACCCATATTCCGCTAACCTGCAGCGCGGTACCGCTGTTTGACCCGCAGGGGCAGCTGAATGCCATTCTCGATATCTCCGCGCTGACCTCGCCGCAGTCGAAATCCAGCCAGCAGCTGGCGCTACAGATCGCCAGACTCTCCGCCCATCAGATTGAAAACGCCTGGTTTGAGCACCGCCACCGCAGCGACTGGGTGCTGAAGCTCAGCCCATCGTCGTCGTTTGTTGAGGTTAGCCCGGATTTCCTGATCGCCTTTGACGCCAGCGGGCGCCTGGTCGGGCATAACCATCGTGCGCAGCGCATGCTGGAGCACGAGCTGGGGATTACGGCGCCGTCGCCGCACAGCCGCAGCACGCTGATCGGGATGCCGATTGAACAGCTGTTTAATACCGCCATCGACAGCCTGCCGGACTGGCTGGCCAGCGCTAACGGGCGGCAGGGTACGCTGGAGCGGATCAACAGCGGCGAGCGGCTCTATGTGACCGCCGTGCAACCGGCGCGGCGCCCGCCGCGGCGAGTGATGACCGCACCGCTGGCACTCCCGCAACCCCTGGCAGCGCTGAGCGGTGGTGATGCGGCGCTACAGCAGCAGCTGCAGCGGGCGGCACGGCTGCTGAATGCGCCGCTGCACCTGGTGGTAC
Source organism: Erwinia sp. V90_4 (assembly GCF_029967685.1). Classification (NCBI taxonomy): domain Bacteria; kingdom Pseudomonadati; phylum Pseudomonadota; class Gammaproteobacteria; order Enterobacterales; family Erwiniaceae; genus Erwinia; species Erwinia sp. V90_4. The sequence continues at coordinate 30,094 of NZ_JASCAQ010000062.1, read as the reverse complement.
ATGGCGAAACCGGCTGCGGCAAAGAGGTTTTTGCCCGTGCGTTTCATCAGGCCAGCGCGCGCCGGGCGCGGCCGTTTATTGCGGTTAACTGCGCCGCCATCGCGCCGACGCTGATTGAGAGCGAGCTGTTCGGCCACCTGCCGGGCAGCTTTTCCGGCGCGGGCAGCAAGGCAAAGCGCGGGCTGGTGCAGGAGTCTGACGGGGGTACGCTGTTCCTCGACGAGATCGGTGATATGCCGCTGGAGATGCAGACGCGACTGCTGCGCGTTCTGGCCGAGCAGGAGGTGCTGCCGGTTGGCGCCACCCGCCCGCTGCCCGTCGATATCCGCGTGATCTCCGCCTCGCATCACGCGCTCGATAAGCTGGTGGAGCAGGGGCGTTTCCGCGCCGACATGTTTTATCGCCTGCAGGGTGCACGCATCTCGCTGCCGCCGCTGCGCGCACGCAGCGATCTCGACTGGCTGGTCGCCCGACTGCTGGCGGGCAGGGCTGAACTGACGCCGCAGGCGCGCACACGGCTGCATCAGCACGCCTGGCCCGGCAACCTGCGCGAGCTGCGTAATGCCCTCGACTACGCCGCCGCAGTGTGTGACGGCGGGCGGATTGAGGTTGACGATCTGCCGGAAACCCTGAAGGCCCACGCTGACGATCCCCGCGCGCAGCCTGACCCGCAGGAAGCCACGGACCTGCCGCCGCAGGCGCAGTTGCTGATGCAGCAGCTGCACGCCGCCCGCTGGAACCACAGTGCGGTGGCCCGCCAGCTGGGCATCAGCCGCATGACGCTCTATCGCCGCATGCAGCGTTACGGCATCCGGTCACCGAATAAGGGGGGGCGATGACCCCTGTGACGGCGGCCGACCTGTTCCTGCTCGCGGCGGCGGGCATAAGGCGATCCGGGCATGCGGACCATACTATGGGTGCGCTGAGGTATTGTTGGTATAGCTAAACGAGGACGTGTACTCCATATCGTGACAAACAATACCCTATTGCTATCATGGCGATACAATATCAATTCAAGGATTATAACATCATGATAAATATGGAAATCGGTACGAAAATTCATTATCCGATATTACTGAAGGTCTGGGAATCTTCCGTACGGGCTACGCATGATTTCTTGCAGGAACAGGATATTCAGGCGCTACGCCCTCTGTTACTGAATACGTATTTTCCTGGCCTCACTATTACGGTCGCTCGTCTTTGCTGCGACGGTTCGATAGTGGGCTTTACAGGGGTAAGCGAAAACCGCATTGAAATGCTCTTTATCGATGCAGAACAACGCGGAAAAGGAGTCGGGAAATTACTCCTGCGACAGGCTATTGATGAGCAGGGTGCTAATGAACTCGACGTAAACGAACAGAATCCTCAGGCGATTACCTTTTATCAAAAGCACGGGTTTGAAACGGTGGGGCGTTCGGAATTTGACGGGCAGGGCAGGCCATACCCTTTGTTACATATGAAACTGCGGGAAACATAATCTTCCCATACAAAAGCAACTGCGCTTCTCGCTCATCGCTGCCCGTTCAAATATCTTGTATGGGCAGTTATGTCACTATGCGCTTTGATACGGACGGGCCTGAATTTCAATATTAATTGTTACCGTGTCATCCACCAGTGCGGCAAAGCTGTCCATATTGAATGCTGAACGCGAAATCGCTGTTGAAGCATGCATAACAAGGATCTCAGTACTGGAGGAGACCGCCTTTTTCCCATCCAGTGAGGCGTCAAGGATCACCGGGCGCGTGACGTTCTTGATTTTCAGCGTGCCAAACAAGCGAAAATGTCCGTTTCCCAGTGCCACAAGGCGACTGCTGGTGAAAGCGATGTTCGGATAGCGCTCTGCATCAAAAAAGGGACGGCTTTTCATCTGATAAGTTAACAGGCTATTGGAAGCCTCAAGGGTCGCGGCCGGAATGGTCACGTCGATACGGTCCGCCCTTTCATCTCCTGCATCCAGGGTAATTCCTCCCGTCACCTTTCCCATGCTGGCTTTAGAGACACTGCCAAATGCATGCCATGAGAGGGAAATTGTCGTGTTTTGAGTGTCGATACGGTAGCTGACCGGGCTGGCGTATAAGCAAAGCGGATGGAACAAAAAGCCCAGGGCGATGGCAAGCATGAAACGAGTCATATTGATAATCCTCAGAGTGAGTATCGTGTAAACGCTTCAGCCGTCTTTTTTATTCGATTTTACGCCCCGTTTTAAAATTGAAATGCGGTCAACGCCAGAAGTTGAAGATGCGGCAGATAATTCGCCTGCCGCATCTATTATCCCGACGATTCAACCCACTGGCGTTTTAGCTATTTCGTGCGACCTGAGAGTGATGCGAACAGGCGCAGATTTATAGGACGGTGTGCCGCTTTCCTTGTCGATATAGTCGAGCGGAATAAGTACGTTAGCTTCAGGATAGTAGGCGCCAATCGACCCCGGTGAAATAGCGTAACGCACTACCGTCATGGATTCGAGGCGCATGTGGTAGCCCGGTACCGCTGACTCAAGATCGACGACATCACCGTGTTCCAGGCCCAGACGCTCAAGGTCATAGTCGCACATAAATAGCACATCGCGGCGGCCAAATACGCCGCGATAGCGGTCGTCTAAAGCGTAGATTGTGGTGTTGTACTGATCGTGACTGCGCAATGTTATGAGCCGTAGCACGTCCTCACCCTCAACGGATAAATCCTCATGAGTGCCCTGATAAACTGAAAACACCGCTTTTCCTGATTGAGTGGGCCAGATGCGCTCTCTCGGTGGAAGCGGCATCTGGAAACCGCCGGGATGACGAATACGCGCGTTATAGTTGTCAAAACCGGGTATGGTTTTTTCGATCAGCTCCCGGATGAGGTCATAATCGGCAACCAGTTCACTCCAGTTAACCCGTGTATCCGGCAAGGAAGCTTTCGCCATCCCGGCGACTATCGCAGGTTCAGAGCGAAGCAGTGGTGATGCAGGCTTGAGCTTACCGGAGGAGGCGTGCACCATCGACATCGAGTCTTCAACGGTGACCGACTGCCGGATACCGGATTGCTCGTCAAGTTCAGTGCGACCGAGGCAAGGCAGCAGCAACGTCTCTTTCCCGGTCAGAAGATGTGTCCGGTTAAGTTTGGTGGCGATGTGGACGCTGAGCTCAAGTTCACGCATCGCCGCAAAGGAGACATCAGGATCGGGTAACGCCACCGCAAAGTTACCGCCAAGGCAAATCAGTGCCTTAGCTCTTTTCTCTACCATGGCTTGCATCGCCTGCACCGCATCGTGACCGTGCTGAGCGGGCGGAGTAAATCCGAATACGTTCTGCAGCTTGCTGAGGAAATCAGAGCCGGGCTTTTCAGTGATCCCTACGGTGCGGTTGCCCTGGACGTTAGAGTGGCCTCGCAGCGGACACACGCCAGCACCGGGTTTACCGATATTGCCGCGCATCAGCAACAGATTAACCAGCAGGCGTACGTTGTCCGTTCCGCGGTTGTGCTGGGTGATGCCCATGCCGTAGGTCAGGATGGTGGCCTTCGATTTGACATAGGCTTCTGCCACGCTGCGAAGTTCCGCTTGCTTCAGACCGGAGTCATGCTCAATTGAATGCCACGAAGTGGCATGAATGTCCGTTGCAAAGCGCTCGAAACCTTCGGTGTGCTCGTTGATAAAATCATGATCCAGCGCCGCGCCTGTTTCGGCCTCAATTTCAAGTACCGCTTTAGCGATGCCCTTTAGCGCAGCCGAGTCGCCTCCGGCGCGCACCAGATAGTAAGTTGAGGCGATGTCAGTCGAGCCGTAAGTGGCCATCTCCATAACATTCTGCGGATCGGCGAAACGCTCAAGCGCGCGTTCACGCATTGGGTTAAAGACGATAATGGGGACTTTGCGGCGCGCCAGCTCGTGCAACGTCCCCATCATACGCGGGTGGTTGGTCCCCGGATTGTGGCCCATAGAGAGAATGAGCTCTGCGCTATCAAAGTCGTCCAGTGAGACAGTGCCTTTACCGATACCTATCGACTGCGGCAAGCCTACGCTTGTCGCTTCGTGACACATGTTTGAACAGTCAGGAAAATTGTTGGTTCCATACTCGCGGGCGAACAGCTGAAACAGGTAGGCTGCTTCGTTTGATGCCCGGCCAGAGGTATAAAACTCGACTTCGTCCGGCTGCAGCGCTGCCAGACCTTTGGCGATGTGGCTGAATGCTTCGTCCCAGCTCACTTCTTTAAAGGTATCGCTTGCTGCATCGTATCGCAGTGGCGTGGTTAACCGGCCATATCCCTCAAGCTCGAAGTCTGTTCGCTTCAGCAGGGAGGTCACGGTATTTTCTGCAAGAAATGCCGGCGTCACGCGTTTGGTGGTGGCTTCCCAGGTGACGGCCTTGGCGCCGTTCTCACAAAACTGGAAGGTTGAACCATGGTCCTTATCCGGCCAGGCACAGCCGGGGCAGTCAAAGCCTTCTGGCTGGTTTGTGCGCATTAAAGTGGGCGGCGCTTTGAAGGTATCCATCTGGTTTTTAACGGCAATGGCGGTGGCCTTGAGTGCTCCCCAGCCGCCTGCGGGCCCGTCATAGGGATGTACCCCAGGCACTGTACGATGATTTTTCTTACTCATAATGATCCTGCGGCCTCTTCATCTTTTTAAAATCTGATTAAATGAAAGTAGCAAAGAAATGCAGCAGGCCCCGGCGGGTTATCAATTGGTTACTTAAAAGTTCAGGCTGTTCTCGATGGAAGTGGCGACAAAGGTAGAGCCTGAGTTATCTCCAGGCTTTGGGTGCAAGGAGGGAGGGCTGATTGCAGCAGGCTCACGGCCGGGGATGGCCGTGCTGCCTCGCTACAGGGATGTATTCATGCCGGTGCGGAAAGCAGCCCCCCTCCTGAAACCGGGCACCTGTCATCCCGCGATAATATTCAGATTAATGTCTGGGGGGTACCGCAGAGGTCGACCCTATAGCAGCGGTTACTGCGGCGGGCGCACCAGGATTTTCACCTGATTCTTCTCTTTAACCAGTGCCTCAAAACCTTCGGTCACCAGATCGTTCAGTTCAATGCGCTTAGTTACCAGCTTATCGGCCTGGAAGTAGCCCTGGGTCATCAGCTCCATCACCGCCGGGAAAATATGGCGGTAGGCAATAATACCCTTCACGTTGCGTTCGGCCAGCACCACCCTGTTCGGATGGAATGAGGCTTCGCCCTCCCAGATAGAGACAATAATGGTTTCGCCCTCGTAGCGGGTGGCGTCGATGCACTGTTTCAGCACTACCGGCACCCCGGTCACTTCGAACGACACGTCTACGCCGCCTTTACTCAGGTCGCGGATGGTGGCAACTGCGTCCTGCTTGCTCGGGTCAATCACCACGTTGGCGCCCAGCTCAAGCGCCTTCTCAGCGCGCTGCGGCGATAGCTCCACCACGTAAATCTCAGAAGCACCCGCCGCGCGCAGCGCTTCAATCACCAGCAGGCCAATCGGGCCCGCGCCGAATACCGCCGCTTTATCCCCGGCTTTCAGCTTGCTCATGCGCACCGCATGTAGCGCCACGGCGGCAGGCTCGACCAGCGCACCCTGCTCGTAAGAGAGGCCATCCGGCATGCGGTGCACCATATGCTCGTCAACCATCGTAAAAGAGGAGAAACCGCCGCCGCCGCCGGATAAACCGTGGAAGCCAAGGTCGCCGCACAGGTTATATTTGCCTTCGCGGCAGGCCTCGCACTCGCGGCAGGCGAGGATCGGTTCCACCACCACGCGGTCACCTGCTTTAAATTTGCTGACGCCTGCGCCCACCTCGACCACTTCGCCGGAGAACTCGTGGCCCATCACAATCGGGGCGATGTCATGGCTGATTTTGTGCGGCTTATCGACCGGGACGAAAATGGGGCCGGCGAGGTACTCATGCAGATCGCTACCGCAGATCCCAGTCCACGCCACTTTGATTTTGACTTTGCCTGCGGATACCTGCGGCTCCTCGATGTCGTCAATGCGGATATCGTGCGCTTTATACCAACGTGCTGCTTTCATCATATTTCCCTTGAGAGTGGAACAAGAAAACCTGTCCATCGCCGCAGTCAGCGGCCGGTGCAGGAACTCAGGGCGACATAGTGCGAAAAGCGTGCCATAAAGTGCTTTGTTGGTAATTTGCTGATTCTATTTGTTTATTTCTGTTTCTGCAGCGGGGAGAGGGAGTGACACAAGAAGGAAATGTGACACCTGTAACAGCGACAGGTGTCACATAATAAACCCCCTCAAAGGCATTGACTATTTTAAAATCATTTAACAAGATGTCCTTTGTCCCAGGACTTGGGACGGTTGAGCGTCCCAGCAGAGAGGAACACATGAAAGGTCAGGATTTAGGTTTGATGCTAAAACTCATCTGCTTGCAAAAAAAAGATGACTGGGTGCAGCAGCATCGCGGTATAGCGGCGACGTCTGATTGGGAGAAAACCTGGGAGATCGAGATGGGTGTCAGGGAGGGCGGGCCTGGATGGGGCAATGACTTGCCTGAGTCAGAGTTAATCGACCAGTGGATCGTCGAGCGATACAGCGTACGTAATCTGGCAAAGGAAACTGGCATCAGTAAAAGTCAGGTTAGCGTGTCTCTTAATGCAATGATTGATATTGGACTGGTCAAATACGACCGTAAACTTCACGTTCCACGAACGAATAAGCGGGCACTTTTCGAGTTTTTGATAGCGGGTGTACGCTATGTCTTTCCTGCAAAAAAAGGGGAGTTAACACGAGGCATATCCACCTCTTTTGCCGCGCCAGTACTTGAAGGAAAACTGATGAGCGGCGGTGAAATGGTGCCCGTATGGGCTGAACCATCAGGAAATACCAAAGGTCTGGCAGTAAATCCCTTATTTAAAAGCTTCGCTGTTGCCATCCGAAATGATCCGGAGATGTATCGTCTTCTGGCGTTAATCGATGCATTGAGAATAGGTCTTGCCAGAGAGCGGGAACTCGCTACTTCCTTGTTGAAAAAACAGATGGAAATATCCGATGCCTGAACATGCACAGATTCATATCAAAATGCTCAAGCAGGTAGCGCAAGCGCTGGGAAAAGAGCTTTGTGAGGGCATGACATTTGTTGGTGGATGTACCACCAGCCTGTTGATTACAGACGAATATACTCGAGAACAGGTCAGGCATACGGATGATGTTGACCTGATCGTAAACGTCATGGGTTACAACGAGTGGAACAAACTGCAACAGCGTCTCATCAGCCAGGGTTTCAGGGTGGAAATACCTGAAGACGATGAACCGATCTGCGCAATGAAATTAGGCGAACTAAGAGTCGATTTTATGCCAGATGATGAATCCGTCTTAGGTTTCACTAATCAATGGTATCAGAGTGCCATGTTGAGTGCTCAGATACACCATCTGGATGCAGACCTTGAAATTAAGGTAGTCAGTCCTGTTTATTTCATTGCAACTAAGCTCGTTGCCTGGCAGGGGCGAGGTAATGGAGACCCTCTGAGCAGTCGTGATGTTGAAGATATTCTGCATGTTGTTGATGGTCGTGAAGAACTGATAAGCGAAATAGCAGAAGCGCCTGCTGACGTGGCAAATTTCATTGCCGAAGAGTTTAAGAAATTACTGGCGAACAGTGATTTTGACTATGCGGTACAGAGCCAGTCCGCCGGCGATGCCGGGCGTGAGACGATCATCTTTCGCCGCATCGAAAGTATCGTCGATAAAGAGCCACGCTAATGCATTATTTATGGGAAAGTAGTCAGGGAACGCAGCGTGAAGTTAATAGCGATGCTGGTGTGATTTTTCAGAACCAACAGGTTCTGGTGAGCGCTCTTGTCGACGGTGCTGAAGGTAAGCAACGTGGGGGAAATGAGTTCGCTAATTTCTGGGCAAATTGCATTGTCAGAGAAAGTGCCAATTACGTAACGAGCCGCCCGCCTAATCAGCGGCAGGATAGTGCTGTTATAGAGTTACTCATTCATAATCATCGATTCTTACGTCATCAGTTTCTTCTTCATAAGGCCAGTTATGTCCTGTTGATCCTGAATAAGATTAGCGGTGAATTTACAACTTTCCATTGTGGGGACTGTTTGGCGGGCCTGTTAAATGATGTTGGAGTAATAGAATGGATAATAAATCCCCACAATTGCGCGATACAACTCGAACAGATGGGCGAGCGGAATTGCGATGCTTACCGTCATACTTTAACTCGCTGTTTGAATGCCAGGCGATTTATTAAACCCGAGATAAATCATCATCAACTAACTTTGGGGCGGAGAATTATTTTGGCTAGTGACGGCTTTTGCTTTAATGAACGGACTGATGATGCCAGCAGCCTGATACTTGACCCTGAGCAAGGTCATAACAGCATCAATAGTGACTGTGACAATTTTATCTCAACGAAAAGTAGATAACGGCTTATGTTGCAGCCGTTATCTACCCAGCATCAACGGAACGGCGGCTCGTTAAAGGTGCGCAGCTTGCGCGAGTGCAGGCGGTCGCCCTCGGCGCGCAGCAGATCAATCGCGCGGATGCCAATCTGCAAATGCTCGGAAATCGCCCCTTCGTAGAAGCGATTCGCCTGGCCCGGCAGCTTGATCTCGCCGTGCAGAGGTTTGTCGGAGACGCACAGCAGCGTGCCGTAAGGAACGCGGAAGCGGTAACCCTGTGCGGCAATGGTGGCGCTCTCCATATCTACCGCCACCGCGCGGCTGAGGTTAAAGCGCAGCGCGGAAGCGGAGTAGCGCAGCTCCCAGTTGCGGTCGTCGGTAGTGACTACCGTTCCGGTACGCAGGCGCTGTTTCACCTCTTCGCCCGGCATGTTGCTAACCTGCTTGGTCGCGTCGTACAGCGCGCGCTGCACTTCGGCAATGCTCGGGATTGGGATATCCGGCGGCAGCACCGCGTCCAGCACGTGGTCATCGCGCAGATAGGCGTGCGCCAGCACGTAATCGCCAATGGTCTGGCTCTCACGCAGGCCGCCGCAGTGGCCAATCATCAGCCAGGCATGCGGGCGCATCACCGCCAGATGGTCGCAAATGGTTTTAGCATTTGACGGGCCAACGCCGATATTGACCAGCGTAATGCCCTGGCCGTCTTCAGCAATCAGGTGCCAGGCGGGCATCTGATGTTTTTTCCATGCCAGATCGGAGATGGTCTGCTCCGGGTGCGGCGTGTCGTGGGTCAGCGTGGTGCCGCCCGCGCAGGAGAGGGCCACGTACGGCGAGGCCGGGTCGGCTATCTGCGCGCAGGCCCACGTCACGAACTCATCAACGTAGCGCGTGTAGTTGGTAAACAGCACGTAGGGCTGGAAGTCTTCCACCGGGGTGCCGGTGTAGTGGCGCAGGCGGGCCAGTGAAAAGTCGGTGCGCAGCGCATCGAAGTGCGACAGCGGGAAAGTTTCCCCCGGTGGCAGCAGGCCGTCGGCATTCTCATCGCCAATCTGTGATAGCTCGGTGGTCGGGAAGTGCTGGGCGATCCCGGCGCTCATGCTGCGATCCAGCGCCAGCCCGGAACCGTCAATGACATACGGGAAGGGGATCTCCTGCTGCGATGGCAGCACTTCAATGGTGACCTGATATTCGCTGGTCAGCATCGACAGCTGCTCACTGAGATAGTGGCGCAGCAGGGCCGGGCGGGTAATGGTGGTGCTGTAGCAGCCGGCTCGGGTAAAGCGGCCAAAGGCGCGGGTCAGGCGCTGCGAGGGGGCAACGCCGTTCCAGCTGACGCGCAGCTGCGGGTAGACAAACAGACCGGCGGCACGGCGTGCCGCATCCGGCAGGGCGCCGTTAGCGATAAATGCGGTAATGGCATCACGCAGGGCATCGACCGCCGCGTTGTACTGGCTATCCAGGGCGTCCAGCGCCTCGTTAACCGTCAGGGATCGCGCTACGGGTTGAGTCATAATATCTCCTTGGATCGTTTGCACCATGGCAAACAGACTAACTGAAGATGGTGATAAACGGCTATTACCAGTGAACTTTTTTCTCTTCTGGCCGGAAATTTGTGCGGCGCGCTGTATAAAAAAAAAGCATAATTGCTAAAAGTAGCAGCAGGGCTTAGGTTGGAAATAGAGGCCCGCCTGCGCAACGGTTTTTATGCCACAGGAGGGGAAAGGATGCAGAAATCAGCGAGGAAGACAGGGATGCCACTACTTATTCCGTCGGCGGAGTTCGATGAGAAACTCAGCCGGACATCAACAGGGAAGAATACCCAGCATACCCAGGCATTTATCGATGGCGGGTCGCATGATTTTGACCTGCCTGACTACGCGGTGCCGCCGGGGTATCGCCTGCTGCAATCATCGCGTGAAGATCAGTATCGCCTGATTAGAGCAGGCGCGGAGCCGGAAACCGTCTATGCCGTCAAGCTACTGCTGCTGGACACTATCGTCCCTTCGCGGCGCAGCTGTACGCAGATTATGGTGTGGCGCAGCGTGTTGCCTCAGCACGAAGAGGCGGTTCATGGTCTCGCCCGGCGCTTTTTCCGCTATTTTCTTCAGCGCTATTCCATCGTGGTTTCCGACAGCGAGCATACCGGCGATGGCCGCCGCTTCTGGGAAGGGATGATTGCCTGGGCTCTGGCGCAGCCTGAATACCATGTCTACCTGTCTGACGGCAGTTTCGACGATCGTCCCCTGCGTGCTATCCCCAACTGGGACGATTTTTACGACCACTGGGCGCAATATGGCTGGGGGGAAGACCGCGATTATCATCCACACCGGCTTTTTGTCATCAGCCACGAAAAGCTGGAGTAATCCTTCAGCTGCTGGCGCCAGGCTCGAGGGTAAACTTCGCCTGCTCGGCCAGCGGCTGCGGGGCGTCATCCAGCATCGCCATTAGCCGCTCGCCGACCTGCTGGCCAAGTTTTTCATAATTGAGGCGCATCGACGTCAGCGCCGGGAATGTGTGGTCACAGTTGCTGGAGCCGTCCAGGCAGGCGACCGCCAGGTCGTACGGCACCTTCAGCAACCGGCGCTGGCACTCGGCCAGCACGCCAAAAGCAATCTCTTCATGGCTGCAGATAATCGCATCGAGGTCCGGCTGATTCTGCAGCAGCTGGCCGAGGGCGTAGCGGCCAAACTGCAGGCTCGGTGCGTCCGGCACGGTGATCATCAGGTCCGCGTTCTGATAGTGCGCCAGCATCGCCTTGTGCCAGCCGTTAAGCTGCTGCTTGTGCAGGCGGTTGTCGGTCTGCGCGCCGATAAAAGCGATGCGGCGATAGCCTTTATCCAGCAGGTGGCGGGTCAGGCGTTCGGCGGCATCGCTTATCGCAATATCCAGCGTGATATCGGCGTTAAAGCGCTCGGCACCGCAGACGTTGGCGGTCACCAGTTCGCTGGACTCAATCAGATCGGCGGTTTTCCTCGCCAGCTGCGCGCCGAACAGCACCAGCGCGGAAGGGCGGTGCTGCAGCAGCTTCTCCACCAGCGGCGTTTCGCCGTACTGATGATACTCGTGGCAGGCCATGATTAACTGGAAAGGCTGTTTGCTCAGCGTCTGTTGCAGCGCCTGAATAAAGCGCGTACTGGCGCGATCGTGCTGAAAGGGGTAGAGCACGGCGACGGTATGCAGGGTACTGGAGGCCAGCGAGGCGGCGGCAAGGTTCGGCACGTAGCCCAGCTCTGTGACCGCCTGCTGCACTTTTTTGAGCGAGGCGTCAGAGACCAGCGAAGGGTCACGCAGGGCGCGGGAGACCGTCATCGGGCCGATACCGGCGTGGCGCGCCACGTCCTGCAAGGTGACGCGGCTGGCGCTGCTGCTGGCGATGTCGCTGGCGTCGGGGTTGGCTTCATAACCCAGCGCGCGTGCGGCCTGCTCAACTTTGCTGCGCACCTTTTCAGAAACCAGCTCCGGTGTGCGCATGACGCGCGACACCGTCATCGCGCCGACGCCGACATAGTCGGCCACATCCTGCAGTGTCACGCGACCGCTACTTCGCCGCTTTCGCATCCTTGTTTCTCCTTTCATCATCTGGTCAGGCGGGCTGACCGAAAAGAGGGTCAGCCCCTACAAAGGCCGAATAATAGCGCTGTAGGGGCCGATCATTTTTCCGATCGGCCCGCCTGATCCTCATTTACGGCACAGTTGCAGTGTGCCGCGCCAACCTTCAGGCAACAAATTATTCTTCGGCGGATGATAAGCCGATCACATTTAGTGATAGTTATAACAGTTAGCGTTATCTTTTTAGATATTCGTCACATTATTCCAGCGTTACTGGCACTACTCTGCTCGGGCGATGAGAGAGAGGTGACCTGAAATGCTGAAAGAATTACTGACCGCTGATGTTGTCCAGATTGTTCCCGCCTGCACCGACTGGCGTCACGCCGTCTCGCTTTCCTGCCAGCCGCTGCTTGATAACGGCACGGTGGAAGCGCGCTACGTAGACGCCATTTTCCGCTCGCACGAAGCCATCGGCCCATATTACGTGGTTGGCCCCGGTATCGCTATGCCTCATGCACGCCCGGAAGACGGCGCCCACAAAATGGGAGTCAGCCTGACCGTGGTGCAGCAGGGGGTCAACTTTGACTCAGATGGTAACGACCCGGTGCACCTGCTGATTGTGCTGGCCGCGACCGACAGCAACAGCCATATCGGTATTATTACCGCGCTGGCACAGCTGTTTGATACCCCTGAAGATACCGCGTCACTGATGGCTGCGACGACGGTTGAAGAGATTTTATCCATTATTTCGCGTTATTGATAAACACCAGAGGACACAAAATGAAAATCACCGTGGTATGTGGCAACGGCCTGGGCACCAGCCTGATGATGGAAATGAGCATCAAAAGCATTGTGAAAGATCTGGGTGTCAACGCTGACGTTGACCATGTCGACCTTGGCTCGGCCAAAGGCACCCAGAGCGATATCTTCGTCGGCACCTCCGATATTGCCGAGCAATTAATCGCTCAGCAGGTTGGCGGCAAAATTGTCTCCCTGAAAAACATGGTGGACAAAGTGGCGATGAAAGAGCGTATCGCAGCGGCGCTGACCGAACTCGGCGCATTATAACAGGGAGCCAGAAATGGAATTTTTCCGTTTTTTAATGAGCGACGTGCTGTCTGAGCCCTCCATCCTGGTGGGGCTGATTGCACTGATCGGTCTGGTGGCGCAGAAAAAGCCGGCGACCGAAGTGATCAAAGGCACGGTGAAAACCGTGATGGGCTTCCTGATCCTCGGTGCGGGCGCCGGGCTGATTGTCTCCTCGCTCGGCGACTTCGCCGCTATCTTCCATCATGCCTTCGGGATCCCGGGCGTGGTGCCGAATAACGAAGCGATCGTGGCGGTGGCGCAGAAGAGCTTCGGCACGGAAATGGCGATGATTATGTTCTTCGCCATGGTAATTAACATTGCGATTGCGCGCTTTACGCCGTGGAAATACATCTTCCTCACCGGCCACCATACGTTGTTTATGTCGATGATGGTGGCGGTGATTCTGGCTACGGCGGGCATGAAGGGGGCCACCCTGATCGCCGTCGGTTCGCTGGTGGTCGGCGTGTCGATGGTGTTCTTCCCGGCCATCATCCACCCGTACATGAAAAAGGTAACCGGTTCGGATGATGTGGCGTTCGGTCACTTCTCGGCGATCTCTCAGCTGCTCTCTGCCTGGATCGGCAGCAAGTTCGGCAATAAAGAGAAGTCGACCGAAGATATGGAAGTGCCGAAAAGCCTGCTGTTCCTGCGCGACACGCCGGTGGCGATTGCCTTTACCATGTTCTTCATCTTTATCTTCACCTGCCTGGTGGCCGGTCCGTCAACGGTGAAAGAGATGAACGCGGGTGGCAAAAACTGGTTTATGTTCTCGCTAATGCAGTCGATCACCTTTGCCGCCGGGGTTTATATCGTGCTGCAGGGCGTACGCATGGTGATTGCGGAGATCGTTCCGGCGTTTAAAGGGATTTCCGACAAGCTGGTGCCGAACGCCAAACCGGCGCTCGACTGCCCGGTGGTGTTCCCGTATGCGCCGAACGCGGTACTGGTTGGCTTCCTCAGCAGCTTTGTGGCCGGGGTGCTGGGCATGTTCCTGCTGTATGCGCTGAACATGACGGTGATTATTCCAGGCGTGGTGCCGCACTTCTTCGTCGGCGCGGCCGCCGGAGTATTCGGTAATGCAACGGGCGGGCGCCGCGGCGCCATCCTTGGTGCGTTCACCAACGGCCTGCTGATCACCTTTATTCCGGTGTTCCTGCTGCCGGTACTGGGCAGCATTGGCCTGGCGAACACCACCTTCAGCGACTCCGACTTCGGCGCGGTCGGGATCCTGCTCGGCTTGATCGTGCGTTAACCGCTGGCTTCAATGCTGAACACGCCCCGCTTAGTGCGGGGTTTTTTTTGTTCTGACGGCGGTGGTTATTCCTGCGATCTAAAATCCGTTTGGGTTTTTATCAGATTTTTTTAGTTAATTTAATGTATAGTGCATGTAATTATTTGTCAGAAAATAATTACGTTGATTAACACTAAGGGATACTAATGCTTAACAAACTCACCGGTATTGTCATCGCGGTCATTGCAATCGCTATGCTGTACATGGGCGCCCAACTCCTGATGCTGGGAGGGTCGCCATTCTATGTGATTATCGGGGTTGGCCTGTTGGCTACCGCTATCACACTGTTTATGAACAAAAAAATTTCGCTTTCCATCTATGCCGTGCTGATGTGGCTGGTAGTCGCGTGGTCAATTTATGAAGTCGGCTTCGACAAATGGCAGTGGATCCCACGGGGGAATATCATTGGTGTGATCGGCCTGTGGCTGGTGATGCCGTGGGTGGTACGCCCGCTGTATAAAGCTGAAAAACGCCGCTTCCATCCGTTCCTCGGTACCACCATGGTGCTGATTATCGCGCTGGTAGTAGGGATGATGTTCTATGACCCGTATCCGAAAGCGGGCACCATCACCACCCAGCGTCAGGGCAGCAGTAACGAGGTGGCAGGCAGTGACTGGTCAGCCTACGGCGGCACCAGCAATGGCCTGCGCTTCTCCGACCTCAAGCAGATTACCCGCGATAACGTCAGCAATCTGCAGGTGGCCTGGACCTATCATACCGGCGATCTGCGCGCCAGCGATGATGCTTCCGAATACACCTTTGAAGCGACCCCGCTGAAGGTTAACAACAGCGTCTATTTCTGTACGCCGCACAATGAAATTCACGCGCTGAACCCGGAAACCGGGGCGCTGAAATGGAAATATCAGCCGAAGAAAGAGGCTTCTTATCTGCAACAGCACCAGACCTGTCGCGGCGTGAGCTATTACGACGGCGGCCAGCAGGCCCAGGCAGACACTGGCGCGGCCAGCCCAGCTATCTGCCGCAAGCGTATCTTTAACGCCAGCAACGATGCCAAACTGATCGCGCTGGATGCCGATACCGGTAAACTGTGTGCCGACTTCGGCAACAACGGCGTGGTCGATCTGCATGCCAACATGGGTACCGTGCGCCCGCACGCGCTGATGCAGACTGCGGCACCGCTGGTAGCCGGCAATCTGGTGATTGTCGGGGGATCGGTGATGGATAACGGCTTCAACAGCGGTAATCCGTCTGGCGTGATCCGCGCTTACGATGCCACTTCCGGTCGCCTGGTGTGGAACTTTGATCCGGCTAACCCGGAAAACACTCAGCCGATTGCGGCTGACGCCACCTATCCGCAGGATACGCCGGTAGCCTGGGCCACGCTGAGCGCTGACCTGAAAAATGGCCTGGTGTACGTTCCATTTGGTAATGCCTCCCCGGATGAAGTGGGGATTGAGCGTAATGCCGACAGCAACACCGAGAAGTTCCGCGACACGCTGGTGGCGCTGGATCTGAAAACCGGTGCCTTTAAATGGCGCTTCCAGTCGTCGAAGCATGATCTTTGGGACCGCGATAATCCATCACAGCCGTCGCTGCTGGATATTGATTACCAGGGCAAGAAACAGCCGGTGGTGATCCTGCCGACCAAAACCGGCAACCTGTTTGTGCTTAATCGTCTGACCGGTGAGGCGGTGTATCCGATCAATCAGAAAGACGTTTCTACTAAAGGTATTGCTGGCGAGAAGTATTCGCCAACGCAGCCGGTCTCCGCGCTGAACTTTATTCCGCAGCCGCTGAGCGAAAAATCAATGTGGGGCATCACGCCGTTCGACCAGATGGCCTGCCGCATCGACTTTAAATCCCTGCGCTACGACGGCAACCCGTGGACGCCAGCGACCGAAGGCGGTTCGATTGTCTTCCCGGGCAATATCGGGGTGTTTAACTGGGGCTCGGTGGCGGTTGACCCTGAGCGCCAGATCCTGATCGCTTCGCCGGTACGCCTGGCCTATAAGTACAACCTGATCAAACGTAACGCGGAAAATGCTAAACAGCGCCTTTTCACCAAGGACGGCACGCCGTACTGGAATGAGAACTTTGACGGCGATTATGCCATTCATATTCAGCAGCTCTCCTCCAGCCTGGGGATCCCGTGCATCGCGCCACCTTGGGGCCGTATGGTGGGCGTTGACCTGTCTACCGGTAAAACCGAGTGGATGCGCCGCGTAGGTACCACTAAAAATCTTAAAACCTCGTTCCTGCCGGGCCGTTTCCCAATCGGTTTCCCGATGGGGATGGTGGCACACGGTGGGCCGTTAACCACGGCCGGTGATGTGGTGTTCCATGGCGCAACGGCGGATAACTTCTTCCGCGCTTACGACGTCAACAGCGGCGAACTGCTGTGGCAGACCGAGCTGCCAGCGGGCGGTCAGGCAACGCCTTCTACCTATATGGGCAGCGACAACAAGCAGTACGTGGTGATTGCGGCCGGTGGTCACGGTTCGCTGGGCACCAAAGAGGGTGATGCCGTGGTGGCGTACCGTCTGAAATAAGCGGGATGTGGCTGGCTGACCGAAAAAGAGGGTCAGCCACTACCAAAAACCCGTAGGGGTCGACCCTCTTTTCCGGTCGACCCGTGCCGCGGATTCGCAGCATTCGTATTGAAGACCCTCTTTTCCGGTCGACCCGTGCCGCGGATTTGCGCCATTCGTATTGAAGACCCGCTTTTCCGGTCGACCCTGATTTTGCGCTAATCGACGATACAAATCCGGCAGGTATTCGCGCTGCCAATCAGCCCCACGCTGTCCCCCTGCGACAGCACCACCAGATCCCCCGAACTGAGATAACCCGCTTCCCGCAGCACCGCGATGGCATCCTGCGCCGACTGCACGCCCTCCGCATGGCCGTTAAACAGCACCGGCGTCACCCCGCGGTACAGCGTGGTGAGGTTAAGCGTGGACTGATGGCGGGAGAGGGCGAAAATCGGCAGGCGTGAGGTAATGCGCGACATCATGCGCGCGGTGCGCCCGGATTCGGTCATGGCGATCACCGCTTTTACCCCGGTCAGATGGTTGGCGGCATACATTGCCGACATCGCCGTCATCTCTTCAATGTTATCGAACTGCACCTCAAGGCGATGCTTCGACACCGTGACGCTCGGCACACGTTCCGCCCCCAGGCAGACGCCGTGCATGGCGGCGACCGCTTCGGCCGGGAAGCTGCCGGCGGCGGTTTCGGCAGAGAGCATCACCGCATCGGTGCCGTCAAGTACCGCATTTGCCACGTCCATCACTTCGGCGCGGGTCGGCAGCGGATTGGTGATCATCGACTCCATCATCTGCGTGGCGGTGATCACCACGCGGTTGAGCTGGCGCGAGCGGGCAATCAGGCGCTTTTGCACCGCCACCAGCGCAGCATCGCCAATCTCTACGCCGAGATCGCCACGCGCCACCATGATCACATCGGAGGCGAGGATCATGTCGTCCATGCTCTCCGGCGTGGCTACCACTTCTGCGCGCTCAACCTTTGCCACAATCAGCGCGCGGCAGCCCGCTTCCTGCGCCAGCCTGCGCGCGTAGCGCAGGTCTTCACCGTTGCGCGGGAAGGAGACAGCAAGATAGTCGACGTTCATCGCAGCGGCGGTCACAATATCCGCCTTATCTTTTTCGGTTAGCGCCTCCGCAGACAGTCCGCCGCCGAGCTTGTTGACGCCTTTATTATTTGACAGCACGCCGCCCACAGTGACAACGGTGTGGATGGCGGCCCCGGCAATGCTCACTACGCGCAGCTGGATGCGGCCATCGTCGAGCAGCAGAATATCGCCCGGCAGCACATCCTCCGGCAGCGCTTTGTAATCAATGCCTACGCGCTGATTGTCACCCAGCCCCTTTTCCAGCCAGGCATCCAGAATAAACGGCTCGCCGGCCGTCAGCAGCGCCTTGCCCTCTTTGAAAGTCGATACGCGGATTTTCGGCCCCTGCAAATCGCCGAGGATCGCCACCTGGCGACCAAGACGCTGCGCCACGTCGCGCACGCGCTGCGCCCGGGCAATATGGTCGGCGGCGGCGCCGTGGGAGAAGTTGAGCCGGACCACATTCGCCCCGGCCTTGATGATTTTTTCTAAGTTGTTATCGCGGTCGGTTGCCGGCCCCAGGGTGGCAACAATTTTGGTGCGTCTTAATACGTCAGACATGATCACGTCCTTATTAACATTCACGTTGAAAAAGAAGCAGAGTGAGACAATTGTTTTATTTAATGCTGCTTAGTGTACGGACGCAGATCAATATAGTGGAGAACGGTGGCATTTCTTTTACGCGAAGTGCATTACGCAGAGAGTTTGATGCAGGGGCGGACCCTCTTTTCGGCCCGCCCGCGTGATGATTACAGCTGGGCGATGCGCAGTAAATCCTCTTTGGCGCCGGGGGCTACCGCCAGCACCGGGCCGCCGCACAGCAGGTTTTCACCGTCGGTGTTAAACGGATGTACCCAGCCGCCTGCCTCGCTCACCAGGCAGTAGCCCGCCAGGCAGTCCCAGGCATGCATATAAGGTTCGTAATAGCCCACCAGGCGCCCGGCGGCGACATAGGCCAGCATCATCGCGCCGGAACCGTTGCGGAAGAAGTTGCCACCGACGGCGGTAATGGCAGCGACAATCTCGCCGACGCGCTGCGGCGTAACGTAGCTGTTAGCGCCAAAGCCGGTAACGTGATTCTGCATGGTGCGCGCCGGGTCGACCTTCAGCGGCCTGCCGTTCAGGGCCGCGCCCTGGCCGCGTGCCGAGACAAAGCACTCCTGCTGGCACGGGGCCATAATCACGCCGATTACCGGCTCACCCTGATAGATCACCGCCACCGATACGCACCAGTTCGGCATGCCGTTAACAAAAGGGCTGGTGCCGTCAATCGGGTCAACCACCCAGCTGTAGCCGGAGCTGCCGGGCAGCAGGCCATACTCCTCGCCGAGAAACCCGTCCTGCGGGAACTGCTCTGCGGTCTGCTCGCGGATCAGCAGCTCCACCTCGCGGTCGGCTATTGACACCACGTCCTGCGCGTCCCGCTTGGTTTCTATCACCAGGCTGTCGCGGCGGTTAAAATAGTCCAGCGCTTTTACCCCGGCCTGGCGCGCGACCTGCTCGGCCAGCGCCAGGCGCTGCAAAATCTCGTCACTCATGGTCATTCCTTATCAAAGCGGGATTACTGCGCAATCAGCGCCAGCCCCTGAGGTTTAAAATCTACGGATACCGCTGTGGCGGGCGCCAGCTGGCGCTCCATCTGCACATCGATAACAAACAGCGCGCCAAGCTCGGTCTGCACTTCATATTCGATGTGATCGCCCAGCCAGGTGCTGTGGGTCACTTCCCCGTTCAGCGCACCGGGCTGGTCGGCGTGCAGCGTAATAAACTTTGGCCGCACCGACAGCTGTGCTGCCCCTGGTCGCGCCTGCATGCCGGGCACGCGGTAAGTGCGACTGCCGAGAACGATCAGCGCTTCGCCGCCTTCCACCCGCTCTACGGCGCAGGGCAGGATATTTGCCTCGCCCATAAAATCGGCGATAAACACCGAGGCAGGGGAGTGGTACAGCGCCTGCGGTGCGCCCTGCTGGGCAATATGCCCCTCTTTCATGACAATTATCTTATCGGAGACCGCCAGCGCTTCCTCCTGATCGTGCGTGACGTACACGGCGGTAAAGCCGAGGCGCTGCTGCAGATCGAGGATCTCAGTGCGCACGCGGCGGCGCAGGCGTTCATCCAGGTTAGATAACGGCTCGTCAAGCAGCAGCACCTGCGGTTCCAGTACCAGCGCGCGCGCCACGGCAATACGCTGCTGCTGCCCGCCCGAGAGTTCGGCAGGCAGGCGCTGGCCCATGGTCTCCAGCCCGACCAGCTTTAGCCCCTCACGCGCCCGGTCCTGCGCCTCCTTACGACTCAAGCCGCTGGCGCTGAGGCCGTACATCACGTTATCCAGCGCGTTCATATGCGGGAACAGCGCATAGGACTGAAATACCATCGCCACATCGCGCTCGTTGGCGGGCAGATGGGTGACATCCTTGCCGCCGATCAGGATGCGCCCGGACGTCGGGTGCTCCAGCCCGGCCAGCAGGCGCAGGGTAGTGGTTTTGCCGCAGCCGCTGGGGCCGAGCAGCGTCACCAGCGTGCCCGGCTCGACGGTGAGCGACAGGTCGGGCAGGGCGGTAAAGCCGGCAAACTGTTTACTGACGTTTTCAAACACCACGGAACCGGTTTTGATGGCGGTCATACGGCACTCTCCTGAGATAAAGTGGCTGGAACCACGGCGACAGGCGCCGTGGCCACGCGATTAGTGCGGCGCAGGCGGCGTTCACCGACCAGCAGCTGGAAGGTGAGGATCACCGCCAGCATCACCACGATAAGCACCGAGGAGTAAGCGATAGCCACGCCGTATTCCCCATTTTCCACCAGCCCGACAATATAGGAGGTGGCCATGTTGTACTGGGCGCTGACGAGGAAGATCACCGCGCTGATCGAGGTGATAGCGCGCACGAAGGCATACACCAGCGCGGCGCTGATCGCCGGCTTCAGCAGCGGCAGGATCACCTTGCGCAGGGTGCGGAAGCTGCTGGCACCGAGCGTCAGTGAAGCTTCATCCAGGCTGCGGTCCAGCTGGCTCATGGCGGCAATTCCGCCGCGCACGCCAACCGGCATATTGCGGAACACAAAGCAGGCGACGAGGATCAGTGCCGTGCCGGTGATCTCCAGCGGCGGCAGATTGTAGGCCATGATGTAGCTGACCCCGATCACCGTGCCGGGAATGGCAAAGCTCAGCATCAGCATAAACTCGAAGGTCTGGCGCCCGGCAAACTTCTGCCGCACGATCAGCCACGCGGTCAGCAGGCCAACTATTGCCGTGAGCGGGGCGGCGATCAGCGAGATTTCCATCGTGGTCCAGAACGAGTTCCACGCCACGCCGGTCCAGACAATCTGCCCTTCATTCCAGTGGAAGCCGAAGGCACGGGCGTAGTGCGCCAGCGTCAGGCTGCTGTCCAGACCCCACGACTGCACAAAGCCGCCAATTAAAATCATGCCGTAGATAGCCAGCGTGAACAGGCCCCACGGGATCACCAGCGCATAAACCCCGTAGCGCAGCGCGCGCGGCAGCCCGCAGTGCTGGCCGGAATCGCCTTTGCCGGTGACGGTGGCGAAGTTTTTCCCCGCCAGCCACAGGCGCTGCAGGATAAAGGCGCTGAGGGTGAAGCACAGCAGGATAATCGCCAGCACCGCCGCGCGGCTCGGGTCATTCTGCGCGCCGACCACCGAGAAGAAGATCTCCGTCGACAGCACGCCGTGACTGCCGCCCAGCACCATTGGGTTGCCGAAGTCCGCCATGCTCTCGATAAAGCTGATGAGAAATGCGTTTGCCAGCCCCGGTGCCATCAGCGGTAGCGACACCGAGCGGAAGGTGCGCCAGCGGTTGGCGCGCAGGGTCTGCGACGCTTCCTCCAGCGACGGGCTGACGCCCTCGACCACGCCGATCAGCACCAGGAAGGCGATAGGCGTAAACGAGAGCACCTGCGCAATCCAGATCCCGGTCAGGCCATACAGCCAGCGGCCGGGTTCAATGCCGAACAGCGAGGAGAGCAGCTCGGTAACCACTCCGGCGCGGCCAAACAGCAGCATCAGCGCCAGGCCAATCACAAACGGCGGCGTGATGATCGGCAGCACGGTCAGCAGGCGCAGCCCCTTTTTGAACGGCAGCGGCGTGCGCGTCGCGGCCAGCGCAAACGCCAGCCCCAGCAGCGTGGATCCGCTGGCGGTCATTAGCGCCAGCCACAGCGTGCGCCATGCGGTGCCGCAGCTGCCGCCGCTCAAGCAGCCCAGACTCCAGATCGCCGGATCCTGAATATTAGCGATCATGCCGTCGGGTTTAAACGAGCCGTCTGTATCCTGTACCGAGGCGACAAACATGCTCAGCACCGGGTAGAGCACGAAGGTAGTGACCAGCGCCACCAGCAGCACAATGGCCGCAACGACAAAGGCATCGCCCTTCAGCACGCCGCGCTCGGCCAGCGCAAAGGAGAACAGCAGCAGGAAAGTGGTCAGCAGCAGGATCGCCCCGGCGCCAAACGCCGGCTGGCCGTCGCTCAGCGCGCCGAATAGCTGCTCGCTCCACTGCCAGTTCCAGCCGCTGTAGCCGATGGCGTGACCCTCAAACAGCAGGAACAGCACGCCGGCCGCGCTGGCCCCCAGCAGCACGCCCGAGCGCAGCGTACCGATGTGCAGCAGGCGGCCCAGCGCGCACAGCACCAGCATCAACACAGCCACGGCCAGCCACGGGCGGCCGAATAGCGCGATTTGCCACAGCGCCGGCGCGCTTTCGCCCTCCTGCCACAGCGTGGTCAGCCAGCCGAAGTCGAAGAATCCGGCTTCGAGGCTGTACCAGGGCAGCAGCAGAATTGCCAGGGCGCCCAGCAGTAAAGCCCCGTCGAGGCGGCGGTTTTGAGCATTCATCTTCACCTCGACAGTTATTGGGCGCTGGCGCCGATCTCTTTATCCCAGCGGCTGAGCAGCGCTTTGCGTTTTGCCGAGTCGCCGTAGGTTTTGAAGTCGTAATCGATCAGCTTGATGTTCTCAAAGCGCGGCGCATATTCGGAGATGGCGGCGTTTTTATTCGATGGCAGCTGGAAGGATTTGGCATCTTTCATATGCGACTGCGCTTCCGCGCTCAGCGCCCAGTCGTACCACACTTTGGCACTGGCGAGGTTGCGGGCGCCTTTCACAATCGACATCGAGCCAATCTCATAGCCGGTGCCTTCGCACGGTGCCACGGCCTTGATCGGGAAGCCATCGACCTGCATCGCCACCGCGTCATGCATAAACACGATGCCGATGGTGGTTTCGCCACGCGCCGCGGCTTTCACCGGGGCCGAGCCGGATTTGGTGTACTGGGAGATATTGGCGTTAAGCTTTTTCAGGTAGTCGAAGGCTTTCTCTTCGCCCATGATCTGCACCAGGGTGGCGAGGGTGTTATAGGCGGTGCCGGACGAGTTCGGGTTTGCCATCTGGATTTCGCCCTTGTACGACGGGTCGAGCAGATCGGCCCAGCAGGCCGGGGCTTTTAATTTCTTATCCGCGACCAGTTTCGTGTTGTAGCCCCAGCCAAGCGCTCCGGCATACACGCCGATGGTGCGATATCCGGCGCTTTCGGCCTGCTTGCGTGCCCAGTCCTGCTGCTGGTCAAGCAGCGGAGATTTGTACACCTGGGTTAAGCCCTCATCCGCCGCCTGCATGTGCGGGTCGCCGGTGCCTGCCCACCAGATATCGGTACGCGGGTTGCGGGCTTCAGTGCGAATGCGGGCATAGGCTTCGCCAGCGGAGAGGCGCACCATGCTGACCTTGATATCCGGGTGCTGTTTTTCAAACAGGTTGGTCATTTGCTCACAAACCACGACATCCGCGGAGCAGATCATATTCAGCTTTCCGGCGGCACAGGCGGGCAGGGCAGAGAGCGTGGTAGCGGCAGCAATAGCGGCCATCAGAGTGACGCGATGCATGGTGTTCTCCTTGGTTGTGTAGGGTAGCGATACGTTGTCGCCAGGTTTTTATTCACGCGGTTTTTGCACGTGTGTGCAAAGGAATAATGATTAATAATTGCGCTGTCAATCGCGCTGATACGCAACTCCATGGCTGTGTCACAAAAATGAAACAATTGTCTAACAAATTTATTTGCACAGCCTTGCAAAGTGCGACAGACTCTCTGGCGTACAGTTATCAGGCGGAAAAGATATGGCGGTTGAGAAGTCGGTAGTCAGTGCGCAGGACGTGGCGGAGCTGGCCGGGGTATCCCGTTCGGCGGTGTCGCGCACCTTTACGCCGGGGGCCAGCGTGTCGGCGGCAACGCGCAAGCGGGTGATGGCGGCGGCGGAAACGCTGGGTTATCACGTCAATCATCTGGCGCGCGGGCTGGTGCGCAACCGCAGCGGCATTGTCTGCCTGATTGTCTCCGAACTGGCCACGCCATACCGCGCCAGCCTGGTGCGGCTGGTGACGCAGCACCTGCAGGAAGCGGGCAAAATCGCCATGCTGATCAACACCGATCGTTCGGATGACAGCGTCTCCCAGGCGCTGCAGCAGGCGATTAATTACCGCGCCGATGCTTCTTTTGTCCTCTCCGGAATGCCGGAAAGCGCCATTGCCCGCCTGTGCCACAAGCACGGCCAGCGGCTGGTGCTGATCAACCGCAACGACGCGCTGCCCGGATCGCTCAGTATCAATCTGGATAATGAAGAGGCCGCCAGCCGGGTGGTGATGGCGTTTGCCCGGGCGGGCTGTAACAAGCTGGCCTTTGCCAACTCGCTGGCGGGCACCCCCAGCCTGATGGCGCGCGAGCGCGGATATTTACAGGCGGCGCAAGCGGCCGGGCTGAGCGTCAGCGTTGAGCGCTTCGGCACCACCTCCTATGAGAGTGGGCAGATCCTCGCACATCGCCTGTTGACCCGGCGCGAGCGCCCGGATGCGGTGTTCTGCGTCACCGATCTGCTGGCCTGCGGCTTTATGGATGAGGCGC
Source organism: Erwinia sp. V90_4 (assembly GCF_029967685.1). NCBI lineage: Bacteria > Pseudomonadati > Pseudomonadota > Gammaproteobacteria > Enterobacterales > Erwiniaceae > Erwinia > Erwinia sp. V90_4. The sequence continues at coordinate 5,338 of NZ_JASCAQ010000062.1, read as the reverse complement.
GCCACCGCTTTTCCCTGCGCATCCCCGAGGATCTCTGCGTGGCGGGCTACGACGATATTCCGCAGGCTGCCTGGTCCTCCTATCATCTCACCACCTTCGCACAGCCGGTCGAGCAGTTCGCCCGTGACGCGGTGCAGTGGCTGATTGCCGAAGAGCAGAAGGAAGGGGAGTTACCTCCCCCCCCGGGGCTGGAGATGCCCGGCGAAACGCGGCTCTATCATGCTGATTTTATCTGGAGAGGGACGGTGCGCGGGGGTTAGGGTGATGGCGACGCTTATTTTTAAGCGCTTTGCGCTCATGCTCGCAAAGTCATGCAAGCAAATGTCTGTTACCTCGAAACGCCCGAACATTTTGGCTTTGCGTTATAAACAACTCCTGCTGAAAACAAAAAACCCGCTCAGGTATCCTGAGCGGGCTTTTCAAATTTGGCTCCTCTGACTGGACTCGAACCAGTGACATACGGATTAACAGTCCGCCGTTCTACCGACTGAACTACAGAGGAATCGTGTGAACGGGGCGCATAGTAATCATGGCAGGGAGGTGTGTCAACGTTAAATATCCTCAGATAGCATGCTGCCTGCCATGTTGGTCAGAAGATTATTATCCGCCGTACCACTGGTGCTCAGCGAGCAATCGCTGTGCCTGGCTATAGGTGGATTTTTCGACGTCTATTCCAAACTATTTACTGTTTCGCATTATTGCGGTCGCTGTCCTGCGGGTAGCTTCTGTTATCCAGCTTGAAGTTTACTGCGTATTCATCAGTATGAAAGCGGTCTTTTTTGCAAAAATGAATCACGCTTAATACATTAAATTTTCATCAAAAAATGGAAGGCGCGCCGCAGTTATTTTCAGCATTTTCAGCGATCTTGCAGAAATTCAGGAGTATATTTGTACAGTAGTTAACAGAGCAGGGCAGGCAGAGAGACAGAACAACAAAGAGTCACTAAGCGCGGACTGAAGGTGTTCAAGCACCGACAGCCCGCTGACCACAGCAACTATACAAGGTAGTTATCATGGCTAAGCGAGATTGTAAGTCAGAACCACGCACAACTGAAGTTCCGCAACCGACCCACCGCTGTGAGTTTCACAGCAGCGCTATGCATCACGGGCTGTTTTTACGCGGTGAGTGGCTGGAACAGGCGGGATTTATACAGGGGATGCCGATTAAGATCCGGGTGATGCCCGACTGCATTGTGATTACCACCCAGGACACCCGCGAGCTGTGGGGCTGCATCGAGGGCTTAAGCGTTGTGCCGATTAACCGCAGGAAGGTGGCGCAGTGGCTGAAGGAATTCCCGGGAGCGTTACACAATACCTGTGACGTGCCGAAGTTTACGCGCAACAGCGGGTATCATGCACGGGAGCTGAAATAGGGAAGATCCCGCCTGATGAGGGCGGGATTCATCAAAAACTCAGCGATAATAAAAATACCAAAAAATAAAACCGGCAGGTGGCCCCATCCAGGTTAGTTTTAGACAGACAAGAAAATCATTTAATGAGAACGGAAAATTATTATTCATATCCCAAGATAACCAAGCACCTAATAATCGTCCAGATATTGTCAAAATAAACAAAGCCATGCTTAAAGAAAAGCATAAATACAAAAGGTTAAGTAATGATTTAGTACTATCTTTCATCATTTTCCTCCGCTATCTTTCAGCTTATCTTGAACCATACCAGATACGGCAGAATCACCGATATTACCTACTATTGATGGTAATGGATGTTGTTGTGCTGGTTTAGTTATTGTCCAGACGCCTGTTGGAATCCACTCGTACTGCTTTGATATTGGATTTAGTTTTTTATCAAATGGCACTTTGATAACGTTACCTACTGCATAACCCGCTGAAGCCCCTGCCTTACTCAGTAACGCCCCTGTAAACGGATTATCATCGCTAATTTCAGCCTGATAATAGCCACCTGCAGCATTCCATGCCATCGTTGGATTGTATCCTTTACCTGCGGTAATCGCCCCAATCACACCAGAGCCTATCAGGTCTGAAAGGCTTACTTTTCCAGTTGTACCATATTGAATACCAGCTCCTATACCAGCACCAACCCCCACCGCAATAAGCTGTTCTTTGGTGTTATTCACGGCATTAGTAATAATTGCCTTCCCCCCCATTATCGCTACCGGCCAGGAAGTTGGGGTCATTACCACATCCATAACCCGATCACCGGTGGTGATATTATCCTTCAGGAATTTAAGATCCGAGCCGTTAAGATATTTCACTAACGCAGCGGCGTCCGGATCTTTCAACTTATCACTCAGCCTTATCTGATGTTTATTTTCATCCAGCGCTACGTTGGTATCCGCCTGGACTAGTTCTTCCCAGGTCACGCAGGTAACACCGCCACCGGTACAGGCTTCTGACAGCTCTTTGCTGTTTTTATTACTGATTTCGAGATATTTCTCAATCACCGGCTTGCAATCACTCCCCGAGGATTTACAGGCAGAGAGTTCCTTATCCAGCTGGCGTGACTCTTTCTCACTCAGATAGTTATTCTCAACAATAATCCCAGCCGGTAAGGGCTGGGATTCGGTGATTACTCATGACCGGATGGCGGTGATTTGCGAGCTTTACGCTCGTCTATTTTGGCGAAAATCCAAGAACCAATTCCACCTGCAGTGCCAGCAATCAAACTCATCGATCCTATTTTAAAAATATCCTGCTCTTCTAGGGAAATATACTTTAAATAAATAAAGTTAATAATTAACCTCAATACTATTCCCAGAATAAAGAACATAGCTGAGCCATATAAGATACTTAATAGCAGAAGTGCCACTGTTGGTTTTTTCTTCACTTACTCGGCTCCCTTTTATTGATAGCATCTTTAACGGCACTGCTTGTAGCTTCAGATACGTAAGAACTACCAATATCAGACCAAAAACCAGCAGAGGATCCGAAAACAGGATCAAGTAAATCTGGTGCGTACTTACCAATTCCACCACCTATTACACCACCGACAGCAGCGCCACCAACAGCCCCGGCATTCGCTCCATCCGTAAACATCGCGCCACCTGACGCTATCCCGACGTTCTGCCACACGCCACGCCCCGGTGCCAGACCGCCCATCACTGCTGCCGCTCCTGTTCCCAGATAGTCATACGCTTTATTTTCATTTCCCGGCTGGCTCAGATCAAACCACTGATAAGTCCCGTTAGCTATCCCCGCTATTAATGCTCCCATGGTCACCTTCGCTGCTGTCGCTGCCGGGCCGAGATACAGCGCGCCCGCTGCCAGTACCCCATCGGTATAAGCATCAATAATCGCTTTCGGGATGTTTGCACCTTCAGGCATATCTCCTTTCGCCAGCTTATTTAATCCGGCCTGAGTCTGCTCAGGTGTCAGATTATTATTCACCGCATACTGACCCCACGATTGCACCGCAGCACCGTAGCTGCTCATCCCCGTACCAGGGCTCAGATGATTATTCTCTACAACAACTCTTTCCGACGCAGCTTGCTGCGATGCACCTGGTTTTTCCCTGCGCCTTCCGTAAGTTACAACCGTTTTTCCCTGCTGTACTTCAGGCCCGGCAACTTTTGCCCCGGTACACCTTTTCATCCAGACATGCTACCGCCCGGCGAAGAACACACTGGATAGATAGCCTGCAGTTATTCAACATAACTCTTGGGGATTATGCGCAGTTTTGAACAACAAGCTACACATAATCTAAATTTTGTCTAGTGCCCTCCGTAAGCCTGCGATGGTGCAGGCTGACAGTCAGGAGACTCAGACGGTTAAGAGATTAACTGTCGGGTTTCCTTTTTTATTTTTTAATAAAATCAGAAAATAAAAATTTAAAGTGCCCTGCTATGAGTTTAAAAAATCCCGCCGATTGAGGGCGGGATTTGTCGTTTATGGCTGATAGTCTTCAAATTCCCAAGCAAAAACGCGGGAAAGCTTCTGTGCTATCTCCATCCAGTCACTGCCTTCGCACTGGTCGATATAATCGGTGATGGTTTTGGTGATCTCATCTAAATCATATTTACGTACCAAAAGCGTGTGACGCATCAATTCCGGCAACCACTGATGCTTACAGAGCCATTCGGGGGTGCAGACATGAAGATCGAAGTTATCGGCACCAAGGCTATTTTCAGCTCCTATGCGCAGCAGTAACCGAATCGAGAAAGAGCTTTCATCTTCCGGGTGAAATTTATTCAGCTCATAATCATCATTTGAAATATTTTTTAAAATAGCGTTCATGTTTATGTCCTAATTTATATCCAGATGACCGTTACCAATTTTCGTTTTATCCCCTGTTACAGGATTTATTTTATATGTTTCAAAATTAGCTTGGGTACCGGTTGTCGCATGTGAACTATTATCTTTTGACGCTGGGAATCGGTACACACGAGTTTTGTCTGCACTCATCAATCCACTAGCATCACTTGTAAGCCTGGCACCATCGCCTACCCAGATTTTACCTAATCGGTCGGCTTCTGCTTTAGTACTGGAACCCACACCATAATTCAGTTTGCCATTGTCACCCTGAACTACTGCGGCCAGTCTTGGATCCTGCTTCGCAATATTATTCAGATTTTGCTGAACCAGATCATCTTTCAGCTTCGGATAAGTCGCAGCATTTTCCGCGCCACTGGTCGCCTTACCTGCATTTGCTGCTGATTCAGACTTACCAACAACGTTTGCCGATGATCCTCCAGAAGGAAGAACCTTCGCTGAAACTAAAGCGCCTGATAATACTCCCGCGAAACTCTCCAGTGCCTTCTGATCGCCATTGGCCGCTTTGATGGTTGTGGATTTAATCCCCTCCCACGCATCGCCATTCATGATGGCAGTCAGTGTGGCTGCCGCTCCTGCATCTTTTTTCGCTAAATCACTTTGGGCCTGACCGCAGTAACTGCCTCCGGTTGCACAGGTCGCCAGTGCTGCTGTCAAATCGAATGCGGTATCACCACCGAGCATCACGAAGTCACTGGTTTCACTGCTGGCATTAATCAAGCCATTGACGAGCTGGGACGCAATATTCTCCCCAAGCTTATTCCTGACCTGAGTTTTCCACCATTCTGCGCTTTGTTTAACTGACTCCCGCGCTTTGTCCCCGGCCAGCGAGTTATTCTCAACAGCATTCTTACCCGCCTGGGCGGCCGTCACAGCACCGCCAGTATCGCCCGTTGCCAGGCCGCCTGCAAGTCCTGCGGCCAGCTGGCTCAGCGCGCTGACCTGCTGTTTCTCGCTTTCGCTCAGCTGCTCTGCGGTTTTACCCGGGAACAGCTGCCCGGCGATGTAGCGCGCCGCCAGTTCGCCGCCGCCGGCACCCAGCCCGCCGGCCACGGCCGACTGGTTGTTCAGCTGCGCCGTTACCGCGCCCA
>NZ_JASCAQ010000061.1:0-126671 GCF_029967685.1 Erwinia sp. V90_4 | reverse complement strand
ATCAAATAAAGCAATAACCCCGACCGAAAGGCCGGGGTTTTTTGCGTTTACAGGGCTGAGAAATCAGTTTCATATGCTCTTATCAGAGCAAAATCCCCCTTCTTCACGCTATAAAAGATCTTCCGGCCGATTAATATTGCGAAATGCGGCTTCCGCCTGGGTAAATAATACGCTGTGCCCACCAACCTGTTGGAGAAACAGCATCAGTTTGCGCTCGCCTCGCGCCAGATAATCCTGCAACGGCGCCGCCAGATTGCGATGCAGCAACGCCAGCGTGGGATGATCGCGCTGTTCCGTGCGCGGCCACACTGCCAGCGCTTGTCCCCGATTCTTCCATAGCTCGCTCACCAGATTGGACGGCACGCAGGGCGTATCGCAGGAGCAGAAGGCAACCCATTCGCTTTCTGCCTGCTGCAGTGCAGCTAACATCCCCGCCAGCGGCCCGGGAAAGTCGCTCAGCGTATCGGCGATCGTCGGCACGCCGCTCTGTTGATATACCTCAATATTCCGGTTGGCATTAATCCATACAGTAGTGACCTGCGGCGCAAAGCGTTGCAGCACGTGCTGATACAGCGGCTTGTTCTGATACAGCACCAGCCCCTTATCTTTACCGCCCATGCGGCTGCCACGGCCACCTGCCAGGATCACCCCGGTGATCCCGGATCCTGCCACGGCACTCGTCATACTCATTGGTTTATGCCCTATGCTTAACGTTGGGTTTCTTTATACAGGGACAACAGCATGAAATGCCATCGCCTGAATGAATTAATCAGCCTGCTGCAACCCGCCTGGCAGCAAGATCCCGATCTGAATTTAGTCGAATTTTTACAGAAGTTAGCCGATGAAGCCGGCTTTAAACAGCCTTTTACTCAATTAACCGATGATGTGCTGATCTACCATCTCAAAATGCGCGGCAGTGATAAGCACGCTGAAATTCCCGGTCTGAAAAAAGACTATGAGGATGATTTCAAGACTGCACTGCTGCGGGCGCGGGGCGTGATCAAGGATTAAATCGGCCGCTGGCCCATGACGGCGGCCATTTAATGATATTCTTGCAGGTATCTCATGTCATGACCAACGGGCTCGCCGGATGAAAGAACCTGCTTTTAACTTCCACACTTTAACGCCTGATACCATCCTTGATGCACTGTGGGAGACCGGGCTACGCGTGGAGTCTGGACTGACGGCGCTGAACAGCTATGAGAACCGCGTCTATCAGTTTTCCGATGATGATAAACGCCGTTACGTCGCTAAGTTCTATCGCCCACAGCGCTGGTCCCAGGGGCAGATAGAGGAAGAGCATCAGTTTGCCAGTGAACTGTTTGCCGATGAAATCCCCATCGCCGCGCCGTTGGAACTCAATGGCTCGATGCTCCATCAGCACCAGGGCTTCTGGTATGCGGTATTTCCCAGCCTGGGCGGCCGCCAGTATGAGACGGACAATTACGACCATCTGGAATGGGTAGGGCGTTTCCTCGGACGCATTCATCAGGTGGGGCGGCGCAAGCTCTTCAGCCAGCGGCCAACGATTGGTTTGCAGGAGTACATCGAGGAACCGCTGCAGATTTTTGCCGACAGCACGCTGGTGCCGTCGAAGCTGAAAGCGGATTTACTCGCCAGTATTGAACGCCTGCGCACAACTTTACAAAACTGCTGGCATACTCAGTGGCAGCCTTTGCGTCTACACGGTGACTGCCACCCCGGCAATATTTTATGGCGCGATGGCCCGTTATTTGTCGATCTCGACGATGCCCGTAATGGCCCGGCAGTGCAGGATCTGTGGATGCTGGTAAGCGGCGACCGTCAGGAACAGCGCTTGCAGTGGGATATCCTGCTGGAAGCATACGGTGAGTTCTGCGACTTCGACGCTCATGAATTGTCACTGATTGAGCCTTTACGTGCTATGCGGATGGTTTATTATCTGGCGTGGGTTGTACGCCGCTGGCAGGATCCGGCCTTCCCAGGCAGTTTTCCGTGGATGACGGATGAGGATTTCTGGCGCCGACAGATTTCCACTTTTAACGAACAGGACAAGCTGTTGCAGGAGCCTCCGCTGCAGCTGACACCTGTATTCCAGGTGTGATCGCCTTTGGTTCGCCTATTAAGTTGTTATGGAGAGAGTTTCGCGATGAAAAAGATTTGGTTTGCGCTCGTCGGTATGGTTCTGGCATTCAGCGCTTCAGCTGCACAATTTACCGATGGTCAGCAATACGTGACTATGGATAAGCCCGTAACCGGTGAGCCACAGGTTCTCGAGTTCTTCTCGTTCTTCTGCCCACACTGCTATGAGTTCGAGCATGTCTGGCATGTCAGCGATGCGGTGAAGAAAGTCCTGCCGGCGAACGCCAAAGTGACCAAGTACCACGTTGAATTCCTCGGCGGCGAGATGGGTAAAACCGTTACCCAGGCATGGGCTGTCGCTATGGCGCTGGGCGTGGAAGATAAAGTGACTGCACCTATCTTCGACGGTATCCAGAAAAGCCAGACCATTACCGATCCAGCCAGCCTGAAGGCGGTCTTCGTCAAGGCTGCAGGTATCACACCAGAAGCCTATGATGCTGCCTGGAACAGCTTCGTAGTGAAATCGCTGGTTGCACAGCAGGAGAAGGCGGCAGCCGATGTTAACCTGCGCGGCGTGCCTGCGATGTTCGTTAACGGCAAATACATGGTTAACAACGGTGGCCTGGATACCAGCTCCATGGATAACTATGTTCAGCAGTATGCCAACGTGGTGAAATTCCTGATTACTCAGAAGTAAATCCGCGAAGAGTGCCACTAAACGCCGGCTCGCCCGGCGTTTTTTCTTCCCGCCTTGCAAAATATTTGTCGTAAAAGTGCCCTTTCCTCAGACGGAGATCGTGCGTCGTTGCCTGGTGCTGCCAACTTATATCCACATCTCGCTAACGCCGTAAAATCTAAAGATAATCCTAATGAGATAAACTAACTAAATGATTTTAAAGGTGACTTTAATTTATTCATTGCGCGCTTATCTGCCATTAATTAATCGTTATTAAATTTACGCACAAACTTATCCACAGAAAATCACTGCGAGGCGCTGCGCAAAAACAGCACTGTCTGATGATTATTCGCCGTTGTGATTTCATCTTTTATAGTGAGCTGTGGCATCCTTACCCTCAATCGAAACCCAAGAAGAACGTGACGACTTATGGCTCAAATTGCAGAAAACCCGCTGATTCTGGTAGATGGATCTTCCTACCTGTACCGTGCTTATCACGCGTTCCCTCCGCTGACCAATAGCGCGGGCGAACCCACCGGTGCAATGTACGGCGTATTAAATATGCTGCGCAGCCTGCTGCTGCAATATAAGCCTAGTCATGTGGCCGTGGTATTTGATGCCAAGGGTAAAACCTTCCGCGACGAATTATTTGAAGCGTACAAATCGCATCGCCCGCCGATGCCGGACGATCTACGTGCGCAGATTGAACCGCTGCATACCATGGTCAAAGCGATGGGCTTGCCGCTGCTGGCTATTTCCGGCGTAGAGGCTGATGACGTCATCGGTACGCTGGCGCTGGCGGCAGAGAAGATGGGCAAACCTGTGCTGATCAGCACGGGCGATAAAGACATGGCCCAGCTGGTGTCGCCGAACATCACGCTGATTAACACCATGAATAATGCCATCCTTGGCCCGGATGAAGTGGAAGAGAAATATGGTATTCCACCGTCGCTGATTATTGATTTTCTCGCCCTGATGGGCGACTCCTCGGATAACATTCCAGGCGTTGCGGGCGTGGGCGAAAAAACGGCGCAGGCGCTGCTGCAGGGATTAGGCGGCGTAAAAGATATCTATGACAATCTGGATAAAGTCGCGACCCTGACCTTCCGCGGGGCAAAAACCATGGCGGCCAAGCTGGAGCAAAATAAGGAGATGGCTTTCCTCTCCTATCAGCTGGCGACGATTAAAACCGATGTTGAGCTGGAATTGACCTGCGATAAGCTGACGGTTGAAGAACCCGCCGTTGAAGAGCTGCTGGGGTTATTTAAGCATTACGAATTCAAGCGCTGGATTGTTGACCTCGAAGAGGGTAAATGGCTGCAGGGTAATAAAGGCAATCCCTCTGCGAAAAAAGTGGCAGCGGCGGAAAGCGAGCCCGCAGCAGAAGAGACGACCAGCGTGCTCTCCTCTGATGGCTACGTCACCATTCTTGATGACGAGACCTTCACGCGCTGGCTGAAAAAATTACAGGACAGCAAGCTGTTCGCCTTCGATTTGGAAACGGACTCGCTGGACACCCTCAGTGCCAATATCATCGGCCTGTCGTTTGCCACCGCACCGGGCGAGGCCGCCTATCTTCCGGTAGCGCACGACTATCTTGATGCGCCAGAGCAGCTGGATCGTCAAGCCGTGTTGGATCGTCTGAAACCGCTGCTGGAAGACCCGAAAGCACTGAAGGTTGGGCAGAACCTGAAGTATGACCGTGGCGTGCTGGATAACTACGGTATCCAGCTGCAGGGCATTCAGTTCGATACCATGCTGGAGTCTTACGCGCTTAACAGCGTGGCGGGCCGCCATGATATGGACAGCCTGGCCGCGCGCTGGCTGAGCCATAAAACGGTGACCTTTGAGGAGATCGCCGGCAAAGGCAAAAATCAGCTGACCTTTAACCAGATCGCACTTGAGCAGGCCGCACACTACGCCGCGGAAGATGCCGACGTTACGCTGCAGCTGCATTTGAAAATGTGGCCGGAGCTTGAAAAAGAGCAGGGGCCAAAAAACGTCTTTGAGCAGGTCGAGATGCCGCTGGTGCCGGTTATTTCGCGTATTGAGCGCAATGGCGTGCTGATCGATCAGAACATCCTGGCCGCGCACTCGCAGGAGCTGGGAGCGCGTCTGGCCGAACTGGAACTGAAAGCACACGAACTGGCGGGAGAGCCGTTCAACCTCTCCTCTCCGAAACAGCTGCAGACCATCCTGTTTGAAAAGCAGGGAATTAAACCCACCAAGAAAACCCCGGGTGGGGCGCCGTCGACCAGTGAGGAAGTCTTAGCCGAGCTGGCGCTGGACTACCCGCTGCCGAAGGTGATTCTGGAGCATCGTGGGCTTTCAAAGCTGAAGTCGACCTATACCGACAAGCTGCCGCTGATGATTAATCCGCACAGTGGCCGCGTGCACACCTCCTATCACCAGACGGTGACGGCGACCGGGCGTCTCTCGTCCAGCGATCCAAATCTGCAAAACATCCCGGTGCGCAATGATGAAGGGCGCCGTATCCGTCAGGCTTTTATTGCCCCGAAGGGCAGCCGCATTGTCGCAGCCGACTACTCGCAGATTGAGCTGCGTATTATGGCGCACCTGTCCCAGGATAAAGGGCTGCTGAGCGCCTTTGCCAGCGAGCAGGATATTCACCGCGCCACCGCCGCCGAAGTCTTTGGCGTGGCGCTGGATAAAGTCAGCGGCGAACAGCGCCGCAGCGCCAAGGCGATTAACTTTGGTCTGATCTACGGTATGAGCGCATTCGGGCTGTCGCGCCAGCTGAATATTGGCGCCGGTGAAGCGAAGAAATACATGGACCTCTATTTCGAACGCTATCCGGGCGTATTGCAGTATATGGAAAGCACCCGCGAACTGGCGGCAGAGAAGGGCTATGTCGAGACGTTGGATGGGCGCCGCCTCTATCTGCCCGACATTAAAGCCAGCAACGCGATGCGCCGTAAAGCTGCGGAGCGTGCGGCAATCAACGCCCCGATGCAGGGAACCGCTGCGGATATCATTAAACGCGCAATGATTGCGGTCGATGAATGGCTGTCCGCGCAGGAAACCCCGCAGATTAAAATGATCATGCAGGTACACGATGAACTGGTGTTTGAAGTGGAGGCCGATCTGGTCGAAGCGGCTTCAGCGAAAATTCGTGAGCTAATGGAAGGCAGTATGAAACTGGATGTGCCGCTGCGCGTCGATATCGGCGTGGGCGACAACTGGGATCAGGCGCACTAAGTTATTCCCAACTGCATGCTGCTGTTTTTTTCTGCAAATCAGCAGCGTGCAGTATCCATAAGAAATTCGTAGCTTGAATCGGTTCAGCGCCCCATTTCTGTACTCAGCGTTCAGAAAATCACCTAAGCTTCTCAGCTAAAACACTTTTTTCGTAATTAAGCTACAGCATGAGCCTCAGAATGTGACCTGAGTTGGATTACTGCTGTCGTTTTCTGAAAATTAACTACAAAAAACCCTTTTGAGCGCTCAGAAAATCATGTAAAGTTCGAGTTGTAGGGTACAGAGGTAAGATGTTCTATCTTTCAGACCTTTTACTTCACGTAATCGGATTTGGCTGAATATTTAGCCGCCCCAGTCAGTAATGACTGGGGCGTTTTTTATTGGGCGCTACCTGGGATTTCGTGCGGTGTTTATAGCGATTGCGTAGGGGCCAGGCGTGCCCGGCCCGGTGAAGCGGGGAGCTTATTCAGCAGGAATATCATCTTCCGTAGCCGGTGGCAGATCGCGATACCAGCTGTCGAGCTTCTGGCTCAGCTTATCTACGCCGATTCTCTTCAGCGATGAGAATGCTTCAACTTCCACGGTACCGAGGAAGGTCTTAGCCTCTTCACGCACGGCATTGAGCTGCGCTTTGCGCGCACCGGAGGCCAGCTTATCGGCTTTGGTCAGCAGTATTAGCACTTCAATGCCGCTCTGGACCGCCCACATCACCATCTGGCGATCGAGGTCTTTCAGCGGGTGACGAATATCCATCAGCACCACCAGCCCTTTCAGACAGACGCGCTCGCGCAGATACTCAGCCAGCGAACGCTGCCATTTCAGTTTCATCTCTTCCGGAACCTGCGCATAGCCATAGCCTGGCAGGTCGACCAGGCGATAGCCCTCGGCCACCTGGAACAGGTTAATCAGCTGCGTACGGCCCGGCGTTTTACTGGTACGCGCGAGGGCTTTCTGGTTCGTCAGCGTATTCAGTGCGCTGGATTTACCCGCGTTAGAACGCCCGGCAAAAGCCACTTCGATGCCGGTATCGGCAGGCAGGTGACGGATATCGGGGGCGCTGGTGACAAAATGGGTGACGTGATAATTCCAGCCAGACAAAATAGATACTCCAGGATAAAAAGGGCAATTGCGCTGATTATACCCTGTATGGTGCTAAAGCGCCCGGTAAGACGCGGTCTCGATTTCGTCTGTGAGACATTGACCATTGCTGCTGGCAGCACTCTCTGCATTTGACACTAAATGAAATTAGATTTCTTAATATTTATCATGAAGTTATAAAAAATTGAAAAAAAACAGAGTAAAAATTACGTTCCTCACCTTGTGAGACGGACTGGTTAGTCTACATTTGTAGTCGGAAACAGGATGTTTCACTTCAGGATGAAGCGCTCAGGGAGTATCAGGAAGATCGTGAGCGGGGATGGATTAGCGCACAGGCGTGCTCGGCAGGGACTCAGGATGCTTACCAGGATGGGGGCAAAGGCAAAGGGAAAACAGGGACGCTAGCTGCTAAAATGGATGCTGACATTGTCAGTCCTTCTGCGGAAGGTGTGAAAAAAGGCGACAGGGTGACCTGGCGCCTTTTTTCTTGCTCTGCTTTCTGCTAGATTCCGCCGCAATTCTATACTGAAGATAAACGTCTGAGAGCAGAAACCATGAAGCAACCTGCACGCACACCCCAGGATAAAAAACCGGGCGCACGAGTAAAACGCAAATCGCGTGAAGAGATCGACCAGGAAGCGCGCGCCCGTAAGCGCGACAAGAAGCACAGCGGCAACAGTTCCGGCAGCCGAGCCAACCCGGCGGCCACCAGTGCGAAAAGTTCCGACAGCAAGCCGGCCAAAGATCCGCGTATTGGCAGCAAAAAGCCTATTGCGCTGGGTGCCGATGTGGCGGCCAGCAAACCCGTGAAGCCGGCGAAAGTCGCCAAGCCGGTTGAGAAAAAGCCCCGCCTGACGCCAGAAGAAGAACTGGCACAGCTGGAAAATGACGAGCGCCTGGATGCGCTGCTCGATCGTCTGGAAAATGGCGAGAGCCTGTCAGCGGAAGAGCAGGCATGGCTGGACCAGTCTCTGGACCGCATCGACGTGCTGATGGAGCAGCTTGGTATCACGCTGGACGATGACGCTGATGACGAGCAGGCCGAAGAAGATATGTATCGCCTACTAAAGGGCGGCAATTGATCTTCAGTGAACCCGCGTTTCTCTGACGAAATCTGAAGCAGCGCAATCTGGCGCTGCTTTTTCATTTTGGGTATCTGGCGATGATTTGGCCTGGATCAATTATTGCGCTGATTCTGCTGTGCTGGCTGGGGTGGTTATTCGTTAAACTACAGCGGCTATCGCGGCTGAAGACCCGGCTGCGTAGTCGGATCGTCAGCCAGCAGCTTCCTGTCTCGCGGCGGTCAAAGCCCAGAAGACGAGGACCGTGAAGATGCTGCAACAGACAACCGAATGGGACCTGCCGCTCATTCAGAAATACAACACCGCCGGACCCCGCTACACCTCCTATCCGACCGCGCTGGAATTTAAGCAGGATTACGACGAGCAGGCCTTTCTCCAGGCTGCGGCGCGTTACCCCCAGCGGCCGCTGTCGCTCTATCTGCATATCCCGTTCTGCCACAAGCTGTGCTACTTCTGCGGCTGCAACAAGCAGGTCACACGCCAGCAGCACAAAGCCGATGAATATCTCGATGCGCTGGTGCTGGAGATAGCAGCCCGCGCGCCGCTGTTTTCGCAGCGCACCGTCAGCCAGATGCACTGGGGCGGCGGCACGCCGACCTTTCTTAATAAAGCGCAAATCAGCCGACTGATGGACTGCTTGCGTCAACACTTCGCTTTCAGCCCACAGGCTGAGATCTCAATAGAGATCGACCCGCGCGAAATTGAGCTGGACGTGCTGGACCACCTGCGTCTCAAAGGCTTTAATCGCCTGAGCATGGGGGTACAGGACTTCAACAAGGAGGTGCAGGAGAAGGTCAATCGCGTGCAGGATGAAGCGATGATCTTCGCCCTGATGGCGCGTGCGCGCCAGCTGGGATTTGCCTCTACCAACATTGACCTGATCTACGGCCTGCCGAAGCAGACGCCGGAGAGTTTTGCCTTCACGCTGCAAAAAGTCGCCGAGCTGAATCCCGACCGCCTCAGCGTGTTCAACTATGCCCACATGCCTGCACTGTTTGCCGCCCAGCGTAAGATCCGCGAGGATGAGCTGCCGGATGCCGCGCACAAGCTGGAGATACTGCAGCAAACCATTGCCACGCTCACTTCGCAGGGCTACCAGTTTATCGGCATGGACCACTTTGCCCGCCACGATGATGAGCTGGCGGTGGCGCAGCGCAGCGGCAAACTGCACCGCAACTTCCAGGGATATACCACGCAGGGCGACAGCGACCTGCTGGGCATGGGCGTATCGGCAATCAGTATGATCGGCGACAGCTATGCACAGAATCACAAAGCGCTAAAAGAGTACTACGCGCAGGTTAAGCAGCAGGATACGGCCCTGTGGCGCGGGCTGCGGCTGAGTGAGGATGACTGCCTGCGCCGCGATGTAATCAAAAGTCTGATCTGCAACTTCGCGCTGTCATTTAGTGAGATTGAACAGCGCTATGGCATCGACTTCCGCGACTATTTTGCCGAGGACCTCAGCGCCATGCTGCCGCTGATCGGCGACGGGCTGGTGGAATACCACGCCAACGGGCTTGTAGTGAGCGCTAAGGGACGATTGCTGATTAGGAATATCTGCATGTGCTTCGACCGCTACCTGCGGGAGAAAGCGTCTGGCGCACGATTCTCAAGGGTGATCTGATCGGGCACTAGCCGTATGGGGGATTCCAGGGGCGGACCCTGTTGTTCGGTCCGCCCGTGTAAAGTGACAGCAGGTTATTCCATTCCCAACTCTTTCAGCTTGCGGGTCAGGGTATTACGCCCCCAGCCGAGCAAACGAGCGGCTTCCTGCTTATGCCCCTGCGTGTGACGCAGCGCGGTGGTCAGCAGCGTGCGCTCCATCTCCGGCTGAGCTTCCGACAGCAGGTTTTGATGACCGGAGCGCAGCGCGCGGTCGGCCCACTGTGCCAGCAGCGTGGCCCAGCTGTCCGGCAGCGACTGCACCGGGTTTTCCGGCGTCGAGGTCTCAAACAGCTCCGGCGGCAGATCCTGAATCAACACTTCCTGACCGGCAGCCATCACCGTCAGCCAGCGGCAGGTGTTCTCCAGCTGGCGTACGTTACCGGACCAGTGCAGGCGGGTCAGCGCCGTTTCGGTTTCCGGATGCAGAATTTTCGCCTCCACGCCCAGTTCACGAGCGGCAACCTGCAGGAAGTAACGTGCCAGGCGCGGAATATCTTCACGACGTTCACGCAGCGGCGGCAGGTGTACGCGGATCACGTTCAGGCGGTGGAATAAGTCCTCACGGAATTTCCCCTCCTGCACGCGCAGCTCCAGGTTCTGGTGGGTCGCGGCAATAATACGCACGTCCACTTTCACCGGCGCATAGCCGCCCACGCGATAGAACTGACCATCGGCCAGCACGCGCAGCAGACGAGTCTGTACATCCAGCGGCATATCACCGATTTCATCGAGGAACAGCGTGCCGCCGTCGGCCTGCTCAAAACGGCCCTGGCGGATCTGATTTGCGCCGGTAAATGCGCCTTTCTCATGGCCAAACAGTTCGGATTCAATCAGATCTTTGGGAATGGCCGCCATATTCAGCGCAATAAACGGCGCCTTGGCGCGCGGGCTGTGGCGGTGCAGGGCATGAGCGACCAGTTCTTTACCCGTACCGGACTCGCCGTTAATCAACACGCTGATCGATGAGCGCGACAGGCGGCCGATAATACGGAACACATCCTGCATCGCCGGAGCTTCACCGATAATATCGGTGGTCGGCCCGCTGACCGGCTGGTTACGCGGCTGCTGCTGCTCCTGATAGTGGCTGATGGCACGCTCAACCAGCGCCACCGCTTCATCGATATCAAACGGTTTAGGCAGGTAGTCAAACGCGCCCTGCTGGTAAGCGCTCACCGCCGCATCCAGATCGGAGTGCGCGGTCATAATGATCACCGGCAGCATCGGGTGGCGTTGTTTAATCTGCTTCAGTAGCGCCAGTCCGTCCATGCCGGGCATACGAATGTCTGACAGTAATACATCTGGGGTCTTAGTGGCGAGGGCTTCCAGCACCTCGTTCGCGCTGTCAAAAGTCGCGCAGCTCAAACCGGCTCCAGTGAGCGCACGTTCGAGCACCCAGCGGATGGAGCTATCGTCATCGACGATCCAAACTATCCCTCGTTGCATAGAAACCTCACTGGCGAATAGGCAGGTAAACCGAGAATTCAGTATGTCCGGGCCAGCTGTTGAACTCTATTTTTCCCGAATGCTGGTCGATCAGGCTGCGGGCGATGGATAACCCCAGCCCGGTGCCGCCTTCGCGGCCGCTCACCATCGGGTAAAACAGCGTGTCCTGTAGCTGCGCCGGAATGCCTGGGCCATCATCTTCAATATCGATGCGTGCCACCAGGCGATAGCGCGTACCGTGCAGGGTTAACTGAAACGCCGTGCGGGTACGTAAAGTAATGGTGCCGCCTTCTTCACCCAACGCCTGTAACGCGTTGCGGACCACATTTAAAAGGACTTGTTCTATCTGATCCGGGTCGTGCGGCAGCTCCGGCAGACTTGGGTCGTAATCACGGATTAACGACACATTGTCCGGCAGCTCCATCGACACCAGATTGACCACGCGTTCAGCGACCTGATGGATGCTCTGGGTGACGTGCATCCCCGGCTGTTGCGGGCCAAGCAGACGGTCAACCAGATTGCGCAGGCGATCGGCCTGTTCAATGATGACCTTGGTATATTCGGTTAACGACGGGTCGGGCAGGGCTTTGGCCAGCAGCTGTGCTGCGCCGCGCAGTCCCCCCAGCGGGTTTTTAATTTCGTGTGCCAGACCGCGGACTAAATCCCGCGCTGCCACCTGTTGTGCATGCTGCAGCTGTTCCTGGCTGAGCCTGCGCTGGTTATCCATCGGAGCCATTTCCAGCAGAATTAACCCTTCGGGCAGACGTTGCGCGGTGAGCGACATAATGTGCGCACGGCTGTCGACCACCAGGGTCACTTCGCTATCGGTAAAGCCCTGTCCGGCATCCAGACTTTCGAGCATCACCTCAATATTCAGGGAAAAATAACCCATCAGTTCCGGCAGGGGCGTACCAAACAGCTTGCGGGAACTCTGCGCCAGCAGTTGCTGAGCCGCAGGGTTGGCGTAATGAACCACCAACTCGTTATCAACCAGTAAAATACTGTTGATCAGTGAATTGAGAATCTGCCCAGCATCGGGCAGCGTGCCAGTTGCCATTACAGCGTTCTCCTGAGTAATTTATCTGCACCAGATTGGTGCATTATAGTCATGCAACCCGGAAATCGTCGTCCTGACGTTGAATTCGTGGAGAAAAAAGCCCATCCGAAGATGGGCTGAAAAGTTTCCACGGCAACAAATAAAACCAATTAAACGCTGTAGTACAGTTCGAACTCAACCGGGTGCGGAGTCATACGAATGCGGTCAATCTCAGACTTACGCAGTTCGATGTACGCTTCGATGGCATCGTCAGTGAACACGCCACCACGGGTCAGGAACTCGCGGTCTTCGTTCAGTGCAGCCAGGGCTTCGTCCAGAGAACCTGCAACTTTTGGAATCTCAGCTTCTTCTTCCGGTGGCAGGTCGTACAGGTTTTTGTCCATAGCATCGCCAGGGTGGATCTTGTTGATGATGCCGTCCAGGCCAGCCATCAGCAGTGCAGCGAAGCACAGGTATGGGTTAGCCGCTGGATCCGGGAAGCGCGCTTCGATACGACGTGCTTTCGGGCTGGCAACCACAGGGATACGGATAGAAGCAGAACGGTTACGGGCAGAGTAAGCCAGCATAACTGGCGCTTCGTAGCCTGGGACCAGACGCTTGTAAGAGTTGGTAGTCGGGTTCGCCAGGGCGTTGATCGCTTTAGCGTGCTTGATCACACCGCCGATGTAGAACAGTGCCATTTCAGACAGGCCGCCGTATTTGTCGCCAGCGAACAGGTTGGTGCCGCCTTTAGACAGAGACATGTGGCAGTGCATACCAGAACCGTTATCACCGAACATTGGCTTAGGCATGAAGGTCGCGGTTTTGCCGTAGGCGTGAGCGACGTTGTGAACCACATATTTGTAGATCTGAATTTCGTCAGCTTTTTTGGTCATGGTGTTGAAGCGGGTGGCCACTTCGTTCTGACCCGCGGTCGCCACTTCGTGGTGGTGAGCTTCAACCACCAGGCCCATCTGCTCCATGGTCAGACACATAGCAGAGCGGATATCCTGTGATGAGTCGACCGGTGGCACTGGGAAGTAACCGCCTTTCAGACCTGGACGGTGGCCTTTGTTGCCGCCTTCATAGGCTTTACCGGAGTTCCAGTAAGCTTCAACGTCGTCGATAGCGACATGGGAACCGGAAGTGCTGCTGCCGAAACGGATATCGTCAAACAGGAAGAACTCGGGTTCTGGTCCAAACAGCACGGTGTCCGCGATGCCGGAAGAGCGCAGGAAATCTTCAGCGCGTTTAGCGATAGAGCGTGGGTCACGGTCGTAGCCCTGCATGGTGCCTGGCTCGAGGATGTCACAACGGATGATCAGAGTGGAATCTTCGAAGAACGGGTCAAGGACAGCGGTGGTTGCGTCAGGCATCAGAACCATGTCTGATTCGTTGATACCTTTCCAGCCACCAATCGAGGAGCCGTCAAACATTTTGCCTTCTTCGAAGAAGTCAGCATTAACCTGATGAGCGGGGATAGTCACGTGCTGCTCTTTACCTTTGGTATCGGTAAAACGCAGATCAACAAATTTGACTTCGTGCTCGTTCATCATCGACAGAACGTGTTCAGCGGACATACTTAACTCTCCTGGATTTGTCATTGTCGTCGTGGTTAGAGATCTTCACGGTGCGCTTTGCGTTTCGCCGCGCTTACTCCGATAATAAAGATCTCTGACAAGCTTACAACCGTTGTGGAAACTGGCATTTTTTGCTTGTTAGAGTAATTGCGAAATCTATGCCAACTTTTTTATTTTCCGAAAAAAGCGCTATGATGCGCCCTCTCGTGAGACGAGGACTGCACCACGATGGAAGTCGCGCACCATTTTGGTGCCATTGGCTGATAAATGGGCACTGTTTTGGTGCAATTTTTCGTCACAGTGCAAGCTTTGCACTGAAAATGGCTATAAAAGCAATCCGAACAGTTATCTTTATATGAAATTTGTGATCCTGTTCAGTCCTTCGATTAATCCGTGTACAATAGCGCGCTATTTCTAATGCCTGAGGCAAAGCTGTGATCGAAAATTTGCGTAACATCGCCATTATTGCCCACGTTGACCATGGTAAAACTACCCTGGTTGATAAGTTGCTACAGCAGTCCGGGACCTTTGATGCCCGCACCGAAGCGACCGAACGCGTAATGGACTCCAACGATTTGGAGAAAGAGCGTGGGATTACCATCCTCGCAAAAAACACCGCCATTAAATGGAACGACTATCGCATCAACATCGTTGATACCCCAGGACACGCCGACTTCGGCGGTGAGGTAGAGCGTGTAATGTCGATGGTTGACTCGGTGCTGCTGGTTGTGGATGCAATGGATGGCCCAATGCCGCAAACCCGCTTCGTGACCAAAAAAGCCTTCGCTAATGGTCTGAAGCCGATCGTGGTAATCAACAAAGTTGACCGCCCTGGCGCACGTCCTGACTGGGTTGTTGACCAGGTCTTTGACCTGTTCGTTAACCTGGATGCGACCGACGAGCAGCTCGACTTCCCGATTATCTATGCTTCAGCCCTGAACGGTATTGCAGGTCTGGATCACGCGGATATGGCGGAAGATATGACCCCGCTGTACGAAGCGATCGTGAAACACGTTTCTCCACCACAGGTTGAGCTGGAAGCCCCGCTGCAGATGCAAATCTCCCAGCTGGACTACAACAACTACCTGGGTGTTATCGGTATCGGCCGCATCAAACGCGGTAAAGTGCGTCCTAACCAGCAGGTTACGATCATCGATAGCGAAGGCAAAACCCGTAACGGTAAAGTCGGTAAAGTGCTGGGCCACATGGGTCTGGAGCGTATCGAATCTGCTGAAGCGGAAGCGGGCGACATCATCGCCATCACCGGTCTGGGCGAGCTGAACATCTCTGACACCATCTGCGACACGCAGAATGTGGAAGCGCTGCCAGCCCTGAGCGTTGATGAACCAACCGTAACCATGTTCTTCTGCGTTAACACCTCTCCGTTCTGCGGTAAAGAAGGTAAGTATGTGACTTCACGTCAGATCCTTGACCGTCTGAACAAAGAGCTGGTGCACAACGTGGCACTGCGTGTTGAAGAAACCCCGGACGCCGACGCCTTCCGCGTTTCAGGCCGTGGTGAACTTCACCTGTCAGTTCTGATCGAAAACATGCGTCGTGAAGGTTTCGAACTGGCGGTATCCCGTCCGAAAGTTATCTTCCGTGAATTCGAAGGCCGCAAGCAGGAGCCATTCGAAAACGTGACCCTCGACATCGAAGAACAGCACCAGGGTTCTGTGATGCAGGCGATGGGTGAGCGTAAAGGCGACATGAAAAACATGGACCCGGATGGCAAAGGCCGTGTGCGTCTTGATTATGTTATTCCAAGCCGTGGCCTGATCGGCTTCCGTAACGAATTCATGACCATGACTTCCGGTACCGGTCTGCTGTACTCCACCTTCAGCCACTACGACGACGTTCGTCCGGGCGAAGTGGGCCAGCGTCAGAACGGCGTGCTGATCTCTAACGGTCAGGGTAAAGCGGTAGCCTTCGCCCTGTTCGGTCTGCAGGACCGCGGCAAGCTGTTCCTCGGTCACGGTGCTGAAGTGTATGAAGGCCAGATCATCGGTATTCACTCACGTTCAAACGACCTGACCGTTAACTGCCTGACCGGTAAGAAGCTGACCAACATGCGTGCTTCCGGTACTGACGAAGCCACCACGCTGGTTCCGGCACAGAAGATGTCCCTTGAGCAGGCGCTTGAGTTCATCGATGATGACGAACTGGTAGAAGTGACTCCACAGTCTGTGCGTATTCGTAAACGTCACCTGACTGAAAACGACCGTAAACGCGCAACCCGCGGTCCTAAAGAAGCGTAATTCTTCTTTAGTCTTGTTATGGGCCGGAGCTCTTCCGGCCCATCGTTTTACCTGATACTTCCCCGCAGTTTTTCAATTTCCCCTCCTGTTCAGCCTCCCGTTTTACGGCTAGAGTGAATACCTCACCGGAACAAAAGGAGATGGCCATGCTGTATATCTTTGATTTGGGTAACGTCATTGTTGATATTGATTTCAACCGGGTTCTTGGTGTCTGGAGCGATTTAAGCCGCGTGCCGCTGGCCGAACTGCGAAATCGTTTCCACATGGGCGAGAGCTTTCACCAGCACGAACGCGGTGAAATCAGCGATGAAGTCTTCGCGCAAAAAATGTCTGACGAGTTAGGCTTGTCGCTAAGTTTTGAACAGTTCGCGGTCGGCTGGCAGGAAGTGTTTGTCGGCGTGCGCCCGGAAGTGATCGCCATTATGAATAAACTGCGTGAGCAGGGCGATCGCGTGGTGATCCTGTCGAACACTAATCGCCTGCACTGTAATTTCTGGCCGTCGCAGTACCCGGAAGTGCAGCAAGCCGCTGATAAAGTCTACCTTTCCCAGGAGATGGGGCTACGCAAGCCGGACAAGAAAATTTATGAGCGCTTGCTAAATGAGGAAGAGACCTCAGCTCAGGAGGCTATCTTCTTTGATGATAATCTGGAAAACATCGAAGGAGCGCGTGCTGTCGGCATTCACAGCCTGCATATTACCGATGCCAAAGTTATCCCGGCATTCTTCGCCGACCGTATTAAAACATGAGTTTACTCAATCACTATCGCCACCGCGGGCGGGCATTCTGGTCGTGGATCAAACTGCTGTGGCAGCGCATTGACGAAGATGGCATGACGATACTGGCCGGGCACCTGGCCTATGTTTCGCTGCTGTCGCTGGTGCCGTTAATTGCGGTGGTCTTTGCGCTGTTCGCCGCATTCCCGATGTTTTCGGACGTCAGCGTCCAGCTCAAGAACTTCGTGTTTAACAACTTTGTCCCGGCCGCCGGGGCGACTATCCAGAACTATCTGGAGCAGTTCGTCGCCAACGTCAGCAAAATGACGGCGGTCGGCGTGGGCGGCCTGGTGTTCACCGCGCTGCTGTTGATGTACTCCATCGACACCGCGCTCAACGTTATCTGGCGCAGCAAACGCAAACGGCCGCTGGTTTACTCCTTCGCGGTGTACTGGATGATCCTGACGCTCGGCCCACTGCTGGCCGGTGCCAGTCTGGCAATCAGCTCCTATCTGCTGTCGCTGCACTGGGCAACGGTCAGCGGCGTCAGCGGGCTGGTGGATATGGGGCTGCGCATCTTCCCTCTGCTGCTGTCGATCCTCTCCTTCTGGCTGCTGTACAGCATTGTACCGACCATTCAGGTGGCAGGGCGCGATGCGCTCATCGGCGCGGTGGTGGCCGGATTGCTCTTCGAGTTGGGGAAAAAGGGCTTTGCGCTGTATGTTACGATGTTCCCCTCGTACCAGTTAATTTACGGCGTGCTTGCCGTTATTCCCATCCTGTTCCTGTGGGTGTACTGGACGTGGTGTATCGTTCTATTAGGGGCGGAAATTACCGCCACGCTGGGTGATTACCGCCAGCTGAAACAAGAAGAACAAGAAAGAGAAAACGAGGAATCATGATTGCATTAATTCAGCGGGCACTTTCTGCCAGCGTCACGGTAGCGGGCGAAACTGTTGGTGAGATTGGGCCGGGATTACTGATCCTGCTCGGGGTGGAAAAAGAAGATACCCGGGAGAGCGCGCGCAAACTGGTCGATAAAGTGCTGGGTTACCGTATTTTCGGCGACGAAAATGACAAAATGAATCTGAACGTACAGCAGGCCGGGGGCAGCGTGCTGGTGGTGTCGCAGTTCACGCTGGCAGCAGACACCAAAAAAGGGATGCGCCCGAGTTTCTCCGGCGGGGCCGCCCCGGAGGTTGCCGAAGAGCTGTATGACTACTTCACCGCCTGCTGTCGTGAAAAAGGGATTGCCACGCAAACCGGGCGTTTTGCCGCCGACATGAAAGTGGCGCTGGTCAACGATGGTCCCGTCACCTTCTGGCTGCAGGTTTGACGCAGCTGGCCGAGCGGCAAAGGAATGGCCTGACGGGCTCAGACAGAGAGAACCATTTTATGTATCACCTCCGCGTACCTGAAACCGCAGAAGAGCTAGATACCTACTACCAGTTCCGCTGGGAGATGCTGCGTAAGCCGCTGCACCAGCCGCTGGGGTCCGAGCGTGACGCCTGGGATGCGCTGGCGCATCATCAGATGGTGGTGGATGAACACGGCGACCCGGTTGCCGTTGGCCGCCTCTATATCAATGCCGATAACGAAGCCGCTATCCGCTTCCTCGCCGTTCATCCCTCGGTGCAGGGCAAAGGGCTGGGTACGCTGGTGGCGATGACGCTGGAGTCTGTCGCGCGCCAGGAAGGGGTAAAGCGCGTGGTGTGCAGCGCGCGCGAAGATGCCGTGGAGTTCTTCTCCAAGCTGGGCTACCTCAATCAGGGGGAGATTACCGCGCCGCAAACCACGCCAGTACGGCACTTCCTGATGATCAAACCGGTAGTGACGCTGGACGACATCCTGCACCGTGCCGACTGGTGCGGGCAGCTGCAGCAGGCGTGGTACGAACATATCCCACTGAGCGAAAAGATGGGCGTGCGTATTCTGCAATATACCGGGCAGAAGTTTATTACCACCATGCCGGAAACCGGCAATCAGAACCCGCACCATACGCTGTTTGCCGGTAGCCTGTTCTCGCTGGCGACGCTGACCGGCTGGGGCTTAATCTGGCTGCTGCTGCGCGAGCGTCATCTCGGCGGCACCATTATCCTCGCCGATGCGCATATTCGCTACAGCAAGCCGATTACCGGCAAGCCGGGGGCGATTGCCGACCTTGGCTCGCTGAGCGGCGACCTTGACCGCCTGGCGCGCGGGCGTAAAGCCCGCGTGCAGCTGGAGGTGGAGCTGTTCGGTAATGATGAATCCGGTGCGGTATTTGAAGGGGTGTATATGGTGCTGCCCGCCGATCCCGACGGGCCACTGGAGGAAGGGGGCTGCGGCGTTTAACGCCCCTTTTTCTTGCGACCCGGCTGGACGAAACGCTTGCGTCCGGCCGGGGTGGCAGCCGGTTTATCGGCGGCTTTGGCGGCCGGTTTTTTTGCCGCTGCGGGCTTCGCCTTCTGCGCCGGTCTCTTCGCTTTGCTATTGTCCTCGGAAGAGGAGTTCTCAATCAGCTTAAACAGCTCGATGAGCTCGTCATCGGTCAGGTCGCGCCACTCGCCCGGCGGCACCCCTTTCAGGGAAATGTTCATAATGCGGATGCGTTCGAGCCTGGTCACCTCGTAGCCAAAGTGCTCGGCCATGCGACGGATCTGACGGTTCAGCCCCTGCACCAGCGTAATGCGGAAGACAAACGTCGACTCTTTCTTCACCTTACACTTTTTGGTTACCGTGCCCATCATCGGCACGCCCGCGCCCAGCCCGCGGATAAACTCTTCGGTGACCGGCTTGTTCACGGTGACCAGATACTCTTTTTCGTGGTCGTTGCCGGCGCGCAGGATCTTATTCACCAGGTCACCGTGGTTAGTCAGCAGGATCAGCCCCTGCGAATCTTTATCCAGGCGGCCAATCGGGAACACGCGCTTGCTGTGGTTAACGAAATCAACGATGTTGTCGCGCTCGCTATTTTCCGTGGTGCTGACGATGCCCACGGGCTTATTCAGCGCAATCAGCACCAGATCTTCTTCGTTACGCGGCTCGATTAGCTGACCGTTAACTTTTACCACATCGCCGGCAAATACCTGGTCGCCCACAGAGGCGCGCTTACCGTTAATAAAAACATTTCCCTGTTCGATAAAGCGATCGGCATCGCGACGCGAGCAGATCCCGCTCTCGGCGATGTATTTGTTCAGACGAATAGATGAGTTGGTCAGCATAGTTCCCCCGTAAAAAAAACGGACTATACCTTACCCGTGACACGTTGCGAAGGGCCGACCTGGCCCTTTTTACCCGTCATACTTCAAGCTGCAGGTGCGTTGCTGCTTTCGTTCACCCGAATCACTTACTTTAGTAAGCTCATCGGGACTCGCTCATTTGCCGCCTTCCTGCACCTCGAATTATTTAGGGTATACCTTACTGTGAGCCGCTCAGCTGGCCCCCGCGCAGAGTTTGCTGCACAGTCTGCTCGCCGTTGCTGACCGCCAGCGTGGCGTTGACGGAGGGTTTCAGCGGCTGGCTGGCCTGCAGGCTGCCCTGCATTTTCAGCTGCATCGTGGCGTTACCGTTCAGCGGGATCGTCGGCCAGCCCCAGTTCTGCAGCAGAGTGGCGTTAACCTGGCGGCCATTCAGCGTCAGCGACAGTGCCCGCTGCGGCTGCTGGCTCAGCGTTGCCAGCCCTTCCAGCATGCCGTCGGCACTGAAGGCGCTCATTTCTGACACATTGATAGCGTTGTCATCTGCGCTGAGGGCAATCGACGGATGGCGCAGATCGACGCGATTAAAGGTTGCGGCGGCGGCGTTGAAACTCAGATTGCCTGACCAGATGCCCCACTGATGATTGCGCGCCATCAGCAGGTTGCTGCCATTGCCATCCAGCGCCGTCATCTGGAACGGGAAGTCCGGATTGATATCGATAATCAGGTTACGGCTGGCGCTGAGTTTGGTCACCTGCACGCTCTCCAGCCATGATGGCAGCGTCTCCATCCAGCGCTCGCGCCAGTTGAGCGGCAGGGTGTATTCCAGCCCGGCCACCACCAGTTCATCCAGCGTCAGTTTCTTGTCGCTGCGCGTCCAGCTGCCCTGCGCACGCACCAGGCCGTTGACCCAGCGCGAACTGAACTGCGTCAGCTGCACGCCCTGCGCGGAGAAGTCCATATTGGCGATCGGGTCGTCCAGCTGCATGCTGCCATTCACAAAGCTGCTGGCGTTCATCGACAGCGAACCGTTGTCGCTCTGCCAGTCGCCGTTGCTCAGCGTCAGGTCTTTCAATGTCAGGTCCAGGTCGGTCACCGCCCAGTCCTGCCCCTGCAGGCGGGCATCGGTCATATCAATGCGGTCAAAATGCATCGTCGGCAGCGTGCGCAGCGGTTGCAGGAACTCAGCCAGCGTTTTATCACTCTGCAGGCGAATGCTGTTCAGGCGCAGGCTGTTCACCTGCCAGCCCTGCGCATCACGCTGCGCGCTGGCGGTCACCGAGCCGAGCGCCACGTCAGCCCCGAAATTGCTTAACACCAGCTGCGGTCCGTGAATACTGCCCTGCACCAGCACATTCGCCGCAGGAATACCGTCCAGCGTCAGGGAACCGGCGCTCATCTGGAACCTGGCCTCTTTGCCCAGCACGTTGCCCGCTTCAGGCTTCCACGGGGTGACGCCTCCGTCGACGCGCTGTGCCTGCAGCGGCCAGTCGCCCTGATTGCGGTTAAGCGCCATCTGGCTAAGCTGTAAACGGTCTGCCTGTAAGGAGAGGGGGGCACTTTTATCGCTGAGGTTTAGCGTACCCTGATCGAGTCGAATGCTGGCAAAATGCAGCGGGCTGCTGAACTGCATCAGGCTGAGGCCAAGGTCAACGCGCCTGGCCACCAGCGTGGCGGGCTGGTCTTTACGGCCAAAGGAGACATCGTTAAGCAGCAGATGGCTGGGATCGGAAAAATTGTGCTCCATTTTGCTGAGCGACAGCTGGTAATCACTGCTGGCGCTGACCTGGCGGCTAATCCATCCCGCGCCCCACTGGGTTTGCAGCAGCACGTAGATAGCGACCAGGGCCAGCAGCAGAATGAGCAGCAGGGTAAGCAAAACTTTTCCGAAAAACTTCATCACAACCATCCCTATGAATATCGGGTAATGGCTTGTTATGCCTGATTTATCGTCACTTCTCAACCCACAGCGCAGCGGCCGGAGCAAATATCGCACCCCGGCCGCTGTTTTCAGAATGAGCGTAGCCGCTACTTCTCCTGCGGGAACACCAGATTCAGCACGATAGCGGTGATACCGCCGGCAGCGATCCCGGAGGAAAGCAGCGTTTTCAGCCAGTCAGGGGCAAACTGCAGGATCAGCGGCTGCTGGGAGACGCCAAGGCCGACCGCCAGCGAGAGCGCGATAATCATAATCGCCCGGCGGTTGAGCGGTTCGCGCGACACGATACGCACGCCTGAGGCGGCAATAGTGCCAAACATCACCAGCGTGGCACCGCCGAGTACCGGCTCGGGGATGTGCTGCACAAAGCCGCTGACCGCCGGGAACAGCCCGAGCACAATCAGCATCAGCGCCACGACAAAACCGACGTAGCGACTGGCCACGCCGGTCAGCTGGATCACGCCATTGTTCTGACCGAAGCAGGAGTTGGGGAAGGTGTTAAACAGTGCAGAAACGCAGGAGTTCAGCCCGTTCGCCAGCACGCCGCCTTTCAGGCGCTTCATATACAGCGGGCCGCTGACCGGCTGCTCGGAGACATCTGAGGTGGCGGTGATATCGCCAATGGTTTCCAGCGAGGTCACCATAAACACCAGCATCAGCGGGATCAGCAGATTCCAGTCGATACCCAGCCCGTAATAGAGCGGGGTGGGTATGGCGATCAGCGCACTGTTCGCCGCGGCACTATTTTCCGGCAGCATCCCCAGCGCCCAGGCCAGCAGATAGCCTACCGCCATCGCGATCACCAGCGAAGCGACGCGCAGATAGGCATTGCGCTGGCGGTTGAGCAGAATGATCACCGCCAGTACCACACCGGCCAGCAGCAGGTTTTTCGGTGCGCCAAAGGTGTGATCGTTCATTGCGGCAAAACCGCCGCCGATGGAGGTCAGGCCAACCTGGATCAGCGACAGACCGATAATCATCACCACAATGCCGGAAACCAGCGGGGTGATCACCCGGCGCGCCAGATGCAGCACGCGTGACAGCACCATCTCGGTACAGGATGCCAGCATCAGCGTGCCGAACAGTGCCGCCATCATGGTTTTCACGTCGGCCCCGCCGGTTTTCAGCGCCAGGCCACCCATAATCAGCGGGGTGACAAAGTTAAAGCTGGTACCCTGGATCGACAGCAGCCCGGAACCGACCGGCCCCCAGGTTTTAATCTGCAACAGCGACGCCACGCCGGAGGCGAACAGCGACATGCTGATGATGTGCTGCGTATCCTGCGCGGGCAGGCCCAGCGCCTGGCAGATTAGCAGAGCGGGCGTGATCACCGCCACAAACATCGCCAGCAGATGCTGACAGGCGGCGAACAGCGTTTGCGCCAGCGGCGGACGGTCTTCAAGGCGGTAAATCAGCTCACTTTTTCCCGCCGCGACCGGAGTACGATCGGCGGTAGTATGTTGGCTTTCAACGGACATGTCAGGCTTCCCAGCGGCAATAAAGTGGCGATTTTAATCTTCTTCAGAGTAAAAGCAATCGTTTGCCACCCTATCGACGGTGAAGACAGTCATTGAGGGGGTTACGCGTTGGTATAGCGTTCGGTTTCCGGCAGCCAGCGTTCAATCAGAGCCGAAGCCTGCTCCGGATAGTGCTGGTGGATATGGCGCGCCACGCGCTGCACTTCCGGGATCATCGCCTGGTCGCGCAGCAGGTCAGCAACCTTAAACTCGGCGTTACCGGTTTGTCGCGTGCCCAGCATTTCGCCGGGGCCGCGAATTTCGAGGTCACACTGGGCAATCACAAAGCCGTCGTTGCTGTCGCGCAGCACCTGTAAACGTTTCTGCGCGGTTTTACTCAGCGGCGCCTTATACAGCAGCACGCAGTGGGAAGCGACCGCGCCACGGCCAACGCGACCGCGCAGCTGATGCAGCTGCGCCAGCCCGAGGCGTTCCGGGTTTTCGATAATCATCAGGCTGGCATTGGGCACATCCACGCCGACCTCTATCACCGTAGTGGCAATCAGCAGATGGATTTCACCCTGCTTGAACGCCTGCATTACCGCCTGTTTCTCCTGCGGCTTCATCCGGCCGTGTACCAGGCCGATAGTCAGCTCCGGCAGCGCCAGCTTCAGCTCTTCCCAGGTGGCTTCCGCCGCCTGGGCTTCCAGCAGCTCCGACTCCTCAATCAGGGTACAGACCCAGTAGGCCTGGCGGCCTTCGCTGCCGCAGGCGCTTTTCACCCGGGCAATAATCTCAGCGCGGCGCGTGTCAGGGATCGCGACGGTGGTCACCGGGGTACGTCCCGGCGGCAGTTCGTCGATGGTTGAGGTATCGAGATCGGCATAGGCGGTCATCGCCAGGGTGCGCGGGATCGGTGTGGCAGTCATAATCAGCTGGTGCGGGTGGAAACCCTGCTCTTCGCCTTTCTCCCACAGCGCCAGACGCTGGTGGACGCCAAAGCGGTGCTGCTCATCGATGATCACCAGCGCCAGCCCGTTGAACTGCACCTGCTCCTGGAAGATAGCGTGGGTACCAACAATCATCGACACCTGCCCGCTGGCGATTGCTTCCTGCTGGGCGATGCGCGCTTTGCCTTTCTGCTTCCCTGCCAGCCAGCCTACTTCCAGCCCGAGCGGTGCAAACCACTGGCGGAAATTATTGGCGTGCTGCTCGGCCAGCAGCTCGGTCGGCGCCATCAGCGCTACCTGCTTACCGTAAGCAATCACCTGCAGTGCCGCCAGCGCGGCAACCAGCGTTTTACCGGAGCCCACATCGCCCTGCACCAGACGCATCATTGGGTAGTCGTGGGCGAGGTCGGTTTCGATCTCACGCACCACACGCTCTTGCGCATGAGTGGGTTTAAAGGGCAGCGCGGCCAGCAGCTTATCGCTCAGGTCGTGGCGGGCAGCTATCGGCAGCGCATGATAACGCTGCGCGCCAGCGCGTACCGCCAGCATGCTGAGGTTGTGCGCCAGCAACTCTTCCATAATCAGGCGGCGCTGCGCCGGGTGGCGGCCGCTGTCGAGATCGGCCAGCGCCATATCCGGCGGCGGGCGGTGCAGCGTGCGCAGCGCTTCCGGCAGGCTGATCATTCCCTGGCTTAGCTCCGGCGGCAGCAGTTCGCTAATCGCGCAGGTTTCCAGCAGGGTCAGCGCCTGGTCGGTCAGGTTGCGCAGCGTCGCCTGGCGCACGCCCTCAGTCGTGGAGTAGACCGGGGTCAGCGTCTCTTGTAATTCGGTGAGTCTGCTCTCACCCTGCACTTTGTACTCCGGGTGGATGATCTCCGCCCCGCGCTGGCCGCGTTTAATTTCACCATAAGCGGTGACGCGGCGGCCGGTGGCGAGGCTGTTCTTCATTCCGGCATTGAAGTTGAAAAAGCGCAGGGTGAGGATGCCGCTGCCGTCGCTAATCTGGCAGGTCAGCATGCGGCGGCGGCCAAACGAAATATCGCTGTGCAGCACTTCGCCCTCTACCGTGGCATAGATGCCCGGCAGCAGGTCGTTGATGGCGTAAAGCTGAGTGCGGTCTTCATAGCGCATCGGCAGATGCAGCAGCAGATCCTGTACGGTCAGCAGGCCAAGTTTGGCCAGCTTTGCCGCCTGGCTGGCGCCCACGCCGGACAGCGTATTGAGCGGAACGGCATCCAGCAGGCGGCCCTGCATTATTTACGCGCCTTCGACTGCATGGTGGCCCACCATTCCGGCTCCGCCACCACTTCACCGCGATCGTTGATCTCAGGGTAGGGCAGCCCTTTATGCTTCGCCACGCGGGCCAGTACCGGGTAACCCCCTTCGAACAGCAGACGCTGCTGCTCGGCGTACTCCAGCGTGCTCTCTTCACGCAGATACATACCGGCATTCTGCCGCTGGCGCTGAGCTTCATAGAGGATCAGGGCCGATGCCACGGAGACGTTCAGCGACTGCACCATACCGATCATCGGGATAATAATATCCTGGTCGGCAAGGTCGAGGGCTTCCTGGGTAATCCCGGTTTTTTCCTGGCCCATCAGGATGCAGGTCGGACGGGTATAGTCGATCTCGCGGAAATCGACCGCTTTAGCGGAGAGGTGCGTCGCCAGAATCTGCATCTTCCGATCTTTCAGATGGCTGACGGCATCACGGATGGTCGGATGGGTTTTCACCTGCACCCAGCTGTTGCTGCCCGCGGCGGAAGAGACCATGGTGCGCATGCGGCTTCCCGGCCATACGGCGTGAACTTCATGCACGCCAACGGCGTCGGCGGTGCGGATCACCGCAGAGACGTTATGAGGTTTATGCACCTGTTCCATACACACCGTCAGGTCGTGCTGACGGGCGGCGAGCATTGCGCGGATACGGGCATAACGTTGGGCATTCATGCGAAAGTGGACTCCCTAAAATCAGTCATCCCGTCTGCGGCGACATGGGGAAGCAAAAGACGGAGGCAGGCTCCGTCTTTTGCTTAATTGCGGTTGCGATGCACCTTGATGACATCCGGCATCACGCGGATCTTACGCATGATATTGGCCAGATGAACGCGATCGCGTGCCGTCAGACGGATAAAGGCGCTGTAAACACGGCCATCTTTTTCTTCAGTGTTCAGGCTCTGGATATTGGAGCCGGCGGTGTTAATTGCCGCCGTCAGGTTTGCCAGCGCGCCCTGGTGGTTAAACATATCCACCTTAATCTCGGCGACAAACTCCTGCTCGGTGGCAATATCCCACTCCACCGCCATGTATTTCTCTGGCTCTTTCTGATAGCCACGAATATTACGGCAGGATTCATGGTGCACGACCAGGCCTTTACCGGGGCTGACGTGCGCCACAATCGGGTCACCGGGGATCGGGCGGCAGCACTTAGCGAAGGTGATCAACACCCCATCGGCGCCCTTAATTGGCAGCTTGCTGCGAGCGCCGCTGATGCTACTGCTGCTGCCGGTGTTGGCGGGAACATTCTGCTCGCTCTGCTGCAGATTTTTCGCCACCACCACGCTCATGGCGTTACCGAGACCGATTTCTGCCAGCAGGTCATCCAGCGAGGTCAGCTTCATGCGCTCCAGCTCGTGCTGGACATTGGCTTCCGGGATCTCAGCCAGCTTGCGGCTGCCGCCCAGGGCATGATTGAGCAGGCGTCGGCCAAGGCTGACAGAGTCATCACGCTTGAGGTTTTTCAACAGCTGGCGGATCTTGGCGCGCGCTTTCGAGCTCACGACAAAGTTCAGCCACGCTGCGTTCGGGCGCGCACCCGGGGCGGTAATAATCTCGACGGTCTGGCCGCTGGTGAGCGGCTGCGACAGCGGATAAGGCTGACGGTCAACGCGTGCGCCCACGCAGGCATGGCCGATATCGGTATGCACGGCGTAGGCAAAGTCGACCGGCGTGGCGCCGGCTGGCAGTTCAACAATGCGGCCTTCCGGAGTGAAAACGTAAATCTCATCCGGGAACAGATCGGATTTGACGCTTTCGATAAATTCAAATGAGCTTCCGGCGCTCTGCTGCAGCTCCAGCAGGCTTTGCAGCCAGCGCTGCGCGCGGATTTGTGCGGTAGTGCTGCTCTCGCCCTGTTCTTTATAAGCCCAGTGCGCTGCTACCCCCATCTCTGCCATCTGATCCATATCTTCGGTGCGGATCTGCACCTCAACCGGCACGCCGTGCGGGCCGATCATTGATGTGTGCAGCGACTGATAGCCGTTGGCTTTTGGGATAGCAATATAATCTTTTACCCGGCCCGGACGCGGCTTATACAAGCTGTGCATCTGGCCCAGTACGCGATAACAGGTATCGACATCACGCACGATGACGCGGAAGGCATAGATATCCATAATCGAATGGAATCGCTGCTCTTTCAGGTGCATTTTGCAGTAGATGGAATAGAGGTGTTTTTCGCGACCGCTGACGCGGCGGGTAATACCGGCTTCTTCCAGACGACCGTCAATTTCCGAGAGGATTTTCTGGATCATCTCTTTACGGTTGCCGCGTGCCGCTTTGACCACTTCCTTAATCACGCGGAAACGGTTCGGATACAGGGCTTCAAAGCCCAGCTCTTCCAGTTCGGTTTTCAGGTGGTGAATACCCAGGCGATGAGCCAGTGGGCTATAGATTTCCAGCGTTTCCAACGCGATACGCCGTTTTTTATCCGGTCGCAGCGCGCCGAGGGTACGCATGTTGTGCGTACGGTCGGCCAGCTTGATCAGAATGACGCGGATATCCTGCACCATCGCCATGATCATCTTGCGGAAGTTTTCAGCCTGGGCTTCTTTCTTGTCGCGGAATTTCAGCTTGTCGAGTTTAGAAACCCCTTCAACCAGCTCGGCGACGGTCTGGCCGAACAGCTGTTCCATATCCTTATAGGTGGCTGGCGTGTCTTCAATAACGTCGTGCAGAAGCGCGGCCATCAGTGTTTCATGGTCGAGTTTCATTTCCGCCAGGATGCAGGCCACGGCTACCGGATGGGTGATATAAGGCTCACCGCTGGAGCGTGTCTGTCCCTCGTGAGCATCACGTGCGACAAGATAAGCTTGCTTGAGGCGCTTGATTTGCTCCTCAGGCAAGTATTTTTCAATCAGCTGATTGAGGCTTTCGAACAGATACAAGGCAGGCCTTTAGTGCTGATTAACGACGACCTTCAGCGATAGCAGTCACAGCCTGTAATTCTGCGGCTTCCTGCTCTTGCTGCTCCTGGCGATCGCGCACGTCGAGGATCTGATTGGTGATCAGGCCTTCTTCGATTTCGCGCAGCGCGATAACGGTAGATTTGTCGTTCTCTTCCGGGACCAGTGGATCTTTACCACCAACCTGCATCTGACGAGCGCGGCGTGCTGCTACCAGAACCAGATCAAAACGGTTACCAATTTTTTCTACTGCGTCCTGTACGGTTACGCGTGCCATAAGTGTGATACTCCACGGGTGGTGACGAAATGACTGGGCATCATACTGAGTTACCCTCAGTCTGCCAATAGTTTGCTGATTAATGCATCATGGCGGGCTTTTTGACGGCCCATACGCAGACGCTCAGCGCGAATAATGGTTTTCAGATCGGACAATGCCAGGTCGAAATCATCATTCACGATTAAATAATCGTATTCGGCGTAGTGGCTCATCTCAGCAACAGCCTGGGCCATACGTTTAGTAATCACTTCTTCGCTGTCCTGACCACGGCCACGCAGGCGGCGGTCCAGTTCGTCTTTCGACGGCGGCAGCACGAAAATGCTGCGTGCTGCCGGCATTTTCTCACGGATCTGTTTAGCACCCTGCCAGTCGATATCGAGAAACACATCAACGCCGGTTGCCAGCACCTGTTCAATGGCTTTACGCGAAGTGCCGTAATAGTTACCGAACACTTCGGCATGTTCTAAAAACGCCTCGTCCTCAATCATGGAACGAAACTCATCGTGGTTCACAAAGTAATAATGCTCACCATGATTTTCGCCCGGCCGTACCCCACGCGTGGTGTGGGAGATCGATACCTGGGTATCGTACAGCGGTTGCGTTTTTAACAGCGCCTGAATCAGGCTGGATTTACCCGCGCCACTAGGGGCGGAAACAATAAAAAGCGTGCCTTGAGCCATGATTATTCTTGATATGCCAATAAAGCGGAGTCTACTTCCTGCACAGTATACACAGGTGCAGGGCGTGATGCAGCGTTTAGGCGATGATCCAGGGGATTTTCTGAGGAAATGGAAAGCGCTGCACGGCGTTTTGCAGCCCGATGTCGGCTGCATTGAATTGTTCCGGAGCGGCTTTCCATAATCTGACTTTGCCACTCGCTAATACCCAACCCGCACGCTTTACTGTTGAGCGGTATAAGTGGAAAGCAGGAGAGACAGGGATGCGCTACCTCATTTTAGCCATTGGGTTATACAGCGCGGTGCTGGCGGCACAGTGCCCGGTATGGTCGCCTGCGCGGGCCGATCTGGAGATGACCCGGCTGGCAGCACAGCTCACGCACTGGGATGACGCCTACTACCGTCAGGGTAAGAGTAGCGTGACCGATGAACGTTATGATGCATTGCAGGGCAAGCTACAGCAGTGGCAGCACTGCTTTCATCCCGCCAGCGATCGCCGTCAGCCTGTTTTGATGACCGATGGCAAAGTACGCCATCCGGTTGCCCACGTCGGTGTAAAAAAACTGGCGGGCAAAGCCGAAGTGGCGCGCTGGATGGAGAACCGCCAAGGCCTGTGGGTACAGCCTAAAGTCGACGGGGTGGCGGTAACCCTGGTCTATCGTCAGGGAAAACTGACCCGGATGGTTAGCCGCGGCAACGGCATGCAGGGGGAGGACTGGACGGCGAAAGCCCGCCTGATCCCCGCGATCCCACAATCTATTACGCTGAATGCCGGGCAGCAGGTATTCCAGGGCGAGCTTTACCTGAAGATGACCGATCACCAGCAGGGTCGTGACGGCGGGAAAAATGCCCGTTCGCAGGTGGCGGGAGCATTAATGGCAAAACAGCCCTCACCTTTACTGCAGCGCGTTGGGCTATTTGTCTGGGCATGGCCAGATGGCCCAGGGCTGCTGCAACAGAGGCTGGACGCTCTGGAAAGTGCGGGATTTCCTGCTATCCGCAGCTGGACGCGGCAGGTACAAGATGCTGATGAGGTTGAAGGCTGGCGCGAGCGCTGGTTCCACGGCGCGCTCCCGTTTGTGACAGACGGCGTGGTGGTACACAGCATGCCGGTGCTGGCGGGAAAAAGCTGGCTGCCCGAGCTGGGGGACTGGGCCATTGCCTGGAAATATCCGCCACCTGAAGTCACCAGCGAAGTGCGCTCAGTGGAATTCACCGTCGGGCGCAGCGGTAAAATCAGCACGGTACTCCACCTGCAACCCGTACAGCTGGATGATAAACGCGTCAGCCGGGTCAGCATCGGGCCCGTTGCGCGCTGGCGTGAGCGCGATGTGATTGCGGGGGATCAGGTCAGCCTCAGCCTGGCCGGGCAGGGGATCCCGCGCCTCAACAGTGTGGTATGGCGCGTGGCGCAGCGCGACTATCCGCAGCCCCCCGATGCCGGGCGCTTTTCTATGGTCAGCTGTTTTCACCTCAGCCCGGCGTGCCGTCAGCAGTTTCTGGCACGGCTGGAGTGGTTAAGCAGCAGCCCGGCCCTGAACCTGACGGGGATGGGGCGGCAAAACTGGCAGCGGCTGATCCAGTCCGGGCACCTCACCCATCTGTTCTCCTGGCTGGCCTTGTCGCAGCAGCAGCTTGAAGACATCCCCGGCATCGGTCAGCCCAAAGCGCGCTTCTTCTGGCAGCAGTTCCGGCTCAGCCGCCAGCTGCCGTTTAAACGCTGGGTGCGGGCGCTGGGCGTTCCGATCCCGGAAGGGGCGCTGCGTGCGCTACCTGATGACAGCTGGCAGCAGTTACTGTCGCATAGCGTGGAAGAGTGGCAGCAGCTGCCCGGGGTTGGTACTAAACTGGCCCATACTATTCGCGCCTTTTTGCAGCAGCGCGAAGTGCAGCAGCTCATTGAAAGTCTTAATCTGCGTGGGGATTAGTGGTCGTCATGGGGATAGTTAAACACCGGCAGACCAAGGCGGAAGCGCAGTGCACCCAGGCGCGCGATAAAGCCAGCCAGGAGGGTAATGATGATCACCGTCTCCATCGACAGGGCCGTTTTGAGCAGCAGGATATAGAGCCATCCGGAGGCAAAAGCGATACCTGCATATAACTCTTTCTGAAATACCAGCGGGATGCGGTTGCAGAACATGTCGCGCAGCACGCCGCCAAAGACGCCGGTGACCACGGCACTGATCGCGGCGATAATGCCAGCGTGGCCCATATCCAGCGCCACCTGCGCTCCGATAATTGAAAACACCACTAATCCCAGTGCATCCAGCACCAGAAAGACTTTGCGCAGGTGCGGCATCAGCGGCGCCGCCAGGGTCGTCACCACCGCTGCGGCGGCGACTATCATGATGTATTCAGGATGCTTCACCCAGCCGAGCGGATAGTGGCCGAGCAGCATATCGCGCACAGAACCACCGCCTATCGCCGTCACGGAAGCAATAATAATCACGCCAAACATATCCATCTTGCGGCGGCCAGCGGCCAGCGCTCCGGTCATGGATTCTGCTGTAATACCGATGATGTAAAGGACAGTGAGTAACATAGCCAGCTCCTGAAAACAGGCGGCAAGCCTAAGGGATCGCCTGTCAAACGGCAAGATGCATCAGAGGCTTGCTTTTATCTGAGTAAAACGTCCTGGCGCAATAGGGCTTCACTCTCATTTGCTTTTACAGCGTACGCAGGATGTTAATTAGCAATAATAGGTAAG
Source organism: Erwinia sp. V90_4 (assembly GCF_029967685.1). NCBI lineage: Bacteria > Pseudomonadati > Pseudomonadota > Gammaproteobacteria > Enterobacterales > Erwiniaceae > Erwinia > Erwinia sp. V90_4. Next base: position 94,471 of record NZ_JASCAQ010000061.1, on the reverse strand, counting down.
AAATATATTATTTATTCATTATTTCGTCCATTTATTTTAAACCCTGCCTGCCCTTTTCAGCACAGGGGTTTTAGAGAGTGCTGTACCGAACCCATTTCACTTTATAAAATAATGCCGCTATTAAATTTCCTGAATTTTCTATTATGTTCTAAATAAATTTTATGTCACTTTTTTACAAGCTCTAACTTTAAGGAGAAAAAATAATATTTTGTTTTCTTAGTCTGTTAATCGATCGTATATTAGCCCTGTTTGTATTTTTGAAAATCAAGGAGGGCACATGCATCACAGGCACACGGTATCCATATCTGACGATCATCCGCATATATTGCATTCGTTAAAGATGTTGTTTGCTAACGACTCTCGCTATCAGGTTACCAATGAGTCTCTGTGTGGCAAAGAGCTATTAGCTTCGCTGGCCAACAATCGAACGGATATCGTCATTACTGATTTTTCTCTGGGAAACGATAACTCGACGCTGGATGGATTTTCCAAACTGCGTGCTCTGAGCGGCCGCTTTCCTGATGTGAAGGTGGTTTTGCTGACCTCTCTGGGAAATACTGCGATTCTGAGGAAGGCATGTGATTATGGTGTAAGATCAATAGTCAGTAAGTCAGATGATATCGAAGAGACGCTGACTGCCTGCCACCATGTGATGATGCAGAGTGGGCTCTACTTTTCATCTTCACTGGATTATCTCAAAGCTGAACCGGGTAAAAATCACGATCGGGGTACTACCCTCACGCCTAAGGAGTTAGAAGTCGTGCGGTTATTCTCTTCAGGCTATTCGCTGGCAGAAATTGCCCGGCGGCAGAACAGAACAATCAGCACTATATCTACGCAGAAGTATAATGCTATGCGGCGGCTTGGTATTTCTTCAAATATTGAACTGATACGCTTTGCCTATGCGCAAGGTTTAATCTGAGGCCGTTTTTTTAATCGCGCTAAAATTTACTGGAAAACAACGTTAATTACTTGCCATTTGATACAGAATAAAATTAAAGACTTATCTGTTTTTTCTGACATTATTCGTTGTTGGATTTCGGTTATCCGCAGCGGTAAAAGAGTGCAAAACGCAGGAGATGAAATGGTTGATGAGGGGTAGCAGGTCTGCACCCCCCATCACTCTGCCTGAAAAAACCAAAATTGGCTGATTCAAAGCTTCTCAAAGGCTTTCTTCAGCCCGGTTTCTTCATCGGGATCGGCCCCCTGCTGGGTTTCGCTCTCCGTTGCTACCTCTTCAACCGGTTCGCTGTCGATCGCGGGCATAGTTTCTTCAATCATCTGTTCGTCAAAGGCCGGATTAAGAGCCGGTGACAGTGGAGAACTTACCAGGCTATCCGCCATCACGATATGCGGCACCGGTGCATCCTCGACAAACTGGGCTTCATCCTGTTTCACCGTCCGGCTCAGAGCAACAATCAACAGGCCGCACAGGGCGAAGAAGGCATACAGCGTATTGGCCCCCAGCGGCTCAATCAGTAAGCCCACCACCAGCGGACCAATGCTGGCACCCACGCCAAAGGCCATCAGCAGACAGGCGGCCAGCGACACGCGGCGCTCTGGTTCAATCAGGTCATTGGCCAGCGCGACCGCCAGCGGATAAAGGGAAAACTGCAGCATGCTGACCACAAACCCCAGCACCAGCAGCAGCGGGAAGGTGATGTGCGGCAGTACTGCCAGCGGCAGCGCGGCGATGATCAACACAACGGCATTGAGGCGCATCAGGCGGGTGCGGTTATAGCGGTCGGACAGCCAGCTGAGCGGGAACTGCGCCACCAGCCCGGCGAAAATCGCGATGGCCATAAACAGGCCGGTCTGGCTGGTGGTCAGCTGCTGCTGGCTGGCATACACCGGCGCCAGACCGTAGAACGATCCGACCACCATACCAATCGCCAGCGTGGTGAACAGCACCTTAGGGATGGCGCCGATAAAATAGCGTAATTCCATCGGAGCCGGCGACAGCTGGCGAGCATGAGTACGGGTGGTCAGTGCAATCGGCACCAGGCAGAGCGAGAAACAGAGCGCAATCAGCAGCAGCGTGCTTAGGCCAAGATCGGTCTGCAACATCAGCACGACCTGGCCGAGCGACATGCCGAGATAGGTTGCCACCATATAGCAGCCAAACACCTTGCCGCGCTGGTCGGATTCCGATTGATCGTTCAGCCAGCTCTCCAGCACCATATACTGGCACATCATGCACATGCCGATGATCAGACGCAGCCCTACCCAGGCAGGGATAAACTCCGTCAGACCGTGGGCCAGTACCGCCGCCGTAATAATCCCGGCGCAGGAGACATAAGTACGAATGTGCCCGACACGGGAGATAAAAAAGTGCCCAACCTTACCGCCAATCACCAGGCCGATATAGTTCGCAGCGATAATCGCCCCGATCAGGCCGCCGGAGACATGGATAGAGGTCAGTCGCAGAGAAACATAGGTGGTCAGCAGCCCGGAACCGAGCAGCATTAATAGTGTGGTGGTATACAGCGGAAAGAACACGCCTATCGTCTTATTCACTCTTCCCCCTGGGGTGTCCTGAGTCGGTCCGTTGAGCGCCGTACGCCCTTAACGCAAACTTATGATGCGTTTTGATACTAGCAGCTTCGCAGGCTTTGAGGAAACCGGGCAGGGGAAAGAGGCCAGTAGCGCGGGGCTACCGGCAGGGATCAGTTCTTTTTGACAAACTCGGACTTCAGCTTCATCTGGCCAAAGCCATCGATTTTGCAGTCGATATTGTGGTCGCCTTCCACCAGACGGATACCTTTCACTTTGGTGCCAATCTTCAGCGGCGTGGAACTGCCTTTCACCTTCAGATCTTTAATCACCGTGACGCTATCGCCGTCGGCCAGCAGGTTGCCATTGGCATCTTTCACCACCAGGCTCTCTTCCGCCGCGTCCTGCGCGCCTTCAGCCCAGACGTGGCCGCACTCCGGACAGTTCAACATGGCGCCATCCTGCCAGCTATATTCTGAGTGGCACTTTGGGCAGGGAGGTAATGTTTGCATGGGTTAGCCTCAATTAAATCCATAATAAAATAAGGGGATAGTTTACCTTGTGGCGCGGTGGGTGCCTATAGCTAAAAGGAAAAGCGCTGAACGCGGTGCCAATTTCCTGAAAAAAAAGCCCACCAGTTGGTGAGCTTAGTGATATTTTACCGTCAATCTTATCGGCAGATTACTCGATATTCTGAATCTGCTCGCGCATCTGCTCAATCAGCACTTTCAGCTCAATCGCTGACGCGGTGATTTCGGCATTAATCGATTTAGACCCCAGGGTGTTCGACTCGCGGTTAAACTCCTGCATCATAAAGTCGAGGCGGCGGCCTACGGCTTCCTTCTTCTTCAGGATGTTGTAGGTCTCTTTCACGTGCGCTTCCAGGCGGTCCAGCTCTTCAGCCACATCAACGCGCTGCGCCAGCATCACCAGCTCCTGCTCAAGACGATTATTTTCCAGCTGTACCTGGGCCTCTTCCAGACGAGTCAGCAGGCGCTCACGCTGCCATTTCAGCACGTCAGGCATATGGGCTCGCACTTTAAGCACCTCGGCGCTGACGCCTTCCAGACGCTGCTCAATCAGCGCTTTCAGCGCCGAACCTTCGCTTTCGCGTGCGGTAATAAACTCATCAATGGCGGTGTCCAGCGCGCTGAGCAGCTGGGCAGAGATTGCATCCAGATCCTGCTCTTCAGCGGACATCACGCCCGGCCAGCGCAGAATATCAACCGGGTTGATTTCACCCTCGTCGCTCTGCATCTTGACCCAGTTAGCTGCCTGCACCAGCTGCACGGCCAGCTTCTCGTTCAGCACCAGCGAGCTTTGCGCGCTTGGGTCAGCATCAAAACGCAGGTTAACTTCGATTTTGCCACGCGTCAGACGGTTGCGGATGCGTTCACGGATCACCGGCTCCAGCCCGCGGAACTGCTCGGGCAGACGGATATAGGTTTCAAGATAGCGCTGGTTGACGGAACGCAGCTCCCAGGCTGCGCTGCCCCATTCGCCTTTGGTTTCGCGCCGGGCGTAAGCGGTCATACTGCGGATCATTTTGCGTACCGTTATAAAGATAAAAGATGCAGGGATTATAGCGGCGCAGGCGCTGCCTTAACAGGCATTCGCTCAAATGACGGTGTTTTGGCTGACGTTTTGCCGCTCACAGCTTAAGATGATGACAACTCAGACAATAAAAACCAGGAGCACCCATGGCACCGCGTCTTATCCTCTCTTCCCTGCTACTGCTGGCGCTTAGCGGCTGTAGTACTCCGGCACGTCAGGCTGCCACGCCGCCCGCCGCCGCCTGCGCGCTGGGTGACGTCATGACGCAGACCACACTTTACTTTGGCCTCAACCGCCCGCAGGGTGCCGCAATCTCACAGGCAGAATGGCAGGGTTTTGTTGACGGCGAAGTGACGCCACGCTTCAAAGACGGGCTGACGGTATTGACGGCGCAAGGGCAGTGGCTGGGCAATGATGGCAAGGTGGCGCGCGAAAACAGCAGAGCCCTGATGCTGATCCACAGCCCGGATAAGGCCAGTGAGCAGAATATTGAAGCGCTGCGGGCGATCTACAAGCAGCGCTTCGCGCAGGAGTCGGTAATGCGGGTGGATGCTCCGGCCTGCGTGGCATTTTAAATCCCCTTCACTCTTCACGCTGCGGGCGCGTTGGCTGCGCCCGGATAGCGTTTACAGAACCAGACCGGCGAAGGCTGCCGACAGCAGGCTGACCAGGGTCGAGCCGTAGATCAGCTTCAGACCGAAGCGCGACACCACGTTGCCCTGCTGCTCGTTCAGCCCTTTGATTGCCCCGGCGACGATGCCGATAGAGGCAAAGTTGGCGAAGGAGACGAGGAACACCGACAGGATCCCCAGCCCGCGCGGAGACAGCTCAGCCGCAATCTTCTTCAGCTCAATCATCGCCACGAATTCGTTGGTCACCAGCTTGGTGGCCATAATGCTGGCGGCCGGCAGCGCATCCGCAGCCGGGATGCCAATCAGCCACGCGAACGGCCAGAAGATATAGCCGAGGATCTGCTGGAAGCTGATGCCGAACAGCGTGGAGAACAGTGCATTCACCGCCGCAATCAGCGCAATAAAGCCGATCAGCATCGCCAGAATAATCATCGCCACTTTGAAACCGGCAAGAATATATTCGCCGAGCATCTCGAAGAAGCTCTGATCTTCGTGCAGCTTCTCCAGGCGGATTTCCGGCTCGTCGCCAACCGGCGTCGGGTTGATAATCGACAGAATAATGAAGGTGCTGAACATGTTGAGGATTAGCGCCGCCACCACATAGCGCGGTTCAATCATCGACATATACGCGCCAACAATCGACAGCGAAACGGTGGACATTGCCGCCGCCGCCATAGAGTAAAGGCGGCGCTGGGAAATCTCTGCCAGGATACCTTTGTAAGCGATAAAGTTTTCCGACTGGCCAAGGATTAGCGTGCTGACCGCGTTGAACGACTCCAGCTTGCCCATGCCATTGATTTTAGACAGTACAGTGCCGACCACTTTAATCAGCACCGGCAGGATTTTCACATGCTGCAAAATACCGATCAGCGCAGAGATAAAAACAATCGGGCACAGCACGCCGAGGAAGATAAACGCCATGCCCTGCGCTGCCATGCCGCCGAAAACAAAATCGGTGCCCTGAGCCGCGTACTTCAGCAGCACTTCGAAGAAGCCGGAAAAGGCGGTGACGATGCTCAACCCGGCGGAGGCGTGCAGGAAGAACCAGGCCAGTAGCGCTTCAATGACCACCAGCTGTAGCAGCACGCGCGGGCGGATTTTACGACGATCGTTGCTGAACAGCAGCGCCAGGCAGCCAATGACCACCAGCGCTAAAACAAAATGGAAAACAGAGGTCATACAAAAGTCCGGTATGCGGGAGAAGAAAAGAGACGTATTTAGCCACATTTACGGCGTTTTTACATCCTGCCGCCGACTATCTTGCTGTTTTAGTGCTTAACTAGCGGCGTTTTGCATAACCCGCGCGGTCATTTCCAGCGCGTTAGGCATTCCCCTGCGAAATCCGTATAATGCGCGGTCAATAATGTTTAGCTAGCCGGAGAGATACTATGCGTCCATCAGGCCGTAGCGCACAGCAGGTGCGCCCCGTCACCCTGACCCGTCATTACACCAAACATGCAGAAGGCTCTGTGCTGGTTGAATTCGGTGATACCAAAGTGCTGTGTACTGCCACCATTGATGAAGGCGTGCCGCGCTTTCTGAAAGGTCAGGGCCAGGGTTGGGTCACCGCCGAATACGGCATGCTGCCACGCGCGACCCACAGCCGTAACGCGCGTGAAGCGGCTAAAGGTAAGCAGGGCGGACGCACGCTGGAGATCCAGCGTCTGATCGCCCGCTCGCTGCGTGCAGCCATTGACCTGAAAGCGCTGGGTGAATTTACCATTACCCTCGACTGCGATGTGCTGCAGGCAGATGGCGGTACCCGTACCGCATCCATCACCGGCGCCTGTGTGGCGCTGGCCGATGCCCTGAATCATCTGGTCGCCATCGGTAAGCTGAAAGCCAACCCGATGAAAGGCATGGTCGCGGCGATTTCCGTTGGTATCGTTAATGGCGAAGCGCTGTGCGACCTCGAGTACGTGGAAGACTCCGCGGCGGAAACCGATATGAACGTGGTGATGACCGAAGATGGCCGCATGATTGAGGTGCAGGGCACCGCAGAAGGCGAACCGTTCAGCCACGATGAGCTGCTCAAGCTGCTGGCGCTGGCGCGAGGCGGTATTGATACCCTGGTCGCGGCGCAGAAAGCGGCGTTATCCAGCTAAATTTTTCAGGCGACTTCGCAGTCGCCTTTTTCTTGCCTGAAAATTGAGGAACACGACATGAAAGCCTGGCAGCGCCAATTTATCGAATTCGCCATCAACAAGCAGGTGCTGAAGTTTGGTGAGTTCACGCTGAAATCAGGGCGCAAAAGCCCTTATTTCTTTAACGCAGGCCTGTTCAATACCGGGCGCGATCTTGCTCTGCTGGGCCGTTTCTACGCTCAGGCGCTGGTCGATTCCGGTATTGATTTCGACCTGGTGTTTGGCCCGGCCTACAAAGGTATTCCGATTGCTACCACCACCGTGGTGGCGCTGGCCGATCACCACGACCGCGATGTCCCTTACTGCTTTAACCGTAAGGAAGCCAAAGATCACGGCGAAGGCGGCACGCTGGTGGGCAGCCCGCTGCAGGGAAAAATTATGCTGGTGGATGACGTGATCACCGCGGGGACGGCCATCCGTGAGTCGATGGAGATCATCGCGGCAAACAATGCCACGCTGGCAGGCGTGCTGATTTCGTTAGACCGCCAGGAACGCGGGCGCGGGGCGATTTCTGCGATTCAGGAAGTGGAGCGCGATTACGGCTGCAAGGTGATTTCAATTATCACGCTGAAAGAGCTGATTGCCTATCTGGAAGAGAAGCCGGAACTGGCCGACCACCTGGTGGCGGTGCGCGAGTACCGCAGCGAGTTTGGTATTTAAGCGTTTCTGTAGGGGCCGATCTTCTTTTTCGATCGGCCCTTATGATCAACCCACAATGTCACACCAGCTGAGCGGCCAGCAGCGGCCAGCGCACGTCGAAGTCAACGGTCGGACGATAACGGAACTCTGAACGCACAAAGCGCGACAGCAGCCCTTCGCAGAACGCCAGCAGCTGGCTGGCCAGCAGTGCCTCATCGGTGGCAAAACCTTCACCCTCACGAATTTTCTTTTCGCGCATCACCAGGCGCAGCTGCACCTCAATGCGTTCGAACAGCTGATTAATCCGCCCCTGCAAACGATCCTGTTCGAACATCAGCGCATGACCGGTCAGAATGCGCGTTAAACCTGGATTACGCTCACCAAAGCCCAGAATTAACTGGGTAATCAGACGCAGACGCGGCAGCGTCTCTTTCTCGTCCTTCAGTATCAGATTGATGCGCGTAATCAGGCTGTCTTCGATAAATTCGATCAGGCTGTCAAACATCTTGGTTTTGCTGGGAAAATGCCGGTAAAGAGCCGCTTCAGATACCCCAACATTCGCCGCCAGCTTGGCGGTCGTGATGCGCTGGCTGCCATCGCTGGATTCCAGCATCTGCGCCAGTGCCTGCAGGATTTCTTCGCGACGATTCCTTTTCGCACTCTTTTTTTCTGCCATGCCTTAAAAGACCCCTGAGAACATCACCATAAACGGGCAAATACCCACGCAACGTCCGTGAGCAAAGGCTCACGGAAGAAAAAAATCAGCTTATCGTTCGTTACGGAGCGGTGGAGAGTTACTGGCGGCCGGAGTGACCGAAACCACCTTCGCCACGTACGCTGGCGTCGAAGTCGTTCACCAGATTGAATTCAGCCTGTACCACCGGCACAAACACCATCTGAGCGATACGTTCGCCAGGCTCGATAGTAAAGGAGTCCTGCCCGCGGTTCCAGACGGAAACCATCAGCTGCCCCTGATAATCGGAGTCAATCAGGCCAACCAGATTGCCCAGAACCACGCCGTGTTTATGGCCAAGGCCAGAGCGCGGCAAGATCACCGCGGCCAGTTCAGGATCGGCGATATGAATAGCCAGGCCGGTGGGTACCAGCGTGGTGGCACCCGGATTCAGTACGAATGCTTCATCCAGGCAGGCGCGCAGATCCAGCCCGGCGGAACCGGAGGTGGCATAGGTAGGTAACGGGAAATCGCTGCCTACGCGCGCATCCAGGATTTTAACGTCGATTTTTTTCATCATAACGGCTGACAATCTCGTCTAGTAACTGTTGGCCAAGGAGTGACTTATCGCTGAGCGGTAAGACTTTTTCTCCCTCCTGCCAAAAAAGGTGAAGAGCATTGGTATCGCTTTTGAAACCCTGCCCAGCTTTGGCAACATCGTTAGCGCAGATCATGTCCAGATTCTTACGCACGCGTTTTTGTTGCGCGTATTCTTCCACATTCTGGGTTTCAGCGGCAAATCCTACGACAAAGGGACGGTGTTCCTGCATCGCCGCCACGCCGGCGACAATATCAGGGTTTTTCACCATTTTCAGGGTAATTTCTTCACCCTGTTTTTTGATTTTTTCCTCAGCAATGGCCACCGCACGGTAGTCGCCCACGGCCGCACAGCCGATAAAGATCTGCTGGCTTGCTGCCTGGTCCATCACCGCCTGCTGCATCTCCAGTGCGCTGACCACATCCACCCGCGTGACGCCCGCCGGGGTCGGCAGCTCTACCGGCCCGGCAACCAGCGTAACGCGGGCGCCGCGTTTTGCGGCCGCAGCGGCGATGGCAAAGCCCATTTTCCCCGAGCTGTGATTGCTGATAAAGCGCACCGGATCGAGCGCTTCCCGCGTCGGGCCGGCGGTGATCATAAGGTTGAGATGTTGCAGGTCGTTGACGGGGGCGGCCCAGTTCACCGCATAGTCAACAATCGCCAGCGGGTCGAGCATGCGCCCCGGCCCGATATCACCACAGGCCTGGCTGCCGCTGTCCGGCCCCCAGATCATCACCCCTCGCTGTGCCAACACCTGCAAATTGTGCTGGGTAGGCAGGGCGCGGTACATCTGCTGGTTCATCGCCGGGACCACGGCCAGCGGTGCCGCAGAGGCCAGGCAAATGGTGGTCACCAGGTCGTTAGCCATCCCTGCCGCCACGCGGGCAATCAGGTCAGCGGTAGCAGGTGCCAGAATCACCAACTCGGCCCACTTGCCGAGTTCGATATGGCCCATTGCCGCTTCTGCTGCCGGGTCGAGCAAATCATCAGAGACCGGATAACCGGAAACGGCCTGAAGGCTGAGCGGGGTAATAAACGCTTTTGCCGCGTCGGTCATGACCACGCGCACTTCCGCGCCACGGTCGCGCAGGCGGCGCACCAGCTCGGGGGCTTTATACGCGGCAATACCCCCGCTGACGCCCAGAACAATACGTTTCCCGGTTAATTCCATCATTTGCTGTCGCCTTCTGTTAAGCCTGCTGGCGCTATTCGCGCCACAAGAGAAACATTTTACCACACTCCGTCTGGCTGACTATTTCGCACCTCGCCACCTTTGCGAGCCGTCTCGTAAAGTCAGCACATCGCCATAGAAAAATACTGTATATAATGCCATGCTTTCTGCACTTCAGGAAGAGGGAGCAAACGATGAGCAAAACCAACGGGTGGCAGGAGCCGGGGATGCCTCCGCGCGAAAAGCTGGATAAATTTGGGGTGGCCACGCTTAGTGATAGCGAACTATTAGCGATTTTTCTGCGCATCGGTACCAGAGAAATGTCTGTGATGGCGCTGGCACAGCGGCTGCTGGTCGAGTTCGGTTCTCTCTATCAGTTGATGAATGCGCCCGCGAAAAAATTGCAGGCCATCCATGGCATCGGATTAGCGAAATATTCCCAGCTCAAGGCGATAGCGGAGCTGGCAAAGCGCTGCCATGCCTGCCGGGAATCGGTGGAAAACCGTGTGGTTGATAGTTCTACCGAGGTGCTGGATTTCTTACGCAGTTCGCTTGGGGATAAAGAAAGGGAGATTTTTCAGGTGATCTTTCTGGATAATCAGCACCGGGTGATTTACACCAGCGAAATGTTCAGCGGCACCCTGAACAGCGTGGAGGTTCACCCGCGGGAAATTGTGCGTGAAGCGTTGAAACGCAATGCAGGCGCAGTGATTCTGGCACATAATCACCCGTCCGGCGTGGCTGAGCCCAGCCGGGCCGACCGCAATATTACGCAGCAAATAGTGAGTGCCTGCACTCTTATGCACATTCGGGTGCTCGACCACTTTGTGCTCGGCCGGGAGGAGTACGTCTCATTTGCCGAACGCGGATGGCTGTGAGCGCCAGCCTGTAATTTAGCCTTTTTTTGCTTTACCTGAGGTTTTACAGCAGCTAAAGCGAACAAATCCCGTGCAGATAAGACAATTGTACGCGATCCAGAGGGATCTTTATCTGTACGGGGCTTGAGCACTCGCGCCACAGGGCGTATACTACGCCACCTTTGAGAATCTCGGGTTTGGCGTTTTGGGCCTGCTCAGCGGGTTCACATAGAACTCGCCTGGATGGGCTATAAGCCTGACGAGGCGGCTAAAACCTTATTTTTAAAGCTCGAGCTGATTTGATTTTTGGAGAATAGACATGTCACGAGTCTGCCAAGTAACTGGCAAGCGTCCGGTGACGGGTAACAACCGTTCCCACGCAATGAACGCGACGAAACGCCGTTTCCTGCCGAACCTGCACTCTCACCGTTTTTGGGTTGAGAGCGAAAAGCGCTTCGTTACACTGCGCGTAACTGCCAAAGGCATGCGCGTAATTGATAAAAAGGGTATTGAGACGGTCCTGGCCGATCTGCGTACCCGTGGTGAGAAGTACTAAGGTAAAGGAACTGAATCATGGCTAAAGGTATTCGCGAGAAGATCAAGCTGGTTTCTTCTGCTGGGACAGGTCACTTCTATACCACCACGAAGAACAAGCGTACTAAGCCGGAAAAACTGGAACTGAAGAAATTCGATCCGGTTGTCCGCCAGCACGTGATCTATAAAGAAGCTAAGATTAAGTAATTAATCTCAGTGGATAAAAACCCGGCTTCGGCCGGGTTTTTTTGTTTCTGCGGGTCTGTAATACTGTGCGGCATCGCAGGTGACCAAACAGCAACGGAGGCGAGAATATGCCAGAGTTACCCGAGGTAGAAACCAGCCGACGCGGGATCGAACCGCACCTGGTTGGTGCCACTATTCTGCATGCGGTGGTGCGAAATTCACGCCTGCGCTGGCCGGTGTCACAGGAGATCCACGCGCTAAGCGACCAGCCGGTGCTCAGCGTTCAGCGCCGGGCTAAATATCTGCTGCTGGAGCTGCCGACGGGCTGGATCATCATCCACCTCGGTATGTCGGGCAGCCTGCGCGTGCTGCCGGAGGAGCTACCTGCGGCGAAGCATGACCACGTCGACCTGGTGATGAGCAATGGCAAAGTGCTGCGCTATACCGACCCGCGCCGCTTTGGCGCCTGGCTGTGGAGCCCGGATCTGACGGCCAGCTCGGTACTCTCCCACCTCGGGCCAGAACCGTTGAGCGATGACTTTTCCGCGCAGTATCTGTTTGAAAAATCACGCGGGAAACGCACGGCGGTAAAACCGTGGCTGATGGACAACAAGATAGTGGTGGGGGTGGGCAACATCTACGCCAGCGAATCGCTGTTTGTCGCTGGGATCCTGCCCGATCGTCCGGCAATGGAACTGAGCGAAGCCGATACCGCGCTGCTGGTCCGCACCATCAAGGCGGTGCTGCTGCGTTCGATTGAGCAGGGCGGCACCACGCTGCGCGACTTTTTACAAAGCGACGGCAAGCCGGGCTATTTTGCTCAGGAGCTGCAGGTTTATGGTCGGGCAGGGGAGCCGTGCAGAGCGTGCGGTACGCCGATTGAAATCAGCAAGCACGGGCAGCGCAGCACCTTCTTCTGCCGCCGCTGCCAGAAGTAATCTCAGAGTTTGGTTTTCAGCGCCTGATATACCGGCGCTGGCAGGAACGCCTGCACTTCACCACCGTGGCGCGCCACCTCTTTCATCAGGGACGATGAGATAAACGAGTACTGTTCGGAAGGCATCAGGAAAACGCTTTCCAGCGTCGGCAGCAGGTGGCGGTTCATATGCGCCAGCTGCAGCTCGTATTCGAAGTCGGAGACGGCGCGCAGGCCGCGCACCAGGACATTCGCCTGCTGCGCTTTAGCAAAGTTCGCCATCAGGTCGCTAAACCCCACCACTGCCACATTTGGCAGATGCGCGACCACCTCGGTCGCCAGCGCCACGCGCTCCTCAAGGGAAAACAGCGGTTTTTTGCTCGGACTGGCGGCAACGGCCAGCACGATGCTGTCAAACATCAGGGCCGCGCGGGACACGATATCAAGGTGGCCGTTAGTCATCGGATCAAAGGTGCCGGGGTAGATGGCTTTGGTGCTCATAGTCTGCCCTTCCTGGATGCGTGATTCAGAGCCCAGAGGGCCGCGTATTTGTTAAAAGTATACTGTGCGTTGACCACCGCCAACAGCCATCCCTGCTTACCATCAAGAAAACCTGCGCGCAGCACCAGCGTTTTGAAAAATGCCCCGAAGGTATGGCCGAAAATGGCGGCAATCCCACAGCGCTTACCCTGCTGGTGACGCTGTTTAGCCCAGGCTTCCGCGTAGGCAAACTGCTTCCACTGGAAGGCAGAAAAATCCCGGCAGGTCAGATGCAGCAGGTCGCCCTTGAGCGGCGTGGCGCGCTTGCCGGATGTTTCCAGCGACTCATGCACCTGGTTGTCGTTGTAACGGTAGTGGCGTGGATAGAGGCGGGTGACGCGGTCGGGATACCAGCCGCTGTGGCGCATAAAGCGCCCGAGAAACAGGTTGCGCCGGGCGATGCTGTAGACGCTGTCTGAAGCGGGCTGCTGCAGCACTTGTTCAATGGCGTGCTGCAGTTCAGGCGTGACGCGCTCATCGCTGTCGAGGGTTAAAATCATCGGATGGCTGGCGTAGCTCTGTGCCAGCTGGCGCTGTTTGCCGTAGCCGTGCCACTCGCTGGAGTGATAAACCCGCGCGCCGTGCCGTTCGGCAATGGCCGCGGTGGCGTCGCTGCTGCCGGAGTCGAGTACGATAATTTCATCCGCCCAGCTGACGGACTCAAGACATTCAGGCAGCAGCTCGGCCGCGTTTTTGGCTATCATCACTACCGACAGTTTCTGACGTACGCTCATTTAATGATTCCGCTGTGGCAGATGAGGTTCCAGTAAATGTAGCAGGCGCTGCAGAGCACCCTGGTTCTGATGCAGTACATCAACGGCATGACGGCCGTAGTAGAGGCGGTAGTCCTCATCGGTCAGCAGATTGCCAATCTCTTTATCCAGCGACTCCGCATCCGTAACGGTGATCAGACCATCTGCCTGCTGCAGGCGGGCGCAGATATCTTTAAAATTAAAGGTATGTGGCCCCATCAGTACCGGAATAGCGTGGGCGGCAGGCTCCAGTGGATTGTGGCCACCGCGCTCGACCAGGCTGCCGCCAACAAAGGCGAGATCGGCAATACCGTAGAGCAGCATCAGCTCGCCCATGGTATCGCCAATCACCACCTCAGTGCTGCCGGACGGGATCTCACCGCTGCTGCGCAGGATATAGCTGAAGCCATTTTTTTGCGTCAGCGCGCGCGCCGTCTCGAAACGTTCCGGGTGGCGCGGCACCAGGATCAGCAGCAGATTAGGGAATCGCGCCAGTAATTTGCGGTGCGCGTCCAGAATAATACTCTCTTCCCCTTCATGGGTACTGGTGGCAATCCACACCGGGCGGCGTGGCGCCCACTGGCGGCGCAGCGTGATCGCGCGGGCAGCCAGCTCTGGCGTCACGGAAATATCAAATTTCAGGCTGCCGGTGACCGCCAGATGAGAGCGCTTCAGACCAAGGCTGATAAAGCGCTCCCCGTCTTCGGCATTCTGCGCGGCGATAAGCGTAATACGTTGCAGCAATCGCTTCATAAATTTGCCGATTTTCTGGTAACCCCTGGCGGAGCGTTCTGACAGCCGGGCGTTGGCAATCACCAGCGGGATTTTGCGCTCGTGCAGCTGGGTGATCATGTTCGGCCAGAGCTCGGTTTCCATGATGATCACCAGGCGTGGGCGCACGGTATCGAAGAAGCGGTTCATCGCCCCGGGCAGGTCGTAAGGCAGATAGACGTGATGCACATCTTTGCCGAAGGCGGAGCTGGCTCGTTCAGACCCGGTGGGGGTCATGGTGGTGACCACGATAGGCAGATCGGGGTAGCGATGGCGCAGCGCCCGCACCAGCGGAATGGCGGCCAGCGTTTCGCCCACCGAAACTGAATGCAACAGAATACCGTCAGGCTTTACTTTGCCTGCGCAAAAGCCATAGCGTTCCGCCCAGCGTTTGCGATAGGCAGGAGCTTTCCGGCCGCGGAGCCAGAGACGAAGCCAAATTAACGGCTGAATGAGATACAGCAGAGCGGTATAAATGGTAATCATCACATTGCTTTTCAGGTGAACAGAGACTTACGCCCGGAGATAGCCAAAAAAAGAGAAATAATGCGGCATGTTAGCAGATAAGTTGGGCGGGCTCACACTACTTCATAAGGGTGAACCTGCGGCTGGAGCACTGAAATCATCCCCTCATCTGAGAAAATAGTCATCCCTGTAAATTTGAATGGGTTCAAACTGCAAAGGATTACCTGGATTTTTTTTGACTTTCCGTGTGCAATTCCCGTCTGAGAGGTGTCAAATAGCCCAGGCAACACCCGTTGCCGCTGGCGGTAAGGAGGAAATATTCAATGGATGAGGAGTACTCAGGGGATGGTAACGCGCTAATCGCGCCTTAAATCGATTATGTATATCTGGCGCACCTGTGCGCTGCAGGTTAATGAGTAATGAAGAATATTTTAGTGATACGCCGGGATAATATCGGCGATTTGGTTTGTACAACTCCGCTGATCGAAGGGATAAAAACGGCTTATCCTGAGGCTAACGTCTATCTGCTGATCAACACCGTTAGTCAGGACGTGGTGAAAAATAATCCGCATATTACCCGCACCTTTATTTACCGCAAGGCGAAGCACGCTGCGGGGAGATCCGCCAAGCTGGGGGTCTATTTTGAACGCCTGAAAATGTTTATGCAGCTGCGGCGCATTCATTTTGACGCCACCATTCTTGCGAATCCCGTTCCTTGTAAATACAGCCTGCGTCTGGCGAAAATGGCCGGTGCAAAGCATATTATTGGCGCCGATACCGGTGACAAAAGCATCACTGTGCCTTACCGCCGTGCGGATTTTCGCGGTGAGCATCAGGTTGAGCAGACCTTCAGCTATCTGTCAGCGATCACTGACCAACAGATTGCCATTCCGCCCGTGCGCATTTGGCTCACCGAGCAGGAGCGCGAGCATGCCCGGCAACGTATTGAACAGCTTCAGCCAGGGCAACCGATTGGGCTGGCTGTGCACATCAGCAGCCGCAGTCCGAAACGGCGTTGGCCGCTGGAGCGCTATGTCGCCATTATTCAGCAGTATCTGCAGGAAAACAGCGGAAGTGTACTGATCTTCTGGTCGCCGCAGGGCACGCTGGCGCCGGATGATGTTGGCGATCGGCACCGCGCCGAGCAGGTACTGGCGGCATGTCATAGCCCGCGTGTTTCACTCTATCCTACCGCTTCCGTGCGTGAGCTGGTTGCAGCGTACGAGCAGTGTGCGCAGGTGCTATGCAGTGATGGTGGGCAGATGCATCTGGCCGCAGCGATGCAGAAAAAGCAGGTGGTGTTTTTTGGTGATACTGACCAGAAATCATGGCGTCCGTGGTCGGGTGAGTCGCAAATACTGCAGACCTCATCAGGTGATTGTGTCGATGTGAGTGTTGATGAGGTCTGGCAGAAATTGGCACGAATTAATCCTTAAGCGAAAGATATTGCTGACAGATGGGCTGCAGATCGTAGCTCATCAGCCGTTGGCGATTGATAACTGGGGGGTTCTGCCAGATATTAGCCATCACTTGCGCCAGTGATTCACTGCTCAACTCTGAAAGCGCGTTGCTCATGCCCGCACGTTCCAGAATTTCTGCAGGTCCCCCGGGGCAGCGTGTACTGGCAACGGGGGTACCACATAGCAATGCTTCGACCAGCACGTTGCCAAAGCCTTCGCTATCTGAACTGAGTACCAGCATCCCGGCATGTTTGATCAAGGGATAGGGATTAGCCTGGAAACCCGCAAAAATGACGCGATCGTTGATGCCCAGTTTTTCAGCCAGCTCTTTAACTGATGCTATCCGCGCTTCATCGCCTGTCCCTGCCAGCACAAGTTTGGCCTCAATCCCTGACCCGGCATAAGCCTTTAACAGACGATCGTGGCGTTTTGTCGGGTGAAAACGACCTACATGGACGATATAGGGCTCTTTTGTCAGAGAAAAGGGCTGTTCTGCCTGAGCAAGCAGATGGGCGATATCAAACGGGTTATTGATCACCGCCAGCCGGCGCGGCGATATCGAGAGCCTAGTTTGCAAATCATCCGCCACGGCCTGTGAGACGGCAACAATATTCTTTCCCTGATAAATTCGGGCTATTTTTCGCAGCTTGATCCAGCGATCGATACCTTTACGGTGACCGAGATACGAAGTGGAGAGTATGCCGTGAATGCAGTACCACATTTTTTCCGGCGACAGATTTTTACAACGAGCAACGATGCGATCGGTTTTGTGCAGGTGCGAGAAGACCAGATCGAAACTTCCTGCCTGCATTTCACTGGCGGCAATTGCACGATCCAGACCGGCTGCCCGACGTTTCAGTTCAGTCAGTTTACGCCACGGTACCTTGCTATCACTCTCCACAACCTGATAATCAATCCCCTCAGGAAGAGCGTACTTGCAGACATTACGCAGGGAAAACAGAGTAACCTGATGTCCCATCTTCTGCATGCCTTCGCAGAGCGTCAGCACCACTTTTTCAGCCCCGCCACCCGGCAGTCCATCGATAATCATCAAGATACGCATGGTTTAATCCAGAATGTGTTGATAAAGAGCAACCAGCTGCTGCGACAGGCGCTGAGGGGATGAACCGATCACGCGCGCTCGGGCATGATTGGCCATCTCGCTGCCAACGGCGTGGTCGGGGAGTGACATCACTGCATCACGCAGCGCGGAAATGTCCAGCGCATCGCAGACATAGCCATTTTTCCCTTGCTCAATAAACTCGCTGCCACCACAGGTGGTCGAGGTGATCACGGGTAATCCACAGGCCATGGCTTCCAGAATGACATTGGGGAAGGGATCATAGAGCGTTGGCAGTAATAAACCGTCAGCGGCCTGATACCATGGGCGCGTCTCCTGTTGCATACCCGCAAAGATAATCCGTTCGCTGCAGCCCAGTTCGCTGGCCAGTGACTGATACTGTTTTTCCGCCTTATCTTTGCCAACCACTACCAGATAGCGGTTGGTGCCAGCGACCGCTCTGATGGCGGCGGCCAGCCCCTTACGTTCAAAGCCAGAACCGACATAGATCAGAATGGTGGCATTAAGAGGAAGACCCAGTTTGGCACGCAGCTTACTGCGTTCCACTTCGCTGACTGGAACAAACTGGGTAGTGCTGATGGCATTGTAGATGACATGGATCTTGTCGCCAGCAACGCCAAAACGCTCAATGATTTCGTCTTTCACCATTTGCGCGTTGCAAATAACGGCCTTAAGCTCCTTTGCCTGATACATCTCGCGTTCGGCATGCATCACGTAGCGGTGATAACGATTACTCATCAGCAGCTTCTGACGCCATGCAGGAAGGATAAGCGAACGTTGTTCCAGCCAGCGCTGATGAACACCATCACCGGCACGATAAATATCACAACCGGCAATGCGCTCGTGGCTCTGCACGATATCGAATTTCTCACGCTGCCAGATTTTTCTGGCTGCATCGGCAAAGCCACGCTCGCGACTGATGCGGCCCCATTTAAACGGATCGCAAATATGCAGATGCCAGTTAGCCTGGCGTTCGCCCTGCCACTGACGGGTGATGACATTGAGATCCATCGCCTGATTATCCAGCGCCTCAAGTGCGCGAGAGATAAAGCGCTCCGCTCCGCCATCCGGGCGGTATTTCTGGCGAACAATGGCCAGCCGAATCGGTTTCATGCCAGTAATTTCCTCGCTGCACTGAGCACAGTTTCCACTGGAATGGCATCCAGGAAACGTTCTGTGGTTTTGGTATCGACAGCATCTGGATCGGGTAGGGGAGCAAAGTCGCCAGCCCAGATTACCTCACCTTTTACCTGCCATGGCCGCCAGAAGACTAACTTTGACGGGCCAAAAAGCGCGATACAGGGGGTTTGCAATGCGGCGGCCATGTGCATGGGTACGGAATCCACACCAATAAATAGCCCGGCCTCATCTATCAGCGCCGCCAGTTGGTTTAGCGTCAGCTGACCGGCCAGGGAGATAACATTCTGCCGGGATGAGAGTAGGCCCTCAATCTGACTGACCATCGCCAGCTCTTTTTTATCGGGTCCGGAAGTCAGCACAATAGTATGGCCATCATTCTGCAATAACTGGATAACGGCGGCCATTTTCTCCTCGCTCCAGCATTTGAAAAACCAGCGCGAAGTAGGCTGTACCACGATATATTTCGTTGCGCCATTGATCTGCTCGCGCACTTTAAGGCGATCGCTTTCGGCGTAATACATACCAACGGTAGTGTCGGTGGAGGGCAATTTTAACGGGGCAAGTAGCGACAGATTCTGTTCTACGGTATGCAGAGTATTATGTGTCTCTGTTGGGACTAAATGCGAATGACAGCGGCGCCATAGCGCGCCCTGACGTTTTGGAAAATCAAAACCAAGCCGCACCGGGGCACCGGTAAAGCGTGTAATCAATGCACTGCGCCACTGGTCAGCAAGATTCACCACCAGATCGTAACGCTGCTTTCTCAGCGTTTTCAACAGCTGCCACTCCTGGCTGACCTGAAAGCGAATGCCCTGTTTTTTCCACGTACGGTCTATTGCATAGACCTGATGAATATCAGGATGATGCGTAAGCATGGCGCGGGTTTCTTCATATAGCAGTACGTCCACAGTGGCATCGGGCCAGGCTGCTTTCAGCGAGCGGATAACCGGAGTGGTTAAAAGCATATCGCCATGGTGACGAAACTTGATCACCAGAATGCGGGCAACAGGGTGGGATGAAAGCGGCAGGTCCTGATTTGTCATACTCGATCACTGTTTAGTAAACCAGTTGCTGATTCTAAAGCAGTGGCTGGGACGTGGCTAGCATCATGGCCACCTGGCTGTCTGGGGGGAGAATAACTTTGCGCAATTGCCGCTGGCTACGTAACATAACGGGCAGATAAATCTCACTGCAGGAAGGAAAATGGCTAAGCCCGCGTTTATCATCACCATCGATACCGAAGGCGATAACCTTTGGCAAAACCATGACCGTATCACAACGGAAAACACCCTTTTTCTGCCTCGATTCCAGCAGCTTTGCGAGAAGTATTCCTTTAAACCCACATGGCTGACCAACTATGAAATGGCGGTTGATCCCGCCTATGTCGAATTCGCGCGCGATGTGATTGCCCGCAACAGTGGTGAAATCGGGATGCATCTGCATGCATGGAACAGCCCTCCGCTACACGACCTTACCGGAGATGACTGGCGGCACAAGCCCTATCTGATTGAGTATCCTGCAAAGGTTATCAGAGAAAAGGTTAGCTATATGACTCAGCTGCTTGAGGATACTTTGCAGGTCAAGATGCGCAGCCATCGTGCCGGCCGCTGGGCATTCAATGAGTATTATGCTCAGCTGCTGATTGAGCTTGGTTATCAGGTTGACTGCTCTGTTACCCCACGCGTGAACTGGGCATTTTCTCCGGGGGACCCAAAAGGTCAAGGTGGGACTAACTATCAGCATTTCCCCGACTGCGCCTATTTTATCGACGAACATGACATAGCAAAAGCGGGGCAGTCGCCCTTGCTGGAAGTGCCGATGAGCATCCGCTATAAGCATTCGTCCTTAATGAACGCCGTCAAGCAGGGTTACGATCGCCTGCGTGGCAAGCAGCGTAGCCCGTCGGTTCACTGGCTGCGCCCGATGGGGGGCAATGTTGCACAGATGATTGATGTCGCTGAGAAAACGCTGGCTGACGGCAGCGATTATGTTGAGTTTATGCTGCACTCCTCAGAGTTTATGCCGGGTGGTAGTCCGACGTTTAAGACGAACGAACATATTGAGACATTGTATGATGATCTTGAGGCGCTATTTGAATGGCTGCAACACCGGACGCTGGGAATGACGATGTCAGAATATTATCAACAGAAAGTGAATAGATAAAATGTCGAAGAAATGGAAAGTTGATCTCACTAACTGGTTTTTAACACGTTATTTAGCAAAGCATGGACGTTTACAGAAAGTTGAAACGTTCAATAGTAGTATGCAATTTGATAATATTGTTATTTTCTCGACGACAGCCTTAGGCGATTTTATGTTCAATACGCCGGCGATGCGTGCAATACGCGAACGCTTTCCTGATGCACACATCACGCTGGTTGCCCATAAAAAAAATACTGAGCTGGTTGAGAATGGTCGAGACTATGACCGTGTTATCTATTGGGATAATAAAATTAAGAGTCTGAAAAAATTACTCGTTTCATTGCGGGAATATCAGCCTGATTTAGCGGTGATCCTTCATTCTCATCTTCCTTATGACGTTATCGCAGCAGTAATGGCAGGTGCGAAGTATATTATTCGCGATAACTATAGTTCTGGGATAAGCGGCCTTGAAAAATGGCTGACAAACTACGTTTTCCATTATTATGGTCACTTTATCCGCCGAAAATTGGAGCTAGTCTCTATCCTTGGCTGCCGCATTGACGATCCGAGGATGGAAATCCCGGCACCTTTTCCTCCGGGAATAAAAGATCCTGCCAGCATCACAATTGGTTTCCAACTTGGTGCCTCTACAGAATCTCGCTGCTGGCCAGTCAGCCATTATGTTGCACTGGCAGAAATGCTTTTCACTAGGGTAAAAAATGTAAAGTTAGTCTTGATTGGCGGAAGTTTAGACCAGCCTAAAGCTGAACAATTTTTACAGCAGATAAGTGAAAAAACGCGAACTGTAGTTGACGATCGGATAGGAAAAACGGGGTTGCAGCAGTTGATAAGCTTGATAGACAGTTTTGACCTGCTTGTTACTGGTGATACCGGGCCATTGCATCTGGCGGTGGCATTGAAAGTCAAAACTATCAGCCTTTTTGTTACTGCAGATCCGCGTTCTACAGGCCCGATTCAGGATAACGAACTTCATCGTATCCTTCATCAATCCCGCACGGGCTTCACCTTGCCGTTAGAGGCCGAAGGCCCGGTGGGAGTGATTCAACCCCTAACAGTATTTAATGAGCTAACTTCCCACCTTCAAATTCCTATCCAGCCAGGCTAACCGGATTTAAGCTTCAGACGGATACTTGATAACAGGGTATCCGTTTGTGGAAAACGCATCTGCCACCTTTTTTTGCACCGTACTGATGTTCCCTGGCACAGCCGGGCCGCTTCCTTAAGAATGGCGATGGTCTGTTCTTCATAAAAGTAGTATCCATAGACTCGCTTGGACATGCTTTTTACTTCGTTAAAGCAATTAACGATCATTTCTGCTGCCAGGTTTTTAAGTGCCTGATTATCTGGTTCTCTCGCCGCGAATATTAGCATTTTTTTCATGGCAAAGAGCATATCTTCAATATCTTTAGGCTTTACATTACGGGTAATGCCCTGACTGTTATCGCGATAAAAGTAAAGAGTATGTTCAAGATGCACGATGTTTTGTGTTTTAAAATAAATGAAAGGAGTGAAAATGACATCCTCATAGCGGCGTCCGGTAGCGAAGCTCTCACCGTCCAACAGAGTTCGCTTGTAAATTCGGTTCCACAGATGCCACATCGATTTTTTAAACAAAGGCTCCAGGCAGCTTAGTCCATATTTTTCAAAGTTATAGACTTCGTATGCGACGTCTGCACTCTCAGGAATGACATTCGGTTCAACTGTAAAACGCTGATAGTTGAAGTCAATGAGATCGCAATCACCTGATAACATAAACGGGCGAAGCGTTTTCATATATCCTTTGCTTAATCTATCATCACCATCCAAAAATGTGAGGTATTTTCCCTGCGCATGCTTAAGGCCAACGTTGCGTGCATGTGCTATTCCACCATTTTCCTGCGAGATGAATTGCACATTAGTGTGAGAAACGTTGTTTACAAACTGTTGGACCACACTTGCTGAATTGTCTGTTGAACCATCATCAATAAAAATAACTTCAACATCATCCTCAATTTGGCAGTAAAGCGAATGTAGAGTGCTGGCTAGAAATTCTTCATTATTGAAGAAGGGTATGATAATGGTCAATAATGGCGTCTGAGTTTGCATAGTCAGACCATCATCTCTTGGTTTATATCTTTAGTTGATAGAATGCTTGCAATAATTGCCAGGGCGAAGATAACAGTGCATTCGGTGCTGAAAAATAGCACATCACTCAGGCCATATATAATGAGTGAAAGAGTAACACCGAGCAGCATAACATTTCTCTGCGGTTTAAATGAAAGAGTCAGTAGACTACAGTAGATAAAAAGTAACAAGCTAACTCCCCAAATGCCTCTTAACGACCATGTCTCAAGTATTTCATTATGCAAATGAACGGTTAGGTATCGTTTGACGTTGTTTAACCGAGGTTCGTGATGGATGATGTTTAAAGCTTCTGCAGCACGATGCTCAGCAGATTGTCCAAAAGGTGCTTCATTGCCGGTGCGGATAGCAACGATCTGCATCCAGACTCGCGAAAAAACTGAGTTGTCTAATTTTGTATTATCAATCGTCGCCAAATTTCTATGAAAATCATTAATGCGTTTATCAATTTGGCTATTAAATATAACACTAGACGCGATAAGAAGTAGTGGAAATGAAATCAATATAATTAATTTTTGACGAGAGTTGAACAATCCCTTTGTCGCAATAATAGATATCAGAATAAGAACAGGATAGGCTAGCATGGCCGCACGCGTGCCTGTAAGGATCAACATGGCAAAAGTGAATAAAAATGCACTTAGGTAAAGTAAAATTCGATGTCGATTACGTAACATCTTAATCGACTGCATCATAACAAGATTAATTGCCGTCATAAAGTATGCAACAATGGTTGCACGATCATAATTGAGCTCTATGCGGCCATGGTTCTTCCAAAGCCCTTGATAAATCGCGTAGAGATTCACCGTTATCCCCACAATTATTCCTACAGCAATAACGTATTTTTTGATATTTAGTTGCTCATTTAATGCAATGAGCATGATGAATGCTGCAGCAATTTGCAGTCTTGCTGTCGACATATAAGAGCGATAAATGTCAATGTAATCACCTGGCTGTTTGTATACTACCAACCAGAATATCGTCGCAATTCCAAATAAAAAGAATGATGAAGCAAAAATAAGGTTGAACTTGTTGTTGGTATAGTATTTCAGGTTAAAAATGAAAGCAAAGAAAGCGATGTAGCTACTCAGATAAAATAGGTTTTTCCCTGCGCTAAATCCAAAGGGGGTTGTTAAAAATGAAGCTGCGCATCCGATATAAATAAAATAACTAAATACGGGCTGTGGGGCTTTTATTATCAACGTGCCGTTGTTGATTTTACTCACATTATTTTGTTTCAACATAAGAATATAATGTCTCATCAAATTCTTTCTTAAATGAATCATAGTCGAAATTATCAGCAGCATAGCAGCGTACATTCTGACTAATCTCTTTCAAAGCAACGGGATCCATAAACTTCTCAACGGCATCTGCACAAGAAATCGGTGACAATAGCC
This sequence comes from Erwinia sp. V90_4, assembly GCF_029967685.1. Lineage (NCBI taxonomy): Bacteria > Pseudomonadati > Pseudomonadota > Gammaproteobacteria > Enterobacterales > Erwiniaceae > Erwinia > Erwinia sp. V90_4. Next base: position 70,187 of record NZ_JASCAQ010000061.1, on the reverse strand, counting down.
TTGGTTGCACCAGTGCATCGCTGACAGGGTCGTAGACTTCATGAGGAAACTCAACCAAAATATCAGTTGACCGCTGATGTTCTTCAATTGTCACGGTAGGCGTAATGCCCAATCCACAGATGCCATCTTTCACCGCTTCTGGCTGACCATCGACCATTGGGTAAATCACCGGCACACCGTAATAGAGTGACTCCATACAGGAAAGGCCAAAAGGTTCTGTTACTGGAGTACTTATGTAGACATCGATACGGTTGAAAAAATCCGCTACATTCTGCTGGAAGCCGCTGAATGTTATCCGATCGCCCAGCTGCAATCTTTCCGCCAGTGCGACAAATGCGTCTTTGTCTGGCCCTTTACCTGCTATCTCCATAGTGACATCGTGGCCACGCCGCAACAATTCCTGCATCATCTGCAGGGAAACGCTGATTCCCTTGAGGGTGACCAGACGTGAAGCACTACCTAATCTTAAAGTAGTACTGGCAGGCTTTTCCATGGCGGATATATTTTCTGGTGGTTTGACCCGGTTAGTCACCACCTGATTGGGGCACGGTAGGTTGAACCTTAATTGCATTACACGTTTTGAGGCGTAAGAGGCAGAAATTACGCCATCCAGCATGGAAAAAAAACGGAGTGTCTTTGGGCTACGCGCATAACGCCATGAACACCCATGATCATAATAGAGAAGTTTTCCGCGCTTAGGTTTTTCTGCCAGTCCTGGAATTAAATCCCAGACGATAATGACATCCGCATCAGCGCGGAAAATCTTCCATTGCAGCAAATATTTACGCAAGAATTGTGGGCAACGCAACGACCATGAATTAATCATGCGGGTAGCAAATGTCACTTCTTGTTGCGGCATTTGCTGTTTGATTTCCGCACCTATTTTGCCACTAATACAAATCACGCTATTACTGTCATCTGAAGTTTCATTTATATACTGCAGAAAAAGACGCTCTACGCCACCCATCTTCTCCAGGTTAATAATGTGAAGTTTTTTCATGACGCTACCTGCTGTAATGTATTCCATACCTGACTGGCACTAATCCCCGCCATCTCCTTCCCCGTTTCCGGGCGCAGTACATACTGATTCTTGCCATAACCGCCAATCAACCCCGGGTCCGTCGGGCCATAAAGGGTAATATTCGGCCGATCGAGGGCGGCGGTCAAGTGGCTAAGGCCGGTATCAACCGATACCACCGCACGCGCACCAGCCAGCGTGCGGGCAACCTGTTCCAGCGTCAGCTTAGGCAGGACCTCAACAAAGTCGAAGCCCTCGGCCAGCCTGAGTGCGCGCTGATGCTCATGCTCGGCACCCCAGGGCAATTTAATCTTTAGGCCTGAAGGCTGCATCAATCCGATCAGCTCACGCCAGTGGCTTTCCGGCCAGTGCTTATTATCGCGCGTGGTGGCGTGTAAAAACACCAGGTACTGGTTGGCATCAGCGGGCAGTTCAGCGGTGAAGTGCTGGGCAATGGCGTAGTCACCGGTAGTGGTGGGCAGGTCGTAACCAAGACTTTTGGCGAACAGTTCGCGGGTACGCTGCACCGCGTGCTGCTGCTTGCTGATTTCGTAACGCTTATCGTACCACCAGCTGGCAAATGGCTCGCGTGCGCTATTTCTGTCTGCGCCGTGTTTGATACCTTTCGCCAGGCGCGTCACCAGCGCGGCGCTTTTAATCAGCCCCTGGGCGTCAATCACCGCGTCATATTCCCGCGACTGCAGTTCGCGTTTGAATGCGACCCGCTCTTCACGCACCTGGCTACCGAACCAGTGCTTACGCCAGCGGCGGATGGCAACAGGTAACACGCGGTCGACCGCCGGGTGCCAGGAAGGGATCTGGGCAAAGCCCTCTTCCACCACCCAGTCAAAGCGAATACCGGGAATGGCGTGCATGGCGTCAGTTAACGCCGGCAAAGAGTGAAGCACATCCCCCATGGAGGAGGTTTTAATTATCAGAACCCGCATTCAGACTCCAGGCCGGGGGCAAAGCGTTTCCAGCTCGGTCAGGACGCGTTCTGGAGTAATATCAATCAGGCTCTGGTGATAGCCTTCGGCGGCATCACCTTTACGCACTTTATGGTAACCCGTAATCAGGCGGATCACGCGTGCTTTATCGGAAAGTGGTGGGGTGAAATCCGGGCTGCTTGGGCCATACAGCGCGATCAGCGGGCGGTCGAGCGCGGCGGCGATGTGCATCAGCCCCGAGTCATTGCTGATCACGGCATGGCAGGCAGCCAGCAGAATGACTGCCTGTTCCAGCTGGGTTTTCCCGGCCAGATTACAGCAGTGCTGGCGTGACTCTTCAGCCAGCGAGGCGAGGATCGCTTCGCCGGTCTCAGCGTCTTTCGCCGAACCAAACAGCACCACCTGGTAGCCCTGATCGATCAGGCGCTGCGCTAGCGTGGCGTAGTGGTAGTGTGGCCAGCGTTTAGCCGGACCGAATTCAGCGCCGGGGCAAAAACCAACGATCGGGCGCTGCGGGTTAAGGCTGAATGCGGCAACGGTCGCCTGCTTCTCATCTTCCCCTACCGCCAGCTTAGGCCACAGCAGCGGCTGCGGTAGATCTTGCGCGCGCTGAATACGCGCCTTGTCATAGCCAAGCGCGACATAACGCTGCACCATCAGCGGAAAAGCCGCTTTATCCAGCACGCGGACATCATTCAGCAGCCCGTAACGCATCTCGCCGCGCCAGCCGGTACGGCGGGGGATGGCGGCGAAGAAGGGCACCAGCGCAGATTTAAATGAGTTTGGCAGTACGTAAGCACGCTCATAGCCGGCGGCACGCAGCGACTTGCCCAGACGACGGCGCTCGCCAATTTCCAGCGCGCCGTGGCCGAGCGGCATGGACAACGCCTCGTTCACTTCCGGCATGCGTGATAGCAGAGGACGGCACCACGCGGGTGCCATCACATCGATTACGGCGTCAGGATTTTCGGCCTTCAGGGTGCGATAGAGACTTTGCGACATCATCATATCGCCGACCCATGACGGGCCGATTACCAGAATTTTCATCGCCGGAAGGCCTCTTACGCGTTACGGTTCAGCCAGGCCATATACTCTGCCACGCCTTCGGCGACGGTTTTAAACGGCTTGTCATAGCCTGCCGCACGCAGTTTGGTCTGGTCCGCCAGGGTAAACGCCTGGTAGCGGCCTTTCAGTTTTTCCGGGAATGGAATGTATTCGATTTCACCGCTCTGATGATATTTCAGGGCGGCGTCGGCCACTTCCTGGAAAGATTCGGCGCGGCCGGTACCGCAGTTAAAGATGCCGGAGACCCCATTTTCCCAGAACCACAGGTTTACGGAGGCCACGTCTTCCACGTAGATGAAGTCGCGCTTAAAGCCGTCGCTGCCTTCAAACAGCTTCGGGTTCTCGCCGTTGTTCAGCTGGGTATTGAGGTGGAAGGCGACGCTCGCCATGCTGCCTTTATGGCCTTCACGCGGCCCGTACACGTTGAAGTAGCGGAATCCGCACACCTGAGACTGCGCCTCCGGCAGGATGTTACGCACGTAGTGGTCGAACAACATTTTCGAGTAGCCGTAGACGTTCAGCGGCTCTTCATACTGGCGCTCTTCGATAAAGTCAGCGTTGCGGCCGCCGTATGTGGCGGCGGAAGAGGCGTACAGGAATGGAACCTGATGCTCCAGGCACCAGTGCAGCAGCTCTTTCGAGTACTGGTAGTTGTTATCCATCATGTATTTGCCATCCCACTCGGTGGTGGAAGAGCAGGCGCCTTCATGGAAAATGGCTTCCACATCACCGAAGTCTTCATCGGCGAGCAGTGAAATCAGAAAATCTTCTTTATCCATGTAGTCGGCAATATTGAGATCCGTCAGGTTGGCGAATTTAGTGCCGTCTTTCAGATTGTCGACCACCAGAATGTCGGTGTGACCCTTATCATTCAGCGCTTTAATGATGTTGCTGCCAATAAATCCAGCGCCGCCGGTAACGATAATCATGAGCTTTAACCCTAATACAGTGGGGTGAAACAGGAGGTTTCACACGCTAATGGCTCTTATCATAACATCTCATTGCGCCCTCGACAGCCAGAGGAGTCCGTAACCCCCGCTGCTCAGCGTTATTTTCCGTGAGTTATGCTGCAAAATTCACATTCCCCCGCGTGGTTGTTCAAGCCTGTGCTTCACTTTCAGTAATCTGTATCGCAAAAAATGATTTCTGGAGGATAAAGGTGAGTCAGGAATTCTATCAACAGCTTAAAGGAGAGTTGGCCCGCGCTGAACAGGAAGGGTTGTTCAAGCGTGAGCGGCAGATTATCAGCGAGCAGCAGGCGGAGATCGTGCTGGCGGATGGCAGCAGGCTGCTGAACTTCTGTGCCAATAACTATCTTGGCCTAGCGAATCATCCCGCCTTAATCGCCGCGGCGAAAACAGGCATGGATACCCACGGTTTTGGCATGGCCTCGGTGCGTTTTATCTGCGGTACGCAGGACAGCCATCGTCAGCTGGAGCAGCAGCTGGCGGCGTTTCTCGGCATGGAAGATGCCATCCTCTACTCCTCCTGCTTTGACGCCAACGGTGGGCTGTTTGAGACGCTGTTAAGCGAGCAGGATGCGGTGATTTCCGATGCGTTGAATCACGCTTCGATCATTGATGGTATCCGCCTGTGTAAAGCGCAGCGCTACCGCTATGCCAACAACGACATGGCGGAGCTGGAAGCGTGCCTGCAGCAGGCGCAGGCGGCCGGAGCGCGCCATATTTTGATCGCCACCGACGGAGTGTTCTCCATGGATGGCGCGATCGCCAACCTGCGCGGCGTCTGTGACCTGGCGGAACACTACAAGGCGCTGGTGATGGTAGACGACTCGCATGCCGTCGGCTTTGTCGGCGAGCAGGGGCGCGGCAGCCATGAACACTGCGACGTAATGGGGCGGGTAGATATTATCACCGGCACCCTGGGTAAAGCGCTTGGGGGCGCCTCAGGTGGCTACACGGCGGCTAAAAAAGAGGTGGTGGAGTGGCTGCGCCAGCGCTCGCGGCCTTACCTGTTCTCTAACTCGCTGGCGCCCTCAATTGTTGCGGCCTCGATTCAGGTGCTGAATATGCTGGCGGACGGGCAGGGCTTGCGCCAGCGCCTGTGGGACAACGTGCGCTATTTCCGCAGTGCGATGAGCGCGGCGGGCTTTACCCTGGCCGGGGCCGATCATGCCATTATCCCGGTGATGCTGGGCGAAGCGCGGCTGGCGCAGGAGTTTGCCAGCCGCCTGCAGCATGAAGGGATTTACGTTACCGGCTTCTTTTATCCGGTGGTGCCAAAAGGAGAGGCGCGTATTCGCACCCAGATCTCCGCCGCGCACAGTCAGGCGCAGCTGGAACGTGCCGTAGCGGCCTTTGTGAAGGTGGGCCAGGAACTGGGCGTGATTGCCCAGCGGGAGGCATGATGAAGGCCTTAGCCAAGCTGCACGCTGAGCCGGGGATCTGGATGATTGAGGATGCGGCAATCCCGGAGCCGGGCCATAACGACGTGCTGATTAAAATCCGCAAAACGGCGATTTGCGGCACCGACGTGCATATTTACAACTGGGATGAGTGGTCGCAGAAGACTATTCCGGTGCCGATGATCACGGGCCATGAATATGTTGGAGAAATTGTTGCGCTGGGCCAGGAAGTGGCTGGCTTTCGCATTGGCGACCGCGTGTCCGGTGAAGGGCATATCACCTGCGGGCACTGCCGCAACTGTCGCGGTGGCCGCACGCATCTGTGCCGCAATGCGATTGGCGTCGGCGTCAACCGACAGGGCTGCTTTGCCGAGTATCTGGTCATCCCGGCGGTGAACGCCTTCAAAATCCCCGATAACATTCCTGACGATCTGGCGGCGATTTTTGACCCGTTTGGGAATGCGGTGCATACCGCGCTCTCCTTTGATCTGGTCGGCGAAGATGTGCTGATCACCGGTGCCGGGCCGATCGGGATAATGGCGGCGGCTATCTGTCGTCACGTTGGCGCCCGGCACGTGGTGATCACCGACGTTAACCAGTATCGGCTGGATCTGGCGCGCAAGATGGGCGTCACGCGGGCGGTGAATGTCAGCCATGAAAATCTGCCGCAGGTTATGGCGGAACTCGGCATGACGGAAGGGTTTGACGTCGGGCTGGAGATGTCCGGCGTACCGGACGGTTTTCGCGCCATGCTCGACGTGATGAACCACGGCGGGCGCATCGCTATGCTCGGTATCCCCCCTGCCTCAATGGCGATCGACTGGAATCAGGTGATTTTCAAAGGGCTGTTTATCAAAGGGATCTATGGCCGGGAGATGTTTGAAACCTGGTATAAAATGGCCGCACTGCTGCAGTCCGGGCTGGATCTGACCCCGGTGATCACCCACCGCTATCCGATTGCTGCCTTCCAGCAGGGCTTTGATGAGATGCGCTCCGGGCATTCAGGGAAAGTGATCCTCGACTGGGGCTAATTCAGACAGGGCCGACCCGAAAGCGGTCGACCTCTACCTTATTATGCATATCAGTGAGTTGTAGGGGCTGACTGAAAAAAGGTCGGCCTTTACAGCGGCTATTTCCCGAAAAGGTTTTTCTTCAGGCTCTGCACCAGCGGGCTGTTGCTGATGCTGTCAGCGATCACGCTCAGCGCACGTGTGGCCGGCACGGGTTTAACCGTCACCTTGCACACTTCTGCGCCGCGGAACGGATTACGCGGCTGCGGTTTTTCTGCCGGCAGCGGGCGATTGCTGCCGCGCTGCGGCTCGTTTAGCAGCTGGCTTGGACGCACCAGGGTAATATCGGCGGGCAGCGTCGGCAGCATCTGCTGCAGCACGCGCACCGTGGTCGGGTGCGGGTGGCCAATGGCGATCGCGGAGCCATCGCGCTGCGCCAGGCGTACTGCTCGGGTAAACTGCTGGCGGATATCGGCCTCATTCTGCGTATCGTCAAGGAATACGCGGCGCTTGATCACCTTCACGCTGGTGCCTGCGGCGGCGCGGGTTGACTGGCTGTTGCCGATGGTCATGCTGTCAAGGAAGTAGAAATTGTAGCGATCGAGCACCTGCATCACTTTCTGCATTCCCGGCAGGCTGGAGGTCATCGCGCTACCCATATGATTGTTTAGCCCAACGGCAAACGGCACATCGGCGACGGCCTCACGCACGATGCGCGCAATCTCCTCGCTCGACATGTCCGGGCGCAGCGTGTCTTTTTCCAGCGGCTGTTTGCTAAGGGGGGCCATCGGCAGGTGGATCAGCACCTCGTGGCCGCGCTGGTGGGCTTTGGTCGCCATCTCACGGGCGTGCGGGGCGTTGGGCAGCACCGCAACGGAGATGGCTGCAGGCATCTGTAGTACCTGATTTTCCTGCGCCGGGCGATAGCCGAAATCGTCAATGACAATCGAAAGCTTACCGGCGTACGCCGGGCTGACCATCATGATGGCGACCAGCAGACCGCTGAGTTTTCGGTATTGAAACAAAACTATCTTCCTAACCACGGTAGTGGATTGACTGCCTGTCCCTGACGGCGGATTTCAAAGTAGAGTGACGGCGTGCCGCGCCCACCGCTGGTGCCGACCAGCGCGATAGGCTGTCCTGCACGGACCTGGGTACCTACGCTCACCAGCGCACTCTGGTTATAACCATACAGACTCATATCGCCTTTGCCGTGCTCGACCACGACCACCAGGCCGTAGCCCTGCAGCCAGTCGGCCATCAGCACGCGGCCATCGGCAATCGCTTTAACTTCGGTGCCTTCCGGTGCGTCGATGACCAGTCCTTTCCAGCGCAGTTCTCCCTGCAGCTGCTCACCGAAGCGGTGTTCAATACTGCCGCGGATTGGCCAGACCATCTGACCGCCCGGCCGACCAAGGCCGCCGGTGCGCGACATCAGCGACCGCTCGCTGTCGGTCGGTTTGTAGGTGGTGCCTTTGCTCTTCGCCTGCGCCTCACGCTGGCGAACTTTTTCAGCCTCGCGCGCTTCACGTTCCGCCCGCGCCTTAGCTTCACGTTCGGCCCTGGCGATTTTATCCTGCAGGCGGCTTTCGTTCTGACGCAGCTCAACCAGCTGGGCCTGATCTTTCTCCAGCGAGGATTCGAGCGTGGTGATGGTTTTCTTGCGCGCCTGGCGAGCGCTTTCCAGCTTCGCCTGCTGCGACTGCTGCTGTGCTAATAGCGACTTCTGCTGAGCCTGCTTATCCACCAGGCTGGCTTTCTGCGCAGAGAGATCGCTGCGCGTTTGCTTGAGGTCTTCAATCGATTTCTGGCGCGCCTCATTGAGGTAGCCGAAATAGGCCAGCATACGTTCGCTGCGCTGGCTCTCTTCATTGCTGAGGATCAGCTGCAGCCCGCTGTGCTGACCCTGGCGGAAAGCGGCATCCAGCTGCTCAGCCAGAATTGATTCCTGCTGGGTCTGCTGCTGCTGGAGTTGAGTAATGGAGGCGTTAAGCGCGGAAATCTCTTTATTCAGCGTGGTGAGGCTGCTCTGCGTATCGCGCAGCTGGCGGCTAGCCTGGGCAATGACCTTCTCCTGGCTCTGCAGCTGGTCAAGGAGCTGGCTGCGCTGCTGCTTTTGCAGCCTGACGCTTTTCTCTTTTGCCGCGATATCCTGTTGAATACTTTGCAGCTGAGACTTGTTGTCTTCTGCCGCGAGAGCGGAAAAAGAGAACAGCAGGGCGCTGGTACAGAGTACCCCGACTGCCAGATTGGACATGCTTACGCGCAGTGGCAGGGCAGCAGCCTGCTGTTTACGCGGGGTCCATGAATGTAACACTGTCGCTTTTTCCCTCATAGCCCCGGATTATTCCACGATGAACAGCAGCTTACCAGCCATCTCGCGCTGGTTTTCTATTACTGACGGTAACATTTCCGCCAGATCCGATGCCACAAAAAGCCCCGATTGCACAACAATTCGCCGCTTAAGAACGCAGCGTCGCCATCACAGGATAGCTGCTTTCACTTAAGGCAACTTTTTTTTGTAATCTGTCGCAGAAAACATCACTCTGAGGCTCTACGCGACTGTACATGGCACTCCTGGCAGGTATACTCAGAAGCCTTGTTTTAGCTTATTAACCCTTTCGGGAGTTGTTACCCCTCATGCAAGATATTATGCAGTTCGCAGGCAATCACACCATTTTAGCTCTGGCGTGGGTTGTTCTGCTGGTTTTGGTGATCGTGACCACCGTTAAGGGCATGTTCTCCAAGGTAAAAGTAATTAGCCGTGGTGAAGCAACCCGTTTAATTAACAAAGAAGAAGCCGTGGTAGTGGACGTGCGTGGGCGCGATGATTACCGCAAGGGCCATATTTCTAATGCGATTAATGTGCTGGCCGCAGATATCAAGAAAGGTAGCTTCGGCGAGCTGGAAAAATATAAAGCCCAACCGCTGATCGTGGTGTGTGCTACCGGCACCTCCGCATCCGATTCTGCGGCGCAGCTGAATGCTGCAGGCTATGAGCAGGTTTACGTGCTGAAAGAAGGCGTATCCGGCTGGAGCGGCGATAATCTGCCGCTGGTGCGCGGTAAATAAACCGCGCGCAATAACGATTACTGGAGGGCCACCATGGCTAACGTTGAGATCTACACCAAAGCAACCTGTCCTTTCTGCCATCGGGCGAAAGCACTACTGAGCCAGAAAGGCGTGAATTTCAAAGAAATTCCAATTGACGGGAATGCTGACCTGCGTGAAAAAATGATTGAACGTAGCGGCCGGACCACGGTGCCTCAGATTTTTATTGATGCACAGCACATCGGCGGCTGTGACGACCTGTTTGCACTCGACGGTCGTGATGGCCTTGAACCGCTGTTAAAATAAGGGAAGGCTGCGCATCTGGCGCACACTGCCTGACTATTGCTGCAGCTCAATAACGGATTATTAACCAATAGGATTACGTACCATGTCAGAACAGAACAACACCGATATGTCTTTCCAGATCCAGCGTATCTACACCAAAGATATCTCTTTCGAAGCGCCTAACGCGCCACAGGTTTTCCAGAAAGAGTGGGAACCGGAAGTGAAACTGGACCTCGACACCGCGTCAAGCCAACTGGCTGACGATGTGTATGAAGTGGTACTGCGCGTCACCGTGACCGCAACCGTCGGCGAAGACTCTGCGTTCCTGTGTGAAGTACAGCAGGCAGGTATCTTCTCTATCGGTGGTATCGAAGGCACGCAGATGGCTCATTGCCTGGGCGCTTACTGCCCTAACATTCTGTTCCCGTATGCACGTGAGTGCATCACCAGCCTGGTATCACGCGGTACTTTCCCGCAGCTGAACCTTGCACCGGTTAACTTTGACGCGCTGTTCATGAACTATCTGCAGCAGTCTGAAGGTGAAGGTGCAGCACAGCAGCAGGACGCTTAATGCGTAGCCTTCATGCTTCTATGAGCGTCATCGGTGCCGGCTCGTACGGCACCGCTTTGGCGATTACGCTGGCGCGTAACGGCCATGACGTGGTGCTGTGGGGGCATAACCCGCAGCACCAGGCGCAACTGCAGGCCGACCGCTGTAACACCGCTTTCCTTCCCGATGTCCCTTTCCCCGCTACGCTCCACCTTGAAACCGACCTCGCTGCGGCGATTGCGGCCAGCCGCGACCTGCTGGTGGTGGTGCCAAGCCACGTGTTTGGTGACGTGCTGCAACAGATTAAGCCGCATCTGCGCGCTGATTCGCGCATTGTGTGGGCTACGAAAGGTCTGGAAAAGGAGACGGGCCGCTTGTTGCAAGACGTGGCGCGTGAGATCCTCGGTGACGATATTCCGCTGGCGGTGATTTCCGGCCCGACTTTCGCTAAAGAGCTGGCCGCTGGCCTGCCAACGGCGATTGCGCTGGCAGCGACGGACACGCAGTTTGCCGAAGAGCTGCAGCAGCTGCTGCACTGCGGTAAAAGCTTCCGCGTGTATAACAACCCTGATTTTATCGGCGTGCAGCTGGGCGGAGCGGTGAAAAACGTTATCGCTATCGGCGCTGGCATGTCGGACGGTATTGGCTTTGGCGCCAATGCCCGCACCGCGCTGATTACCCGCGGGCTGGCCGAAATGAGCCGCCTGGGTGCCGCACTGGGTGCAGATGCCACGACGTTTATGGGCATGGCCGGGCTGGGCGATCTGGTACTCACCTGTACCGATAATCAGTCGCGTAACCGCCGTTTCGGCATGATGCTGGGGCAGGGTGCCGATGTTGAAGGCGCACAGGCCACGATTGGGCAGGTGGTGGAAGGATTCCGTAATACCAAAGAAGTGAAGGCGCTGGCTGCACGGTTCGGCGTGGAAATGCCCATTACCGAGCAGATTTATCAGGTGCTTTACTGTGGTAAGAATGCGCGTGAGGCGGCAACCAGCCTGCTCGGGCGCACAAGGAAGGACGAAAACAGCGGGAGCTGACCGGGTTCATCATATTGTGATGCTGGCGCCCAGACGGGCGCTATTTTTTAATGGGGAGTGAGCCATGCCGTGTGTAGAGCCTGAACTGATCTGGGAGAACATCAAAACGGAAGCGCGTGCGCTGGCCGATTGTGAACCGATGCTGGCCAGCTTTTACCACGCCACTCTGCTCAAGCATGATGACCTGGGCAGCGCGCTGAGCTATATGCTCGCCAACAAGCTGGCTAATCCGATCATGCCGGCAATCGCCATTCGTGAGGTGATTCAGGATGCTTATCGTCAGGACCCGTCGATGATCATCTCAGCGGCCTGCGATATTCAGGCGGTACGCCAGCGTGACCCGGCGGTGGATAAATACTCCACGCCGCTGCTCTACCTGAAAGGCTTCCACGCCCTGCAGGCCTATCGCATTGGCCACTGGCTGTGGAATGAGGGCCGCCGTGCGCTGGCAGTTTACCTGCAGAACGAAATCTCCGTCTCCTTCGCGGTGGATATCCACCCGGCAGCGACCATTGGTCGCGGCATCATGCTGGACCACGCCACGGGCATCGTGGTGGGTGAAACGGCGATCGTCGAGGATGATGTCTCGATCCTGCAGTCGGTCACCCTGGGCGGGACCGGCAAAACCAGCGGCGACCGTCATCCAAAGATCCGCGAAGGGGTGATGATCGGCGCCGGTGCGAAGATCCTCGGCAATATCGAAGTGGGGCGCGGCGCGAAGATCGGCGCCGGATCCGTGGTGCTGCAGCCGGTGCCGCCGCACACTACCGCGGCGGGGGTACCGGCGCGTATTGTCGGCAAGCCGGGCAGCGATAAGCCATCCATGGATATGGATCAGCATTTTAATGGCATGGTGCCGGGCTTTGAATTTGGTGACGGGATTTGATTTTGCGGGTCGATCGTTGATCGACCCCTACCTTAACTACGTGTCCGCTGCGGTGACTGCGCGCTGGCCGTATCCAAACTAGCTGCATCAGCCTTTCAACAACGCGCCTGCGTAATCTAACTGCCGCCACGCCTCATACACCACCACCGAAACTGCATTCGACAAATTCATGCTGCGGCTGTCCGCCATCATCGGGATGCGGATTTTTTGCTGTGCCGGCAGCGCATCAAGAATGCTGGCGGGCAGGCCGCGCGTTTCCGGGCCAAACAGCAGGTAATCGCCCGGCTGGTAGCTGACAGCGCTGTGGGCAGGGGTTCCCTTGGTGGTGAGTGCAAAAAGCCGCTGTGGGGCCTCTGAGGCGGCGAAAGCGTCATAGCTATCGTGATGCTTAATCGCGGTGAATTCATGGTAGTCCAGCCCGGCGCGGCGCAGCCGTTTATCATCCCACGCGAAACCGAGCGGTTTGATTAAGTGCAGTTGAAAGCCGGTATTGGCGCACAGGCGAATGATATTGCCGGTGTTCGGCGGGATTTCGGGTTCAAACAAGACGATATTAAGCATGAAAGCGGCCCTCAGGAACGAGGGCCGAAGGATAGCAAATTATTCGCTGTGGGTGGTATACAGCGGCAGCCATATCGTCAGGCGCAGGCCACCGAGCGGGCTGTCATCAGCTTTTGCCCAGCCGCGGTGCTGCTGAATGGCGTTATCGACAATCGCCAGCCCCAGCCCCGTGCCGCCGGACTCCCTGTCGCGCGCCTCATCGGTGCGGTAGAACGGGCGGAAAATTTGCTCACGATCTTCCGCGCTGACGCCCGGGCCATCGTCATCAACGTGGATAGTGATGCCTTTTTTATCCACCGCGAAGCTGACGGCAATCTTGCTGTGGGAGTAGCGCAGGGCATTACGCACGATGTTCTCAAAGGCACTTTCCAGCGCGTTCGGGTTGCCGTAAAGCGGCCACGGTCCCGGTGGGTAAGGCACTTCCAGCGTTTTGCCCATCTGCTCGGCTTCAAAGCGCGCATCTTCCAGTACGTCGGACCACAGATGATTGGCCTTAATCGCTTCGCTCACCAGCGCGTTCTTATGCTGAGTGCGCGACAGCACCAGCAGATCGTTGATCATGCCGTCCAGCCGCTGTGCTTCCATCTCAATACGCCCCAGCTCTTTACCTTCTCCGTGACGGCGGCGCATCAGCGCGGTCGCCAGCTGCAGGCGCGTCAGCGGGGTGCGCAACTCGTGAGAGATGTCGGACAGCAGTCGTTGCTGACCGGTCATCATTCGTTCCAGCGCACTGACCATCTGGTTGAAGCTGGCCCCGGCGGCAAGAAACTCCTGCGGCCCCGATTCCAGCTCCGGCCGCTGGCGAAGATTACCGGCCGCCACGTCATCCGCCGCATGTTTCAGCTTGCGCGCCGGTTTTGCCAGGCTCCACGCCAGCCACAGCAGCAGCGGTGAGCTGATTAGCATGGTAACAATCAGCAGCAGCAGCGGGCGGTCAAACAGCAGGTTGATAAAATCGAGCTGGGAACTGCCCGCAGGACGGATCAGATACAGCTGATAGTTATCTTCGCCATCGCGCACCGAAAATGGGCCAACCATCTCCAGCCGACCGTACTTTTTCTTCTGCGGATGATCGGAGTTATCGGACTGGCCGATAAAGTTACGGATCACCTGCATTTCGTTATGCTGCGCGCCAATCACGCGCCCTTCGCTGGTCACCAGCAGCAGGCGTTGACCGGGCGGCGCCCATTTATCGATGGCGCGGAATAGCCTGCGCCACCACATTAAATCATTGGGCGGGTCCTGACTCAGCTCCGCCTCAACGTGCTGCTCAATCATCGTTCCCTGCCGCTGCTCGTTATCCAGCAGCGGCGTCATCTGACGGGAATCAAGCTTGGGCAGCATTAACACCAGCATCAGTACCAGTGCCAGGGTCAGCCAGAAAATGGCAAAGATGCGGGTGGTCAGGCTGGATATCATGTCGCGGACACCATCAGATAGCCGCGCCCACGCAGGGTTTTAAACCACGGATGGCCGTCCTTGCGCTCCGGCAGCTTGCGCCGCAGGTTGGAGATATGCATATCAATTGCCCGGTCAAACGGTGTCAGACGCTTGCCAAGCACTTCCTGGCTCAGGTGCTCACGCGATACCACCTGGCCGAGGTGCTGGGCCAGCAGATACAGCAGCGTAAATTCCGTGCCGGTCAGATCCAGCGTGATATCTTCAAAGCTAGCCTCCTGGCGGCCTGGGTTCAGGCGTAGCATGTCCACTTCCAGCGTCGGTGAGCTGTTGTCGTGCTGTTGCTGCTGTTCGCTCCAGTTGGAACGACGCAGGATGGCGCGAATACGTGCCACCAGTTCGCGGTCGTTAAAGGGTTTCGGCAGATAATCATCAGCACCCAGTTCGAGGCCCAGAACACGGTCCAGCTCGCTACCGCGTGCGGTTAACATGATTACCGGCGTCTGATGTTGTTGACGCAGCTCCTTCAGAGTATCGATGCCATTTTTCTTCGGCATCATCACATCAAGTAATAACAGATCAACAGAGCTGTCCAGTAGCGCCAGTGCCTGCTCGCCGTCACCGGCAACCAGCACATTGAATCCTTCCATTTCAAGCAATTCTTTCAGCAGCGAAGTCAATTCGCGGTCATCGTCAACCAACAGGATTTTATTCATTTTTTATTGCCCTCCGCAGGCAAAATACCGTGAACTTATGCGCTCATTCCATGGCTTTACGTAGTTTTACACCCCCTGACGCATGTTTGCAGCTGTCCCCGTAGACTCAATCTCGTTGAATCGAAATACGGAAACCAACACGGGAGTAAACGATGCGCAAAGTTACCGCCGTCGTTGTCGTTCCGGCACTGATGCTTAGCCTCTCAGCTGCCTGGTCTGTCAACGCCACGACGACTGACGAGATGCATCAGGATGACCAGGCTAACCGCCCAGTGAGGCAGGTTCCACAAAGTCACATGTTTGATGGCATCAACTTGACGGAGCAGCAGCGCCAGCAACTGCGCGATCTGATGCAGCAAGCGCGTCACGATCGTTCTCCCATAAGTATTAACGATTTAGAGCAACTGCACGAACTGATTATTGCAGAAAAATTTGACGAAGCGGCTTACCAGGCTCAGGCGGAAAAGATTGCACAGGCGGAAGTGGCGCGCCAGGTCGAGATGGCCCGGATACGCAATCAGATGTACCACCTGTTAACGCCACAGCAGCAGGCCGTTTTGCAACAGAAACATCAGCAGCGCCTTCAAGAATTGCGCAGGCTAACGAATATGCAGCTGTCATCACCGCTGCAGGCAGCAAGCAGTACCGGTAGTAACCCGCAGTAACCAGTAACATAGTATCCCTGTTTTTCCTTGCCATAGACAATATCCCTGTCTTCCCCCACCATGATGGTGGGGGTTTTTTTTGCCCGAAAACCAGTATACTCAAAGGCACTGAATCGGGTGGGTAAACGCTATGAATGCAAACTATGCGCGCTTAGTTAACTCGGCGGCGCTGGCAGCCACAGCGTTGGCTTCGCTACTGCTGCTGATTAAAATCTTTGCCTGGTGGTACACAGGATCGGTCAGCTTATTGGCCGCGCTGGTGGACTCGCTGGTGGATATCGCCGCTTCGCTCACCAATCTGCTGGTGGTGCGCTACTCGCTCCAGCCTGCCGATGCGGAGCATACCTTCGGGCACGGCAAAGCCGAATCTCTCGCGGCGCTGGCGCAAAGCATGTTTATCTCCGGTTCTGCCCTGTTCCTTTTTCTCACCGGTCTGCAACATCTCGCTTCTCCTGAACCGATGAAAGCCCCGATTATCGGCATCATTGTGACGCTTATTGCCCTGTTTTCGACGCTGGTGCTGGTCACTTTCCAGCGCTGGGTGGTGCGGCGTACCCGCAGCCAGGCGATCCGTGCCGATATGCTGCACTACCAGTCTGACGTAGTGATGAATGGCGCGATCCTGCTGGCGTTGGGATTGAGCTGGTACGGCTTCCACCGCGCCGATGCGCTCTTTGCGTTAGGGATTGGCGTGTGGATTTTGTATAGTGCTCTGCGCATGGGTTATGAAGCCGTGCAGGCGCTGCTCGATCGCGCGCTGCCCGAGGAAGAGCATCAGGCGATTATTGATATCGTTGCCGCGTGGCCTGGCGTGCAGGGCGCCCACGATATCCGCACCCGTCAGTCTGGCCCCACCCGTTTTATTCAGCTGCATTTGGAAATGGACGATCACCTGCCACTGTACCAGGCTCATCAGGTAGCCGAACAGGTTGAACAGGCGATTTTACAAAAATTTCCAGGTTCTGACGTGATTATTCATCAGGATCCCTGCTCCGTGGTGCCCGAAGGGCGTCAGGGAAGTTTTCAGCTATAAAACTTTTTAAATGAAATAGTTGCTGCCTGCACTGCGTAAAACGTGACGTAACGCAAAAAAAATAGCCGAATGTTGCCTGACCTGAATCAATTCAGCTGGCAGGGTTTGATATACTATTGCCATTAATTGAGTCGCTTATCTCGCTCGCGTACGTCGTTATGCTCCGGCGTCCAGAATTTAACATTTGCATCTACAAGTTCAGAGGTTGTCATGATTAAGAAAATCGGTGTACTGACAAGCGGCGGTGACGCCCCAGGGATGAACGCTGCAATCCGCGGTGTGGTTCGCGCCGCGCTCAGTGAAGGACTGGAAGTTTGTGGCATTTATGACGGCTATCTGGGCTTGTATGAAGACCGTATGATCAATCTCGACCGCTACAGCGTGTCCGATATGATCAACCGCGGCGGCACTTTCCTCGGCTCTGCACGCTTCCCGGAATTCCGTAATGAAGACGTGCGTACCGTAGCAATTGAGAACATGAAAAAGCGCGGTATTGATGCGCTGGTGGTAATCGGCGGCGATGGCTCCTACATGGGTGCCAAGCGCCTGACAGAGATGGGCTTCCCGTGCATCGGTCTGCCGGGCACCATCGACAATGACGTGGCCGGTACCGACTACACCATCGGTTACTTTACCGCGCTGGAAACCGTGGTCGAAGCGATTGACCGCCTGCGCGATACCTCTTCATCACACCAGCGTATCTCTATCGTTGAAGTTATGGGCCGCTACTGTGGTGATCTGACGCTGGCGGCGGCGATTGCCGGTGGCTGTGAGTTCATCGTGCTGCCGGAATATCCGTACACCCGTGAAGAGCTGGTGAGCGAAATTAAAGCGGGTATCGCTAAAGGTAAAAAACACGCTATCGTCGCGATTACCGAGCACATCTGCGATATCGACGAACTGGCGAAATATATCGAAGAAGAGACCAAGCGCGAAACCCGTGCCACGGTGCTGGGCCACATTCAGCGCGGCGGTGCGCCGGTTGCCTATGACCGCATTCTGGCTTCCCGCATGGGCGCTTACTCTATCGAGCTGCTGCTGCAGGGCTACGGTGGCCGCTGCGTCGGTATTCAGAATGAGAAGATGGTGCATCACGACATTATCGATGCGATTGAGAATATGAAGCGTCCGTTTAAAGGCGACTGGCTGGAAACCGCCAAGAAGCTTTACTGATTTTCCCGTATCAAAGCAGGGCGCTGCAGGTCAGCGCCTTTCTTATGCGTAGCGTTATTCCATAAAGTTATTACAGCTAATTTTTAATTCTTTAATACATACTTCGCTTTGTGTCACGCTTCACGCAGATAAAAACCTTTGGGAGTGCGTGCAATGAATAAGTGGAGTGTGGGAATTACCCTGTTACTGGCCTCAACCAGCGTGCTGGCGAAGGATATTCAGCTGCTGAATGTGTCGTACGATCCGACCCGTGAGCTTTACGAGCAGTACAACAAAGCCTTTAGCGCGCACTACAAGCAGGAAACCGGCGATAATGTGGTGATCCGCCAGTCGCACGGCGGTTCAGGTAAGCAGGCGACCTCGGTCATCAACGGGATTAAGGCCGATGTGGTGACGCTGGCGCTGGCCTCCGACGTGGATGCCATTGCCGAACGCGGCCGCATTGATAAAAACTGGATCAAACGCCTGCCGGATAACTCCGCGCCTTACACTTCCACCATTGTTTTCCTGGTGCGCAAAGGTAACCCAAAACAAATTCACGACTGGCCAGATTTAATCAAACCTGGCGTGTCGGTGATCACCCCGAACCCGAAAACGTCCGGCGGTGCGCGCTGGAACTATCTGGCGGCCTGGGGCTGGGCGCTGGATCAGAACAAAGGCGACCAGGCAAAAGCACAGGATTACGTCAAGGCGCTGTTTAAAAACGTAGAAGTTCAGGATTCCGGCGCGCGCGGCGCGACGAATACTTTCGTGGAGCGCGGCATTGGCGATGTGCTGATTGCGTGGGAAAACGAAGCCTATCTGGCCGTCAATAAGCTTGGCAAAGACCAGTTTGAAATTGTCACACCAAGCGAATCGATCCTCGCCGAGCCGACCGTTTCCGTGGTCGACAAAGTGGTGGATGAGCGCGATACGCGTAAAGTGGCCGATGAATATCTGAAGTACCTCTACTCTACGGAAGGCCAGGATATCGCCGCGCAGAACTTCTACCGTCCCCGCGATGCCGCCGTGGCGAAGAAATATGCCAGCACCTTCCAGCCGGTGAAACTGTTTACCATTGATAATAAGTTTGGTGGCTGGACGCAGGCACAGAAGACCCACTTTGCTGAAGGTGGGACTTATGACCAGGTGATGAAGCGCTAAGCGTAATTACCGCGATTCCACGAGGGCCGACATTGTCGGCCCTTTTTTTTCTCTATTTGTTTTACGGCATTAACGGTATTAAATAATTTCAGTTAACCGGCGCTCTACAATTAAATTCGCATGATTTCCTGCCCCGCTTAGAATACATTGTGAGCGATGAGTGGTCAGAGGTGTGAGAGAGATGTC
Organism: Erwinia sp. V90_4; assembly: GCF_029967685.1. Classification (NCBI taxonomy): domain Bacteria; kingdom Pseudomonadati; phylum Pseudomonadota; class Gammaproteobacteria; order Enterobacterales; family Erwiniaceae; genus Erwinia; species Erwinia sp. V90_4. The sequence continues at coordinate 51,095 of NZ_JASCAQ010000061.1, read as the reverse complement.
GGGACGAAGGCGGCTTGTAATTATGCTGGTGGCTTTAGGGGTACTGGTAACCGTCGGGTGTGCTTCTATGGCGCTGAATTTTCATAAAAATTCGGATGCGTTATGGAAAATCGTCAGCCAGCAGTGTGTCCCCGGTCAGGAACAAAAAAATAACCCGGCTCCCTGCCGACAGGTGAATATTCAGGACGGCTATGTGGTGCTGAAAGACCGCAACGGCCCGCTGCAATTTTTGCTGATACCGGTGGCGAAAGTGAGTGGTATAGAGAGCCAGAAATTACTCAATCCCGCCACGCCAAACTATTTTGCCGAGGCCTGGCGGGCGCGGCATTTTATGGAGGAGAAGCGCGGCGCAATAATTGATGACCGCAATTATGCGCTGACGGTCAACTCACGCTGGGGCCGCACGCAGAACCAGCTGCATATTCACATCTCCTGCCTGCGCCCGGATATCCGGCAGCGGCTGGACGCGCTGGGTAAAACGCTGACCGCCCAGTGGCAGAGCCAGCAGCTTGGGGAGCATCAGTACCAGCTGCGCATCATCACCCGCGATGAGTTTAAGCGCACCAGCCCGTTTATCCGCATTGCCAATGAGCTGCCTGGCGCCCGGGAAGAGATGGGTAGCTACGGTGTAGCGATTGCCGCACTGGGCGATGGTAAGAGGGTGCTGATGGTGGTGAAGCGCAATCTGCTGCTGCTGAATCGCGCTTCTGCCGAAGAGTTGCAGGATCACAGCTGCGCGATATTGAAATAACTTCTGGCGGTTTTCTGTAGGTGGGGACCGCTGAGGGATCCCCAGAAATGATGTCAATATTCACATCAATTTTTGTGGGTATACTTCAAGGGTCGACCTTTTTGCGGTCGACCCGCTATCTGCTCCGATTCAGGCTACCCGCTTATTCTGCTCCGGTTCCGGGTCATTTTTATACTGCGCGGTGGCAATCCACGCGGCGCAGAACAGCGTCAGGCGTGCAAAGAAATAGAAGAACGCCATCAGCCCCAGCACCGAACCGAACGCCGCACCGGAAGGTGAGGATGCCAGCTTCGGCAGCGTCAGGGTCATAATGAATTTAATCACCTCAAACCCGATCGCAGCCAGCAGCGTGCCGCGAAACAGCGCTTTTTTACGCGGCTTATGGCGCGGCAGTATCCAGAAAATCCACAGAAACAGCAGATAGTTGGCGAAGATAGAGATCGACAGGGCGATCAGCGTCATCGCCGGACGCAGCCACTCGATACCTTCCAGCCCCAGCGCCCGCACAATCGACGCCTGCGCTGAACCGGCAATTGAGGTCAGCGACAGCGTGATAATCAGCGCAAAAACCAGCCCGGTCAGCGAGATAAAGTCACGGGTATATTTAAACCAGATTTTCTCCTGATCCTGTGGCGTACGTTCCCAGACGTCACGCGACTGCGCGCGGATCGCTTCACGCAGATTGCCCATCCAGCTAATCCCGGAGTAGAGCGCCACCAGTAAACCCGTCAGCCCGACGGTGGTGCGCTGCTGAATTGCGGTATTAACGGTACTTTTCAGCGTGGCGGCCAGCGCGGGATCGCTGATGCTGCCGACGATCTTGTTGATCAGCCCGGTCAGCAGATCCGGGTTTGAGGCCAGCACGAAACCGACGGCGGCAAATGACACCATCAGGATCGGGATCAGCGAGAGAAAGGAAAAATAGGTGATTGCCGCGCCAAACTGACTGCCGAGACGATCGTTAAAGCGCTCACCGGCGCGAATAAAGTGCGCCACCGCCGGAATAGCCTGGAACCAGCTAACCAGTCTTGAAACGTGGGAAATGGATTTATCGACCGTGTGATTGCCGGTTTTAATGTTGATCAGCGGCTTTTGTGCAGGCTGCTCTGGCTTCCGGGGATCGCGTTGTTGATTATCCGTCATAACTTCTTCTCTATCCTTTTAATGAACTGACGTAGTGAATTATAGCCTGCTGATCAGGCAACGTAGCGTTTCAGGACCTGGCTAAGCCATTCAATGAAAACCTGTACGCGGCGCGCCAGGTTGCGGCGATGCGGGTAAAGCAGCGACAGCGGCATTGGCCTTGCCGGAAAATACGGCAGGATTTCGACCAGCTTTTTCTCCTTCAGCGCCTGAGTCACCCCCACGCGCGGCACCTGAATGATCCCCAGCCCGGCAATGCAGGCCGAACGGTAGGTTTCGGTGCTGTTAACGGTGATCACCCCGCCGGTCTTAATCAGCCTGGCGGTTTTGCCATCGAAATACTCAAATCCTTCCGGCTGGCTGCCCAGCTGTTGACTGTAGTGCACCATGGCGTGTTGGGATAGCGCCTCCAGCGTATTTGGCGTGCCGAAACGTGCCAGGTAATCCGGGCTGGCGCAGTTAATCAGCGGCAGATGCCCCAGCTGGCGCGCTATCAGGCCGGAGTCCTCCAGCGTCCCGACGCGCACCACGCAGTCAAATCCCTCGCGGATCACATCCACCCGGCGGTCGCTGCTGCTCAGCTCCAGCTCAATGCCCGGATAGTGCTGCAAAAACTCAGGCAGCAGTGGGATCAGGTAATTACTGGCAAGGCTGACCGGCATATCCACGCGCAGGCGGCCGCTCAGAGTCGCTGGATCGTGCTGAAACAGTGAATCCATCTCCTCCAGCGTTGCCAGCACGTCGCGACAGCGCTCGAAATAGACCTGGCCATCCTGCGTCAGCTGCACCCGGCGCGTGGTGCGGTGCAGCAGGCGTGAACCGAGGCTGTTTTCCAGCGCCTGGATCTGGCGCGACAGGCTGCCTTTCGGCAAGCCCAGGCTGTCGGCAGCGCGGGTAAAACTCTGCATCTCTGCGACTCTGACAAACACCTGCATTGCGTGAATTTTATCCATTGTGGCGCTCATTGTTGTTAGTAATGGAACAGTGAAGCGTATCTCAGGACATTTATAGATCAGCCAGCAGGTAATATCCTCTTTTTTGTCCACAGCCAACTCCCTGGAGAAGAAAATGAGCCATAAAATTGCATTGATCACCGGCGGTAGCCGCGGTTTAGGCCAAAATGCGGCGCTGAAATTGGCGGAAAAAGGTGTTGATATCATTCTGACGTATCGCAACCAGCAGCAGGAGGCGCAGGGGGTTGTTGAGCGCATCAGCGCGCTGGGAGCGCGTGCGGTGGCGCTGCCGCTGAACGTGGGCGACAGCGCGACGTTCGTAACTTTTGCAGCAGAAGTGGAAAAACAGCTGGCAACGGTGTGGCAGCGTAAAAATTTTGATTATTTATTAAACAATGCCGGAACCGCGCTCTACCAGCCGTTTGTCGACACCACGGAACAGCAGTTTGACCAGCTGGTGGATATCCATTTTAAAGGGCCGTTCTTCCTGACGCAGAAGCTGCTGCCGCTGATCGCCGACGGCGGGCGCATTCTCAATGTGTCGAGCGGCCTGGCGCGCTTTACCCATCCGGGATCCGCTGCTTATGCGGCGGTGAAAGGGGCGATTGAGGTGCTGACGCGCTACCAGGCAAAAGAGCTGGGTGCACGCGGCATTGCCGTTAATGTGCTGGCACCGGGAGCGATTGAAACCGACTTCGGCGGCGGCCGGGTACGGGATAACGCGGAGATTAACGCCTTGATCGCTTCGCAAACCGCACTGGGCCGCGCCGGGCTGCCGGATGATATCGGTTATGCCGTTGCCGCGCTGTTCAGCGAAGAGTGCCGCTGGATAAACGGCCAGCGTATTGAAGCGTCGGGCGGGATGTACCTGTAATTGCTGAAATGGCTGGCTGAGCAAAACGCCATCTGGCTGACCGAAAAAGAGGGTCAGCCACTACTGGGTGTGCAGTGATAGACGTATCGCTTTGCTAAACTGGCTGACCGAAAAAGAGGGTCAGCCACTACGGGGTGTACAGTGATACACGGATCGCTCTGCTAAACGGGCTGACCGAAAAAGAGGGTCAGCCACTACGGGGTGTGCAGTGATGCACTGGTCGTTCCGTTATATGCGGATGGTGCCATCAATCACCGTGACGGTCTGGCCACCAATCCAGATGCCGTCGGCGCCGTAGCTGACGCTCAGGCGGCCAGCACGCTGCATCGCGGTCCCCTGACGCACGCGGTAGTCCAGCTCCACGCCGCGCTGCTGGAAATAGCGGGCAAGGCAGGCGTTGGCGCTGCCGGTAACCGGATCTTCCGTCACTGCACCCTGTTCAATCAGCAGGCCGCGCACTTCATACTGCTCTTCTGCTCCCTGAATGGGGCCAAACGGCATCACGCCATTGACCCGCGCCTTTTTTATCAAGCGGGCAAGCTCCACCGCATCCGGTTTAATCGCCAGCACCGCGTCTGCTGAGGTCATCGGCACCAGCAGCCAGCGAATACCCATATCGGCGATGGTGACCGGCAGCTGATCCTCCAGGCTGTCGCTGTTCAGCGCGCTGCTGATGGGCGCATCGCTGAACGGGGTAAGAATGGCTTCCGGGGCGGCAAAGGCCAGCGCGCCGTCGTCGCTAATCTTTACCTTCACCCGCCCAAGCCCGCACTGCTGCACAATCTCACCCGCATTTTTTAGCGTGATGCCGGCTTCCAGCAGCGCGTGAGCCGTACCCAGCGTAGGGTGCCCGGCAAACGGCAGTTCGTAATCCGGGGTAAAAATTCGCACCCGGTAGTCGGCAGCTGGGTCGGTGGCCGGCAGAACAAAGGTGGTTTCGGAGAGATGAGTCCAGCGGGCGATGGTTTGCATCTGCTCATCGCTGAGATCGCTGGCTTCCATGATTACCGCCAGCGGGTTGCCGTTATAGGGAGAGGAAGTAAAAACATCAACCTGTTTAAAAGCGCGTAATTGCGTCATAACTGTACCTGTTCAAGTTCTCAGACCGTGGGTCTGCGATTCGGGTGGCGGTTGTCAGTGCCGGTTATTATGGTATTAATAAAGCACGCTGGCTAAAAAAGTGACCATTTTATGCTTAAAATACTGGGACGTGCCTCATCGATTAACGTCAGAAAAGTGCTGTGGGTTTGCGACGAACTGGGTATCAGTTTTCGCCGCGAAGAGTGGGGCGAAGGCTTCAAGTCGCCACAGGAGGCCGAATTTAAGGCGCTTAACCCTAACGCGCTGATCCCGGTGGTGATGGACGGAGACTTTATCCTGTGGGAGTCCAACACCATTATCCGCTACCTGGCGAATGCCTACGGTGGCGAAGCGCTTTACCCGACGCATCCGCAGCAGCGCGCCCGCGTTGACCAGTGGATTGACTGGCAGGCCACCGAGCTGAATACCGCCTGGCGCTACGCATTTATGTCGCTGGTACGCCACTCTGCGGCGCATCAGGACCCGCGCCTGCTGGCCGCCGCCTGTAAAGGCTGGTCGTACACCATGGGCATCCTTAACCAGCAGCTGGAGCGCACCGGCGCCTATGTTGCCGGGGAGTCATTCTCGCTGGCTGATATCCCCATTGGGCTGTCGGTCAACCGCTGGTATGAAACCCCGCTCGAACACGCCGAGCTGCCTGCGGTGCGTGCCTACTACGAACGGCTGACGGCGCGCAAAGGCTATGCCACCTGGGGCCGCAACGGTACGCCATAGGCAGCACCGTCCTTATCCTGCAGGGGTCGACCTTCTTCTTCGGTCGACCCGCGGTTAAATCCCGGCGGCAATCCCGCTCATCTCACAGGCCAGCGCACCGGTACGTTTCAGAGCCCAGGTATAACGCTCGTCAAACGGATAGCAGCAGGAGAGGCGCAGCGCGTGGTTACAGCGCTCGGACAGCGTGTAGAGCGCGCCTGGCGTCAGGCAGATCTTCTCCTGCAGCAGGCGGTGGAACAGCTCCACGCTGTCGACATTGCCCGGTAACTCTACCCAGAAAACAAACCCGCCGCTGGGCCGCGTGGCGCGGGTGCCCTGGGGGAAATGGCGGGCGATAATGCCACGCGCCTCTTCCAGCTGCGCAGCATAGCGGCGGCGCAGCGAGCGCAGATGATGGTCGTAGCCACCCGATTCCAGAAAGTGCCCCAGCGTTTCCGACAGCAGGCGCGATTCGGCCAGCGACGAGACCGCCTTCAGGCGCGCCAGCTGCTGAGCAAAGCGCCCGGCGGCAATCCAGCCGAGGTGGAAGTCCGGCGCGACGGTTTTAGTAAAGCTGGTGCAGTACATCACCCAGCCGCCTTCGTCGAAGGCTTTTACCGCCGGGGTTAGCGGCCAGCAGAACTGCAGCTCCGCATACAGCCCGTCTTCCAGCAGCGGCACCTGATACTGATTCACCAGCCGCGCCAGGCGTTTTTTCCCGGCCAGCGTCATGCTGCTGCCGAGCGGGTTCTGCGCATTCGGCATGGCAATCAGCGCCTTTATCCGCTTCTCCTGCAGCAGCAGCTCCAGCGCATCGAGCGACAGCCCGTACTGCGGGTCGGTGGGGATCTCCAGTACCTTCAGCCCGAGGCTGGCCAGCAGTGGAAACAGATAAAAATAGGTGGGTGTTTCCACCCCGACGCAGTCGCCCGGCTGAGTCACGGCACGCAGGCTGAGCTGCAGCGCCTCCATACAGCCGTGCGTCAGCGTGACGTCTTCCGCGCTGATGGTGATGCCGAGGTCCATCGAGCGCCGGGCTATCTCACGGCGCAGGCGCACGCTGCCGGGCGGCAGGGCATAGCGGCCAATCAGCTGCGGCTCCCGGCGCAGCAGCGAGGCCATAATGCGGCTGATTTTCGCCGTCGGGAAGAAATCGCCGCTCTGCGGGCAGGCCAGCGAAATATTGGTGTAGTCACTGTGATTCTGCGCGGCAAACACGGCATCGATCAGATCGAGCTTCTCACGGCCTGGCGAACGCACGCTGCTGTGCTGAAAGGATTGCCGCGTCAGGGCCGGTAGCGCATCGCGCACGTAGTAGCCGGACTGGGGGCGCGCTTCAATCAGACCGCGATCTTCGAGGATGCCATAAGCGGTGAGTACGGTATTGACGCTGACCTGATGGATGCTGGCGCAGCGGCGAATGGCAGGCAGGCGGCTGCCCGGCATAAAGGTGCCCTGACGAATCGCCTCGGCAAGCGTTTCCGCCAGCTGATGGTACAGCGTGGCCTGCGGCTCGATAATGGACACAGTATGCTCCTCGCGGAATGGGTACAGTTGCAAATATTGTAATTTGTACTCATTACAATAGCGGGTTTCTGCATCTGTTACCATTGCCAGACGCTGATTACACTGGTCTCCTCATCTGAACAGCAGGATACCTAACATGCTCGATCCCTCATTTATCAGCTACGTCACCGTGATGTCGATTACGCCAGGCCCGAACAATATGCTGCTGGCGACTTCCGGGGTTAACTTCGGCATGCGCCGCACGCTGCCAATGGTCAGCGGCATTCTGGTCGGCTGTGCGCTGCAAACGGCGCTGGCCGGAGGGCTACTGGAGGTACTGTTGCAGTGGATGTCGGCGATTCGCCTGCCGCTGACGCTGGTCGGCTGCGTCTACCTGCTGTGGCTGTCGTGGAAAATCTACCGCTCCGGCGCGCCGGAGATGCGTGAGAAAGCGCGGCCGATGACGTTTATTGGCGGGGTGTTATTTCAGGCAGTGAACCCGAAAGCGTGGCTGATGGCGATAAATGTGGCGCTGATGTACACCGTTAACAGCACCATCCTGACGGTAATGCTCGGCTTTATGGCGCTGAACCTGCCGTGCATTTTACTGTGGGCAGCGATGGGCGATCGCCTGGGCAAGCATTTGCAGGTAGCGTGGAAATTGCAGCTGTTTAACAGCCTGATGGCGCTGTCGCTGCTGGTGACGACCCTGTGGATGTTAGTCGAAGCGTTTCAGATGGCGTAATCATCAATGCGCAGCGGGTCGGGCATGCCCGACCCCTACGTACGGGCGTGGCATACCGCGCCCGTAAACCGATTACTTGCCGATTACCGAATCTACCGCAGTGACCGGTTCGTCGTTAGCGGCTGGCGCCATTGGCGTGTAGTCCAGCTGCAGAATGCGGCTGGTCTCGGCCAGCTCTTTCTCGGTCGCCGCGACGTTACCGTTCAGGCGCTGTCCGTAGAAAGGAATAATCGCCTTCAGCTTGCTCTGCCATTCAGGCGTTGCCATCTGCTGCTTAAACACTTTGCTCATCAAATCCAGCATGATCGGCGCTGCCGTTGAGGCGCCAGGAGATGCGCCCAGCAGGGCAGAGATGGTGCCATCCTCGGAGGTGACCACTTCAGTACCCAGCTTCAGCACGCCGCCTTTATCGGCATCTTTCTGAATGATCTGCACGCGCTGCCCGGCTTTCACCAGGCGCCAGTCGGCTTTCTCTGCCTCCGGGAAGTATTCGCGCAGCGCGCTGATGCGGTCGTCCGCGCTCAGCATCACCTGGCCGACCAGGTATTTCACCAGGTCAAAGTTATCCAGCCCCACGCGCATCATCGGCAAAAGATTCGACGGGGTGATGGAGCCGAACATATCCCACAGCGAACCCTGCTTGAGGAATTTGGTGGAGAAGGTGGCGAACGGCCCGAACAGCAGCACCTGCTTGCCGTCCAGCGTGCGGCTGTCGAGGTGCGGCACCGACATCGGTGGCGCGCCCACGGACGCTTTGCCGTAAACCTTCGCCTGATGACGGGCGACAATTTCCGGATTGTCGGTGACGAGAAACTCGCCGCCCACCGGGAAACCCGCGTAGTTTTTCGCTTCCGGAATACCGGATTCCTGCAGCAGCGTCAGGGCTGCGCCGCCGGCACCGATAAACACGTATTTTGCATGGATCGTCTGCTGCTCACCGCTTTTCAGGTCGTAGACGCTGACCGTCCAGCTATTGTCGGCGGCGCGTTTGATCGCCCGCACTTCATGGCTGGTCTGGCGCTCGAAGCACTCGCTTTTTTGCAGTGAGGCGATCAGCTGGCGGGTAATCTCGCCGAAGTTGACGTCGGTACCGGTCGGGATGCGCGTAGCCGCCACTTTCTGGCTGACGTCGCGCCCTTCCATCACCAGCGGCACCCACTGGCGGATCAGGTCCGGGTCCTCAGAAAATTCCATGCCGCGGAACAGCGTGCTGTTTTGCAGGGCGCTGTAGCGGTTTTTCAGGAACTTCACGTTCTCTTCGCCCCAGACGAAGCTCATATGCGAGACGCTGGTAACAAAGCTTTTTGGGTTGCGCAGCACGTTACGCTGCACCTGGTGTGCCCAGAAACGGCGGGAAATCTGGAAGGCTTCGTTAATTTCCACCGCTTTTTTGATCTCGACCGAACCGTCGGCATTTTCTGGCGTGTAGTTCAGCTCCATCAGCGCGGAGTGCCCGGTACCGGCATTGTTCCAGCCGTTCGAGCTCTCTTCCGCCACACTGTCCAGACGCTCTACCATGCTGATATGCCACTGTGGCTCCAGCTCTTGCAGGTAGGTACCTAACGTGGCGCTCATGACGCCACCACCGATTAGTAATACATCGACGTGTTTCTCTACTGCCAGTTTGCGCATGAGACGACATCTCCGTGTATTGAAGGAAATCAACATGTTAAGTAGAGTAACAGCGCTGAATCTTCTGGAATCAGTCGGACTGCCTCGCCCTTTCAGGATTGCAGATAGCGAAAAACCACCGATCTGATGCAGGTTTAATCGCGATGCAAAAGCGTCAGAAATATACCATTGTTACGGGCTAATTAAAAAAGTGTTTAAAGATTAAAAATGAGAATGATAGGGAAAATAAAATAAGTAACATTTATACGGGCCGTTGAACGGCCCGCTGCAATGTTGAAAATTCCACAGGAATTTGAGGGGTAACTCTCTGAACAGGAAGGGGTTAGTCGCGTGGGGCGCTGTCAGGTAATTTGCGCAGGCTGATGGCCAGCCGGTTGTAAGCATTCATCAAACCTATGGCGATCACCATGTCGCTAATTTCTTTGTCGCTAAATTCCGCTTGCACTGCGGCAAAAACCGCATCCGGCGCGTGAGTGGTGGCAATCAGCGTCAGAGATTCGGCCCAGGCCAGCGCGGCACCTTCACGCTTAGAGAACCAGTTCCCCGCCTCTTCCCACACCTGGGTGAGCACAATTTTGTCCCACGGCATGCCCGCTTTATGTAACGCTTTGGTGTGCATATCGATACAGTAAGCACAGCCGTTAATCTGCGAGACGCGCAGGAAGATAAGCTCGATCAGTTCTTGTGAAAGGCCGCTCTGTGCGACGTAGCCGTAGACGCCGGCCAGCGCTTTCATTCCTGCAGGTGATGTGGCATTAAAGTCGATACGTTCACTCATTGTCTTTTCCTCTTAGCGGGTCAGGGCGTTATTTTTACCGGTTTTATGGGTAGCCGAAAGTGCCAGGAATTGACAAAAACAGTGGTCCATCGGGGCTGGATATTGCGTTAACGCGCGATTCTACCCACTCGCTCAGCGAGCAGATCCGCAATGCGATCGGCCAGGCGGTGGAAGAGGGGCGGCTGACGCCCGGCGCACGGGTGCCTTCCTGTCGTGACCTGGCGGCGCAGCTTGGCGTGGCGCGCGGCACCGTGCGTGCGGCGTATGACATGCTGGTCGACAGCCAGCTGCTGGTGGCGAAAGGCGCCGCGGGCACCTGGGTGGCGGAGGTCACGCGCCCGCTGGCAACCCGTAGCCCGCAGCCTGAATCGGCGGTGCTGCCGCCGCTGGCGGATATCGTGCATGCCTTCGACAGCGTGCCGCTGACCTTTCAGATGGGCGTGCCGGCCGATGATGCGTTTCCGGCCAAGGTCTGGTCGCGCATTGTGACGCGCCACGCGCGTGAAATGGCCAGTAAGCCGACAGGCTATGCGGATCCGCGCGGTAGCCTGGCGCTGCGCCAGCAGCTGGTCAGCTATCTGTCGATGGCGCGCGGCATCCGCTGCGATACGGCGCAAATCATTATCACCAATGGCTATGCCGGGGCGCTCGGGCTGATTTTTCTCGCCCTCGGGCTGCGCGGGCAGCGCGTGTGGACGGAAGATCCGGGCTATCTGCTGGCGCGTAAGGCGCTGACGCTGGCCGGGGTCGAGAACGTGCCGCTGCCGGTGGATGAACAGGGGATCTTAGTGGCGGAGGGGCTGCGGCTGGCACCCGATGCCGCGGCGGCGCTGGTGACGGCCGGACAGCAGGCGCCGCTGGGAATGACGCTGTCGCTGGCGCGCCGCAGCGCGCTGCTGAGCTGGGCGCAGCAGTATAACAGCTGGATTATCGAGGATGACTACCTTGGTGAGTTACAGCTGCAGGGGCGTGCTGCCCCCGCGCTGGCTGCGCTGGACGGCGGCCGGGTGCTGCATATTGGCACCTTTAGTAAAAACCTTAGCCCGGCGCTGCGGCTGGGCTATCTGGTGGTGCCGGCAGCGCAGGCGGCGCATTTCTCTGAGGCGGCGGCGCTGATGGCGCCGGCATCCTCGTTCGTGCTGCACAATGCCGTCGCGGAGTTTATGCACGAAGGTCACTTTATGCGCCATCTGCGCCGCATGAAGCGGCTCTACAGCGAGCGGCTGGCGCTGATGCTGGCGGCACTGCTGCCGCTGTTCCCGCAGGTGCAGCGAGCGGGGCTGGCCGTGGTGATTGTACTGCCGCCGGGCAGCCGGGATACGCGCATCGCGCGCGAGGCGCTGGCATACGGTATGGCTCCCTCACCGCTGTCGGTGTGGTATCAGGCAGGTTCGCGCTGTCAAAACGGACTGGTGCTGAGCGTGACCAATATGCCACGAGAGGGGTTTGTACAGAGTGCAGAGCGGCTGAAAGCGCTGGTTGACGCGTTTGCTTAAACCCTGCCCCGGGAGGGGCAGGGGGAGATCATCAGGCTTTTTTCGCAGCGGCAGCTGCTTTAACGATCACCGCGAAAGCGTCAGCTTTCAGCGATGCGCCGCCCACCAGGGCACCGTCGATATCTGGCTGAGCAAACAGCTCTGCCGCGTTTTTGTCGTTGACGGAACCGCCGTACTGGATGATGACCTGAGCGGCCACAGCAGCATCTTTCTTCGCGATATGGTCGCGGATAAACTTGTGCACGGCCTGAGCCTGCGCTGGAGTCGCTGATTTACCGGTTCCGATGGCCCAGACTGGCTCGTAAGCCACAACCACGCCGTTGAACGCCTCAGCGCCCTGGCTGTTCAGCACGGCGTCGATCTGACGTGCGCAAACTTCTTCGGTTTTGCCCGCTTCGTTTTCAGCTTCGGTTTCGCCGATGCACAGCACCGGGGTCAGGCCAGCCGCTTTCAGCACGGCGAATTTTTTGGCGATCAGCTCGTCGCTTTCCGCGTGGTAGGTACGGCGCTCAGAGTGACCAATGATGATGTACTCTGCGCCAAGATCTTTCAGCATGTCAGCAGAAACTTCACCGGTGAAGGCGCCAGACAGGTTAACGTCGACGTTCTGCGCACCCAGAGTGATGTGGCTACCGGAAATGGCGTGTTTAGCCTGATCCAGATACATCACAGGCGGAGCAATCGCTACGCCACAACCATCAACGCCGCTCAGCTCGGTACGCAGACCGGCGATCAGCTCGTTGACCATCTGTTTGTTACCGTTCAGTTTCCAGTTACCCATAACTAATGGATGTCGCATTCTATCCTCCACGCTTTGAGAGTATTAAAGCTGCCAACGGGCAGCATTGTCTGCCAGACAGTATAGAGATCAAACATCGCAAAGGCTTTGCTTTTCGTCATCCTTTGCGCATCCGCTCTCAGGGGGCAGCCAGCGCCAGTTTCAGCGGCTCGACGGCAAACGTCAGCCCTTTTTCGCCATTATCAGCAACGATATAGCGCAGTGCGCCTTCGGTTTGCTGGAAATATCGGGAGCCTTTACCCTTTGCCAGCAGGTCATTGACGCGCTTCAGGGACTGTTCATTGCTCAACATCGGTTCAAAATAGCGCACAAACGCGGCCATATACGCCAGGGCTTTATCGCGCGAGGCTTTTTGCTCCGGCCCGGGGATCGGTAGCCAGGTGATCTGCAGCGTTTTGACTTTGCCGGTGCCGTGCTCCAGTGCCGTTGAGGAGTAAAGATTTTCGTTGATCTTGCTGGCAGCACGCGTCAAATTGCTTTTGTCGCCGCTACTGTCAATGGCGCGATATTCACTTAACGGTAACGTTGTGTTGGCAGCATTATACTTTTCGCGAAACTGGCCGATAGTCATATCAAAGGTGGGAGAACCCGCCTGCAAATACGGGGCTGCCGGCAGATGTTCGGTTCGCGCCTGGGGCTCAGGCGCTGCGTGAGCCACCGCGAAGGTCATGGTGGTTAGCAGTGCAATCCCTGCCCATCGTGCATTCTTCATTTCATCGGCCCTAACCAGTAAACTCAGCTCAAGATTAAAACGGACAATGACCGGTAAAGTCAAAGGCACCTGGAACTCAGAGATAAAAATAATGACCTTACAACAGTGGTGTTTCTCTTTTCGTGGCCGGCTGGGGCGGCGCGACTTCTGGATATGGCAGGCCACCTGGCTGCTGCTTCTGGTATTGCTGTTTACGATTGCCGGTCAAGGCCTGGTCGACACGCAGACCGCCGCGTTCTGCGTGGTGGCGCTGCTGTGGCCGAGCAGTGCGGTGCTGGTCAAGCGGCTGCATGACCGCAATAAAGGCGGGCAGTGGGCGCTGCTGCTGGTGCTGGGCTGGATGCTGATGGCCGGGCACTGGGCCATGCTGCCCGGTGAGGCGCAGTGGCTGGTGGGGCGCTTTATCCCGACGCTGATCCTCGTCAGTATGCTGGTGGAGCTGGGAGCCCTTGCCGGCACGCCCGGCGATAACCGCTTTGGCAAACCGGCGCAGTCGGTGGCATTTCTGCGCCGGCGGGCGGTTGATTACCAGTAGTGCTCGCTGGTCATATGGCCCGGCTTGCGCTTGAGATGTTTACGCATGCCGCGCGTCTCCTTCAGCACCAGCTGAGTGTCGCGCACCATTTGCGGGTTGCCGCACAGCATGACGTGGCAGGTTTCGGCATCAATGGTCAGCCCGGTAGCGGCTTCCAGCTGGCCGCTCTCAATCAGGGCCGGGACGCGGCCGGTCAGTGAGCCCGGGCTCTCCTCGCGGCTGACCACGGTCTGGATCTGCAGCTGGCCGTTGTAGCGCTGCTGCAGCTCCTGCATCTGCGGCAGATAGCTCAGGTCCTGCGCATAGCGTGCCGCGTGCAGCAGCACAATATTCTCGAAGCGCTCAAGCCCTTTACCCTCCTCCAGAATTGACAGATACGGGCCGATAGCGGTGCCGGTTGCCAGCATCCACAGGTTCTTACACTCGGGAATTTCGTCGATGACGAAGAAGCCCTGTGCGTCCTGGGTAATCATCACTTCATCGCCCGGTTTCAGCGCGTGCAGACGCGGGCTGAGCTTTCCTTCCGGCACCGTCACCAGGTAGAACTCCAGGTTCTCATTGCTGGGAGCATTGACGAAGGAGTAAGCGCGCACCACGCGTTCACCGTCAATCTCCAGCGACAGTTTTGCGTACTGACCGGCGGTGAAGGGGTCGATGGGGGCGTTGACGATCAGGCTAAATAAACTGTCGGTCCAGTCGATCACTTTACTGACGCGGGCATTGACCCAAACGGCCATAAAAAACTCCTTAATTCATTTGCGACATCATTGGCGTCTCTGCGGCTATCTTCGCCAGCTGTCGCGACTTTTTCCAGCCGCTGGCCGATGCGAAAGCTCGTATCGACAAAGTATGAGCACTCTATAAACGTAGCGTAAAAAATGATTTACAGCTGCGCCTGCTTTTGCTGACAGCGCGGCGTGCGCTATTTGCTGCTGACCCCTCGCTTTGTCACGCAATCCTGATATTTTCAGCGCCATTATGCCGGGATATCTGGCAGATCACTCTTCACTGAGTGAACTTTTCCCCTCTTTATAATGACGCTAAGCGATGAAAAAATTAGAAAACGGGCATCTGTTAGTGATGCTGATAGCGCTGCTGGCCGTGGGACAGATGGCGCAAACCATCTACGTTCCGGCGATGTCGACCATTGCCGAGGCGTTTCACGTGGGCGACGGCGCGGTGCAGCGAGTGATGGCGGCTTACCTGATGACCTACGGCGCGTCCCAGCTGTTTTACGGGCCGCTGTCGGATAATATCGGCCGCCGTCCGGTGATCCTGTTTGGCATGGCGGTATTTATTGCCGGTTCGCTGACCGCGCTGCTGGCGCACAGCCTGAACGGACTGGTGCTGGGGGCGGCGATCCAGGGCATGGGCACCGGCGTGGCGGGCGTGATGGCGCGTACTATGCCGCGCGACCTCTATTCGGGCAGCGCGCTGCGCCATGCCAACAGCCTGCTCAACATGGGCATTCTGGTCAGCCCGCTCATTGCGCCGGTAATCGGGGCCGGGCTGACGCACCTGTTTGGCTGGCAGGCCTGCTTTGCTTTCCTGCTGCTGCTGTGCCTGATGGTCGCTGCCGTCATGCTGCGCTGGCTGCCGGAAACCCGCCCGAGTGGCCTACCGCCTCGCCCGTTCTTCTCGCGCTACCGGCCCTTGCTCGGTGACAGCAGCTTTGTGCGCTATCTGCTGATCCTGATCGGTGCTCTGTCTGGGATTGCGGTATTTGAGGCCAGCTGCGGCGTGCTGATGGGCGGCGTACTGGGTTACAGCAGCCTGGCGGTGAGCGTTCTGTTTATTCTGCCGCTGCCCGCTGCCTTTTTCGGCGCGTGGTTTGCCGGGCGCAGCGAGCGTTCGTTTACCACCGTGATGTGGTACGCGGTGAATAGCTGCCTGCTGGCGGGGGTGATGATGTGGATCCCGGGCTGGCTCGGGGTGATGAATCTGTGGACGCTGATCGTGCCGGCATCGCTGTTCTTCTTTGGTGCCGGGATGCTGTTTCCGCTGGCGACCACCGGTGCGATGGAGCCGTGGCCCTATATGGCAGGTACCGCCGGGGCGCTGGTGGGGGGGTTACAGAATCTGGGGTCCGGCATCACCGCCTGGCTGTCGGCGCTGCTGCCGCAGAACGGTCAGTTTAGCCTGGGGATGCTGATGTTTGGCACCGCGCTGCTGATCCTGCTGTGCTGGCTGCCGCTGTCGAAGCATCCGCAGCCGCATGCGGCGTAAATGCAGGGCGAGGCATGCCGTCGCCCCTGCAGGATCGTGTAGGGGGCGGGCATGCCCGCCCCGGGTTTTACAAAATATACTGATGCAAACTTTCGTCTTTCAGGTCGAGGTAATGAATCGACTGGATGCGGCGAATGGTGCGTGATTTACCGCGGATCAGCAGGGTTTCAGTGGTCGCCATATTGCCGTTGCGCGTGATGCCTTTTAGCAGATCGCCGCTGGTGATGCCGGTGGCGGAAAACACCACGTTATCGTTGCGCGCCATTTGGTCCAGCGCCAGCACCTGGCCTGCTTCAATCCCCATCGCACGGCAGCGCTCCAGCTCCTCTTCACCCAGGCGGCGGTTCTCTGGCGTGTCACCCTTAACGTCGTGACGTGCCAGCAGGCGGCCCTGCATATCGCCGTCCAGTGCGCGGATCACCGCGGCTGAGACCACACCCTCCGGCGCGCCGCCGATGCCGTACATCACATCCACTTCGCTGTCCGGCATACAGGTCAGAATCGACGCGGCGACATCGCCATCCGGGAAGGTAAACACGCGCACGCCAAGCTGCTGCAGACGGGCAATCACCGCATCGTGGCGCGGCTTCGCCAGCAGCGTAACGGTCAGCTCTGCCAGCGGTTTCTTCAGAGCCTGCGCAATGCGCCGCAGGTTCTCTTCCAGCGGCAGATCGAGGTTGATAGCACCTTTGGCGCCGGGACCGACCACCAGTTTCTCCATGTACATATCCGGGGCGTGCAGGAAGGTGCCTTTGTCACCCACCGCCATCACCGCCAGCGCATTGGCCTGGCCAAGCGCGGTCATGCGGGTACCTTCAATGGGATCGACGGCGATATCCACCGCATCGCCATGGCCAGTACCGACTTTCTCACCGATGTAGAGCATCGGCGCTTCATCTATTTCCCCTTCGCCAATCACGATCTGACCATCGATATCGACTTTATTGAGCATAATGCGCATCGCGTGTACCGCAGCGCCATCGGCTGCGTTCTTGTCGCCGCGCCCCAGCCACTTATAGCCAGCCAGTGCTGCCGCTTCGGTGACGCGGGAAAATTCAATCGCCAGTTCTCGTTTCATGACATGCCTTAAGGAAACAAATGAGGCGGGAAGTTTATCACAGGGAAGAGGGAGGGGAAGGAGGATGCCCGCGATCTGGCGACCGCGGGCAGGGGGAGTTACTTATCGTCAGCCTCTTCCCATGCCTGCGCACGGGCGACCGCTTTCTTCCAGCCTGCGTACAGCACGTTACGCTGGGTGGTTTCGATACTTGGGCGGAACTCACGTTCAATCACTGACTTGGCGCGCACTTCGTCCAGATCCTTCCAGAACCCGACCGCCAGTCCGGCCAGGTAAGCCGAGCCGAGCGCGGTGACTTCGCGCACTTCCGGGCGCTCAACGCGCGCGCCGAGAATATCGGACTGGAACTGCATCAGGAAGTTGTTGGCTACGGCACCCCCATCCACGCGCAGCGACTGCAGGCGGGTGTTGGCGTCGTTCTGCATCGCTTCCAGTACATCACGGGTCTGATAGGCAATCGACTCCAGGGTCGCGCGGATAATGTGGTTAGCGTTGGCACCGCGCGTCAGGCCGAAGATCGCGCCACGGGCATACGGGTCCCAGTAGGGCGCGCCCAGACCGGTAAATGCAGGCACCATATACACGCCGTTGGTGTCGTTTACCTTGGTGGCGAAGTATTCGGAGTCGGTGGAGTCGTTAATCAGCTTCATCTCATCGCGCAGCCACTGAATGGATGCGCCACCGATAAACACGGCGCCTTCCAGCGCGTAGTTAACCTCGCCGCGCGGGCCGCAGGCGATGGTGGTCAGCAGGCCGTGGGTAGAGGTCACCGCTTCGGTACCGGTGTTCATCAGCATAAAGCAGCCGGTGCCGTAGGTATTTTTCGCCATGCCCGGCTGTACGCACAGCTGGCCGTACAGTGCTGCCTGCTGGTCACCGGCGATACCGGCGATAGGAATACGCGTACCGCCTTTACCACCAATGTTGGTCTGGCCGTAAACTTCGGAGGAGGACTTCACTTCCGGCAGCATCTCA
Source organism: Erwinia sp. V90_4 (assembly GCF_029967685.1). Lineage (NCBI taxonomy): Bacteria > Pseudomonadati > Pseudomonadota > Gammaproteobacteria > Enterobacterales > Erwiniaceae > Erwinia > Erwinia sp. V90_4. Next base: position 33,098 of record NZ_JASCAQ010000061.1, on the reverse strand, counting down.
CGCGGGATATCGAGGATCTCCAGCATGCGCTGATCCCACTCCAGCTTGTGAATGTTGAACATCATGGTGCGTGAGGCGTTGGTGTAGTCGGTAATGTGAACCCGTCCCTGCGTCATTTTCCATACCAGCCAGGAGTCGACGGTACCGAACAGCAGTTCGCCACGGCGCGCGCGCTCGCGTGAGCCCTCTACGTGGTCGAGGATCCATTTCACTTTGGTCCCGGAGAAGTACGGGTTAATCACCAGGCCCGTGGTATGACGGATGTACTCTTCCAGACCTTCGCGTTTCAGTTTGGCGCAGTAGTCGGCGGTACGCGGGTCCTGCCAGACGATAGCGTTGTAGATCGGCTTGCCGGTCTCTTTTTCCCAGACGATGGTGGTTTCGCGCTGGTTGGTGATACCAATGGCGGCAATCTCATCGGAGTTAATGTCTGCGTGTGCCAGCACTTCAACCAGCGTAGAGCTCTGCGATGCCCAGATATCCATTGGGTCATGCTCAACCCAGCCCGCTTTCGGGTAAATTTGCTGGAATTCACGCTGCGACACGGCGACGATGTTGGAATCGTGGTCCAGAATCACGGCACGGGAACTGGTGGTTCCCTGATCGAGCGCGACAATGTATTTTTTTTCTACGGTCATAATAATTTCCTGATGGTGTAGGCAGTTAGCAGGATTATGCTTTACGCTGTGCAGCGCGTGGCACCGGTTTTTCCTGTTTTTCAGCAACCTTGCCTGGCAGGTTGTTGGCAATCAGGGCGCGGTAACCAAAGGCACCGAGACTTGCGCCGACCAGTGGGCCAAAGATCGGAACAAGGAAATAAGGGATATCACGGGCGCCGGTGAAGGCAACATTACCCCAGCCAGCAACCCAGGCGAACAGTTTTGGTCCGAAATCACGTGCCGGGTTCAGTGCAAATCCGGTCAGTGGACCCATCGCACCACCGATAACGGCGATCAGCAGGCCAATCAGTAGCGGCGCCATTGGGCCACGCGGCAGGCCGTTGCCATCATCGGTCAGCGCCATAATCAGCCCCATCATCACCGCGGTGATCACCATCTCAACCAGGAAGGCCTGGCCGACGCCAATATGCGGGTTGGGATAGGTGGAGAAGATGCCCGCGAGGTCGAGGCTTTCAACGCTGCCGCGTACCATCTGATGCGTCTGTTCGTAGTCGAGGAATAAATTGTAGTAAAGACCGTAAACCAGTGCAGCAGAGCAAAACGCTCCGGCGACCTGCGCAAGGGTGTAGGGAATGACTTTACGGCCTTCGAAATTGGCGAATAACCACAGTGCGACGGTGACGGCAGGGTTGAGGTGCGCCCCGGAGATACCGGCGCTAAGGTAGACCGCCATTGAAACGGCAATACCCCAGATGATGCTGATTTCCCACTGGCCAAAACTGGCACCTGCGAGTTTCATAGCTGCGACACAGCCAGCACCAAAGAAGATGATCGTAGCAGTACCAAGGAACTCGGCGATGCACTGCCCTTTAAGTGTGCTTGTATGACTCATGATGAAATTCCTGAAGGCGAGGTTAAATGTTTACCATCTTAGTTTTGCTTCATCCGTGAACCACCCAAATCTTATGTAGGGCTGTTGTGAATTTATCGTTAACGAGCATAAACGAGAAATAGCGAAATCAAAAATTGTGTAGCGCGTCATAAAAATGAGCGTTTTCGCGTCTTTTTCCTTTCCAGAAACGCCTGGATGCGCGTTTGATCGCGCGTGAAATGCGCAAATAATTAACCCTGACCTTACATTTCCCTTGGGGAGTTGTTGCACAAACCAGGTCTAGACCGAAAATTGTTACAGACTGCGCCCCGTGCGGGTTCGCTGCTGGACTTGGGGTGCCGCTCTACTTACAATCGGGGCATCGTTGTTATCCGCGGAATGCCGGTTCATTCCTCACCCCTGCGGCTAGCATCATCAACGCCCTGCGAATAGGAGAGGTTAAGAAATGTCATTTGAAGTGTTTGAGAAACTGGAAGCGAAAGTGCAGCAGGCGATTGATACCATCACGCTGTTGCAGATGGAAATCGAAGAGCTGAAAGAGCAGAACGGTAATCTGAACCAGCAGGTTCAGCAGGCGTCGGGTAATACTGATGCGCTGGTGTGCGAAAACCAGCACCTGAAGGAAGAGCAGCATGTGTGGCAGGAACGTCTGCGTGCACTGCTGGGAAAAATGGAAGAGGTGTAATGCTGCTCCCTCGTTAAAACAGAGAGCTGTAGAGAGAAACGGGTGCCGCAGGCACCCGTTTTCGCTTATTCGATATCGAGCGGGTCTTCCGAGAGGATCATACCGGTATTATCAGCGTACAGATGGTCACCGGAGAAGAAGGTGACGCCGCCGAAGTTAACCCGCACGTCGCTTTCACCAATGCCTTCACCCGCGGCACCCGCCGGGATCGCCGCAATCGCCTGAATGCCGATATCCAGCTCTTCCAGGTCGTCGACCTGGCGCACCGAGCCGTACACCACGATGCCTTCCCACTCGTTTTCCACTGCCAGCCTTGCAAGAGCAGCATCAACCAGCGCCCGGCGTACCGAGCCGCCGCCATCAACCAGCAGAATGCGGCCACGACCGTTTTCCTCCAGCAAATCATAGAGCAGACCGTTGTCCTCGAAACATTTTACCGTGATGATTTGCCCGCCAAACGAGGTGCGCCCACCAAAGTTTGAGAAGAGCGGTTCAACGACATTCACGTCCTCGTGATAGATGTCGCACAGTTCTGAAGTATCGTATTTCATAGGGTTTTCGTCTGTTTGCTACAGGGGGGGTAAGTATATCGCTTAAACCCGGCTGTTGGCAAAATCATCAATTGTTAAAAATTGCGATGGGTCAAGCACATCGCAATTAGCTGAGCAGCAATCCAACGGCAAACAGCACGTTCACCAGCAGGGCCATTTTCACCGTTTTTTCCAGCATCGGGCGCATCGCTGCGGGGCTGGTTTCGCGCAGCACCCTGCTGCCCTGCTGCCACAACAGCGGGACGCTCAGCAGGAACAGCCAGCCGGCGGGATGGGGGTTATACCGCAGCGTGAAGCATGCCAGGCAGAGTGAGGCTGCGGCGAGCAGTAGCCGGTGGTAGTGCCGCGCCCGCAGCGGGCCCAGGCGCACGGCCAGGGTGAATTTACCGTTCAGCCGGTCGCTGTCAATATCGCGCAGGTTGTTGATATTCAGCACTGCGGTCGCCAGCAGCCCGCAGGCGCTGGCAGGCAGCAGCGGCAGCGTGCTGAGCTGCTGGGTTTGCAGATACCAGCTACCAATCACCCCCAGCCAGCCAAAAAATATCATCACGGAGAGATCGCCAAGGCCCAGGTATCCATAAGGCTTGCGCCCGACGGTATAGGCGATCGCCGCGACGATCGCCAGCGCGCCCAGGGCAAGGAAGCCCAGCATATCGCTGAGCGAGCGGCAGGCGCGTGACAGCAGTACGATGCCGCTCGCCATCGTCAGCAGCACGGTGAAGACCAGCGCAATACGCATCTGATAGCGGCTGATGGCCCCTTTCTGCATCCCGCGCAGCGGCCCGATGCGATCGGCACTGTCACTGCCTTTCCCGGTATCCCCATAATCATTGGCGAGATTAGAGAGGATCTGCAGCAGTACGGTGGTCAGCAGCGCCAGCAGCGCGGTGGTGAGGTCGAAGTGCCCCTGCCACCACGCCAGCGCACTGCCAGTAATAATGGAGGCGCAGGCCAGCGGCAGCGTGCGCAGGCGCAAACTCTCCAGCCAGGCCTGTGGCTGACTGATTAAGGGGGCCAGTTGGCTGTTTTCCATAGGGGGTTGCGCCTCCGATCCGCGACAGGTCGAGTCCGGCGAATGCCAGAGCGGGTTCAGCGGGCAGTTTACGCGCGACGGCGCCGGGAAGTGTTAATCCAGGTCAAGGTGCAGGCAGGATAAAAAAATCCCGGCAGGTGCCGGGATGAGGGGAGCAGGGATTACAGGATAAAGCGGCTGAGGTCTTCGTCGGCCACCAGTTCATCCAGGTGCTTGCTGACGTACTCGGCATCGATAGTGAACGACTGCCCGGTCAGGTCGCTGGCGTCATAGGAGATCTCCTCCATCAGACGCTCCAGCACGGTGTGCAGGCGGCGCGCACCGATGTTCTCAGCGGTTTCATTAACCTGCCACGCGGCGGCGGCGATTTTGCTGATGCCGTCTTCGGTGAAGTTAATCTCTACGCCTTCGGTATTCATCAGCGCTTTGTACTGCACGGTGATTGAGGCGCTTGGCTCGGTGAGGATACGCTCGAAATCGTGCGTGGTCAGCGCCTGCAGCTCAACGCGGATTGGCAGACGGCCCTGCAGCTCAGGGATCAGGTCAGACGGGCTGGCTACCTGGAATGCGCCGGAGGCGATAAACAGAATATGGTCAGTTTTCACCATGCCGTGCTTGGTCGATACGGTACAGCCTTCTACCAGCGGCAGCAGGTCGCGCTGTACGCCTTCGCGAGAGACGTCCGGGCCGGAGGATTCGCCGCGCTTACAGACTTTATCGATCTCATCAATAAACACGATACCGTGCTGCTCGACCGCATCGATGGCTTCCTGCTTCAGCTCTTCCGGGTTGACCAGCTTCGCCGCTTCTTCTTCAATCAGCAGCTTCATCGCCTCTTTGATTTTCAGCTTGCGCGGTTTCTGCTTCTGGCCGCCGAGGTTCTGGAACATCGACTGCAGCTGGCTGGTCATCTCCTCCATACCGGGAGGCGCCATGATCTCCACGCCATTGGCGGAGACGGCGGCCAGGTCGATTTCAATCTCTTTGTCATCCAGCTGGCCTTCGCGCAGCTTTTTGCGGAATGACTGGCGAGCAGCAGACGGTTCCGCCGACGTTTCGTTCTGGCCCCAGTTGTTTTTAGCCGGTGGGATCAGCACGTCAAGAATACGCTCTTCCGCCATCTCTTCGGCGCGGTAGCGGTTTTTCTCAATAGCCTGAGAACGCACCATTTTCAGCGCAGAGTCAGTCAAATCGCGGATAATCGAATCCACTTCTTTACCGACATAGCCCACTTCAGTGAACTTGGTGGCTTCAACCTTGATGAACGGCGCGTTAGCCAGCTTCGCCAGGCGGCGGGCAATTTCGGTTTTACCGACGCCGGTCGGGCCGATCATCAGAATGTTTTTTGGGGTCACTTCATGACGCAGCTCTTCATCAAGCTGCATGCGGCGCCAGCGGTTACGCAGGGCGATAGCCACGGCACGCTTTGCGCCATCCTGGCCGATGATAAATCTGTTGAGTTCGCTGACAATCTCGCGCGGAGTCATAGCAGACATAAATTAGGATCCTTACGCTTTAGACGGTAGTGATTCGATGGTGAGATTGTGGTTGGTATAGATGCAGATATCACCTGCAATACCGAGCGCTTTTTCCACAATATCCTGCGCGCCGATGTCGGTGTTTTCCAGCAGCGCACGGGCTGCTGCCTGAGCGTAAGGACCGCCCGAACCGATGGCAATGAGGTCATTTTCTGGCTGGATAACGTCACCGTTGCCGGTAATGATCAGCGAGGCGTTTTCGTCGGCTACGGCCAGCAGCGCTTCGAGCTTGCGCAGCATACGGTCGGTGCGCCAGTCTTTTGCCAGCTCAACGGCTGCTTTCACCAGGTGGCCCTGGTGCATTTCCAGTTTGCGTTCAAAAAGTTCAAACAGGGTGAAGGCATCTGCGGTACCGCCAGCAAAACCGGCAATGACTTTGTCATTGTAGAGACGACGCACTTTTTTGACGTTGCCTTTCATTACGGTATTGCCGAGGGTAGCCTGGCCATCACCGCCAATTACTACCTGGCCGTTGCGTCGTACACTTACTATTGTTGTCACGGGCAGACCCCTTGTTGCAGTCGGAAGATGACCCCGCACGCTTTGTGCGGGGCACTGATGCAATCAGATATGGGGCGAGATTAGAGGGTTTCAACCCCCCACAGAGAGAGGAATACAATTTGAGTGGCCGGAACCGCGCAGGCGTTTCAGGGTACTGTCGGCTCCGCTGCGGTTGTTATACGGACCAATCACCACGCGATTCCAGCCGCCGCCGGTAGTGATGCGGCTTTCAAAACCTTCGAAGGCCAGCTGGGCGCGGATGGATTCCGCCTGGTCGGTCCCTTTGAACGATCCACACTGCACCATCCAGCGCTGACCGTTGGTTTTTTCGGCCTCTTTCGGCTTAGTTTCCACTTTCGGCGCGGCGGCGGCAGTTTCCTGCTTCGGCTGCTGGCGCACCGGCTCACGCGTGACCGGCGTGATGGGTGCCGGGCGCGGCGTGGCGGGCTGCTGTGCCTGCTGCGGCTGAGTGCGAACCGGCTGCTGAGTTTGCTGCTGTGGCATGCGCGACTGCTGCTGCAGCTGGGTTTGCTGCTGCTGGCGCTGTAGCGTCTGCTGGCGCTGCGCCGGGGTTTGCTCATTCCACGGCACTTCGTTGAGCTGGGTCGGCTGCTGGCGCATATCGGCCTGCATCTGGTCCAGCAGCTGGCGCTGTTCGTCGGTTAACTGCGTTTGCGAGTGCGCTTCGCCGCCGGAGGTTGGCTCGGTCGGCGTCGGGACACCGAGCTGACGATTTTCCAGCTCTTTGATATAGCGCCAGCGCTCTTCCGGCTTCGGCGGCAGGCCGTTGCCGGTGGCTTTATGATCGGGGATCACCGGCACATCTTCTTTTTTATGATGTGCAATAAACCACAGCCCACCAATAAAGGTGACCAGAACGGCAACTGCCAGCACTACCATGATTTTTGATACACCGGATCCACTGCTGCGCTTCTTGCTGCGACTGTTGGTCTTTTTGCGACGCGTCCCTGTCGAACGCCCGCGGCCTACATAATCTTTTTGTGCCACTATCGTTCCGCTAATAATCAATGAAGGTAAGGCCGGGCAGAAAGCAGGGGGGTCGGGCGCCCGGTTATAGCCCGCCATGTTACTCAAGGGTCGGAAGTTTGACCAGCAGCGATATGTCTAAGAATATGCTGATTCTACTCCCGCCGCACCAGGGTTACTCCTCATCGCGCAGTGAGGGTGCGGTGCTGCCGCGAATTTTCAGCTCAAAATCCAGCAGGCGCGAGCCATTGCTCACCATTCTGCCCTGTAACTGTTCCAGCAACAGTAGCATTGCTTCGCGACCAATGTTGAAGCGTGGCTGCGCGACGGTAGTGAGCTGCGGGTCGCTGTAGCGCGACAGTTCGATATCATCAAAGCCAATCAGAGAAATATCCTGCGGCACGCGCAGGCCCATCGTTTTCGCCTGCGCCATGGCGCCAAGCGCAATAATATCGCTGTGGCAGAACAGCGCGTCGGGCGGTTTCGGCAGGCTCATCAGATGTTTCATCGCCTGTGAACCCGCGTCGAAACTGAATTCACCGCGCACGATATATTGCGGATCGACCGGGATGCCGTGACGGCGCAGCGCCTGGATGTAGCCCTGCAGGCGATACTGGCAGAGCGGCATATCATCCGGCCCGGCAATGCAGGCGATACGGCGATGGCCAAGTTTTTGCAGATGGTTGACGGCTTCAAAGGCGGCGGTAAGGTTGTCGATATGTACCGTTGGCAGCTCCAGCTCCGGGGCGAACTCGTTGGCCATCACCATCGGCGGCAGGTTGCGCTGCTCCTCGACGCCCGTTTCAAACGGCACGTTGGAACCGAGCAGCACCATGCCGTCAATCTGCCGGGTCAGCATCAGGTTAAGGAAGGATTTTTCCTGCTGATTCTGGTGTGCGCAGTCGCCAATCAGCACCAGATAGCCTTCGGAAGCCGCCACGACTTCGATGCCGCGAATGATTTCACTAAAGAACGGGTCGCAGATGTCCGGTACGATCACCAGTACGGTACGTGACTCGCTACGTCGCGAACTGCGCGTCATTGAGTGGGGGGAGTAACCCACGGCGATCACTGCCTGTTCTACTTTATAACGCGTCGCCGCAGAGACCTTTTCCGGATTCATCAGCGCGCGGGAGACGGTTGCCGTCGATACGCCTGCGTGTTCAGCCACGTCCTTCATGGTCGCCGCTGTTGTCTCTTGATTGTGCCCCAACGCTTTTCTCCTCACGCCAGCCTGAGCTGACCTGACCAACTGATGACGATTTTTTATGGCAATAATGACGTTTACCGCGAGCCGAGCGGATAACTCCGCATTCTTAACAGATCTAACGACGTGCTGTTACTTAATTTGCATAAAAATTGTGACTTGTGCGACTTTTTTCGATCTGCCGCATAACTTTGCCACGCAACCGGTTACGTTCTCAGCTTTCGCTCGGGTCGATATCCAGCGTCCATTTGACTTTGCGCGCTTGCGGCAGGGTGTTAATCAGCGGCAGGCTGGATTTGATTAGCCGCTGCAATACGGCGCGGGAAGGGTGTTGTAACAGCAGCTGCCAGCGGTAGCGACCGCTGCGTTTTGCCTGCAGTGCCGGCACCGGGCCCATGACCCAGAACGATTCATCATTCAGCGGGCTGGCTTCCAGCAGGTTACGCAGCTGCTGGAGGAACAGGCTGGCCTGCTGATTATCGTGGTCTTCAGCACGGAACAGCGCATGGCTGGTAAAGGGTGGCAGGAACACGCTGCTGCGCTCGCTCAGCGCCTGATGGGCAAAGGCATCGTAGCCCTGATGCAGCAGGGTTTGCAGCAGCGGGTGCTCAGGGTGGTGGGTCTGCAACAGCACCTCCCCCTGCTTGCCTGCGCGCCCGGCACGGCCAGCGACCTGCACGTAAAGCTGGGCGAAGCGCTCCGCCGAGCGGAAATCGGCGGAAAACAGCGCGCCGTCGACGTCGAGCAGCGACACCAGCGTGACGTCCGGGAAGTGGTGGCCTTTCGCCAGCATCTGGGTGCCGACCAGAATACGCGCACCGCCGCGGTGCACCTCCGCCAGCTGCTGCTCCAGCGCACCTTTACGACTGGTGGTGTCGCGGTCGATACGCGTCAGCGGCACGTCGGGGAACAGCGCCCCGATATTATGCTCCAGCTGTTCCGTGCCTAATCCGACCGGCACCAGATGGGTGGAGCCGCACTGTGGGCACTGATGCGGCACCGGGCGCTGGCTGTCGCAGTGGTGGCAGCGCAGCTGGCGCTGATGCTGGTGAAGAGTGTAATAGCGATCGCAGCGCTGGCATTCGGCTATCCAGCCGCACTCGTGGCACAGCAGGGTGGGGGAAAAGCCGCGCCGGTTGAGGAACAGCAGCACCTGATTATCCGCTTTCAGATGCTGGCCGATTTTTTTGATCAGCATCGGTGACAGCCCACCCTGCAGCTTCACGCCCTTCAGGTCGACCAGAAGCTGAGTGGCTTTGGTGGCGTTCCCGGCGCGCTTGCTGAGGCTAAGCTGGCGATATTTCCCCAGCTGAACGTTATGCAGGGTTTCCAGTGCCGGGGTGGCGGAACCCATCACAATCGGAATATTTTCCTGACGCGCGCGAAATACCGCCAGGTCACGGGCATGGTAGCGCCAGCCCTCCTGCTGCTTATAGGAGCTGTCGTGCTCCTCATCAATAATGATTGCGCCGAGGCGGGCAAACGGCGTGAACAGCGATGAGCGGGTGCCGATGACGATCGCCGTCTCGCCGCTGCGCGCGCGCAGCCAGACGGCCAGGCGCTCGCTGTCATTTAAGCCGGAGTGCAGCACGTCGACCGGGGCATTAAAGCGCTCACGAAAGCGGGCAATAGTCTGGGGCGTCAGGCCGATTTCCGGCACCATCACCAGCGCCTGGCGGCCGCTGGCCAGAATATTTTCCAGCATGCTGAGGTAGACTTCGGTTTTGCCGGAGCCGGTGATGCCTGCCAGCAGCCACGCGGAGAAGCAGTCGTCGGCGCTGCGAATCGCCCCGACCGCCGTGGCCTGCTCGGTATTCAGGCGCAGGCGCTCGCCATTGACGGCATAGCCGGTGCGCCAGTCCTCGCGGGCACGCTGCTGCGGACGCAGTTCACACAGCCCTTTGGCACGCAGCGCCTGTAGCGTCGCTTCGGTGATGTCGTGCTGGCTGACTTCGTGACGATACAGCGGGCGGTTGCGCAGGGCGGCCAGTGCCTGCTGCTGCTTTGGCGCGCGCTTCAGGCTTTCCGGCGCGGTGGCCTTGCCTTCTTCGGTCATCACCCACTGCCACAGCGGCGCTTCTTCCGCCGCTTTACCCTGGCGCAGCAGCACCGGCATGGCGTGGAACAGCACCTCTCCCAGCGGAAAGTGATAGTAGTCGGCCGCCCACAGTAGGATGCGCCACAGCGAAGCCGGGTAGAGCGATTCGCTGTCCAGCACCTCTATGACGTTCTTCATCTGGTCGAGCGGGAAGTCGCTCTGTTCGACAATCGCCACCACCACGCCGGTTGCTTTGCGCTTGCCGAACGGCACAGTCACTCGCCCACCCACCACGGCGTGGCTGATAAGGTGAGGTGGCAACAGATAGTCAAAGTTGCGGGCAAGCGGAACGGGTAGCGCGACCTGAACAACGGGCATGAATTCATCCGGGTGAAAAATTAAGCCAGTTAGTGTACACTGAGTCTTCCTCAATGTGCGGATCCGATTGCGGTGTGTGGTTAATTTCTGTATAGTTCGCCGCCGTTGGTACGGCATTTTGGTATCAACTTCACTTGAAACATTAATCTTCGTGTGGTGCCGGTGCAGGAGTTATCCTGGCGCGGGAGAGCGACACGGCCTTAACTGAGGTTTTCCCATGAAAAAAGGTATTCACCCTAATTACGCTGAAGTTACTGCTAAATGTTCTTGCGGTAACGAAATCAAAACCCGCTCTACCGTGGGTCACGACCTGAACCTGGACGTGTGTGGTAACTGCCACCCGTTCTACACTGGCAAGCAGCGTGATGTTGCTACCGGTGGTCGTGTTGACCGCTTCAACAAGCGTTTCAGCATCCCAGGCGCTAAATAAGCACCCGGTAAGATGTAAGAAAAAACCCAGCTTCGGCTGGGTTTTTTTGTGCCTGACGATCGGGCCGCGCTGACGTGTTTCAACTCAAGGCAGCCCGCTTTTTAATTAACTTGCAGGCGCTTAGTATTCCCAGGTATCGGGATCGACGCCCATTTCCCGCATGATGGCTTTCGCTTCTTCGGGAATTTCGTCGCTGCGCTCTTTGCGCAGGTCGACATCATCCGGCAGTGGCTGTCCGGTAAACGCATGCAGAAACGCCTCGCACAGCAGTTCGCTGTTGGTGGCGTGACGCAAGTTATTAACCTGACGGCGCGTGCGCTCATCGGTCAAAATCTTCAGAACCTTCAGCGGGATGGATACCGTAATTTTTTTGACCTGCTCGCTCTTCTTACCGTGTTCAGCGTAAGGGCTGATATATTCGCCGTTCCACTCAGCCATGGGCTACCTTAATCAATTAAATTGGAAATGCCGAAATTCGGCTAATTATGCCCGAAGTTTGTCGCCATCACATAGAGATGGCACAACTTTCTCTGGGGGATATCGACATAATTCTAACGGTTATTGCCGCATTGCTCAATCTATACGCAAAGACATTTAGATGTCCAGATGTATTGACGTCTATATCCACCCGCTTTACTCTATAGCACTTCTCTTATTATCCAGCAGGAACTTGTGCACCATGACGCGTAAACAGGCAACCATCGCAGTACGCAGCGGTTTGAATGATGACGAGCAATATGGCTGCGTTGTCCCCCCAATCCACCTTTCCAGCACCTATAACTTTACCGATTTCAACGAGCCGCGTGCGCATGACTACTCGCGGCGCGGCAATCCGACCCGCGATGTGGTGCAGCGTGCGCTGGCGGAGCTGGAAGGCGGTGCCGGGGCGGTGATGACCAATACCGGGATGTCGGCGATCCACCTGGTGTGTACCGTGTTCCTGAAGCCGGGTGACCTGCTGGTGGCTCCGCACGACTGCTACGGCGGCAGCTATCGCCTGTTCGACAGCCTGAGCAAGCGCGGCGCGTACCGGGTGAAGTTTGTCGACCAGGGGGACGAAGCGGCGCTGCAGGCGGCACTGGATGAGAAGCCAAAGCTGGTGCTGATTGAAAGCCCAAGCAACCCGCTGCTGCGCGTGGTGGATATTGCCGCTATCTGTCAGGCTGCCTCTGCGGCGGGCGCGGTGAGTGTCGTGGATAACACCTTCCTCAGCCCGGCGTTGCAGAACCCGCTGGCGCTGGGTGCGGATCTGGTGATCCACTCCTGTACCAAATACCTTAACGGCCACTCGGATGTGGTGGCTGGTGCGGTCATTGCGAAAGATCCGCAGCACGTGACCGAACTCGCCTGGTGGGCTAACAATATTGGCGTCACCGGAGCGGCTTTTGACAGCTATCTGCTGCTGCGCGGTCTGCGTACTCTGGCACCGCGCATGGCAGCCGCACAGCGTAACGCGCTGGCGATTGTTGATTATCTGAAGCAACAACCGCTGGTGAAAAAGTTGTATCATCCGTCACTGCCGGAAAATGCAGGCCATCAGTTTGCGGTACGTCAGCAAAAAGGTTTCGGCGCGATGTTAAGTTTTGAGTTTGACGGTGACGAAGCCACGCTGCGTCGTTTCCTGAAAGCGCTGGAATTATTTACCCTGGCGGAATCGCTGGGCGGCGTGGAAAGCTTGATTTCCCACACGGCTACCATGACCCATGCGGGCATGTCGGCAGAGGCGCGTGCGGCGGCAGGCATTTCCGAAACGCTGCTGCGTATCTCGGTGGGAATTGAAGATCACGAAGATTTAATCGCCGATCTGGATAATGCATTCCAGGTAGCGGCCAAGAGGTAAGCATGAGTTATTCAGCAGTGGCAGGGGCATTGGGGACACGGCAGTTGCATAAATTTGGTGGCAGTAGTCTGGCCGATGCCAAATGCTACCAGCGCGTTGCCGGGATTATGGCGGAGTACAGCCAGCCGGGCGACCTGATGGTGGTCTCGGCAGCGGGCAGCACCACTAACCAGCTGATCAGCTGGCTGAAGCTTAGCCAGAGCGACCGGTTATCTGCGCATCAGGTGCAGCAGGCGCTGCGTCGCTATCAGAGCGAACTGATTAGCAGCCTGCTGCCGCCCGAGACGGCTGCCCCGATGATTGCTGAATTTATTCATGACCTGGAAAAACTGGCCGCGCTGCTGGACGGTCCCATCACCGAGGCGGTTTATGCTGAAGTGGTGGGGCACGGTGAGATCTGGTCGGCGCGCCTGATGGCTGCCGTCCTTGCCCGGCGTGATATCGACGCCAGCTGGCTGGATGCACGCCAGTTCCTGCGCGCTGAACGTGGCGCACAGCCGCAGGTGGATGAAGAGAAATCCGCCCCGCTGCTGCAACAGCTGATGGCGCCACGCGCAGCGCAGCGCCTGGTCGTTACCGGATTTATCTGCGCCAATGACGCCGGAGAAACGGTGCTGTTGGGGCGCAACGGCAGTGACTACTCCGCCACGCAGATCGGTGCGCTGGCGGGCGTGTCGCGCGTCACCATCTGGAGCGATGTCGCCGGGGTTTACAGCGCGGACCCGCGCAAAGTGAAAGATGCCTGCCTGCTGCCGTTGCTGCGCCTGGATGAAGCCAGCGAGCTGGCGCGCCTTGCTGCCCCGGTGCTGCACACCCGCACGCTACAGCCGGTTTCCGGCAGCGATATCGACCTACAGCTGCGCTGCAGCTATACGCCAGACGAAGGCTCTACCCGCATTGAACGCGTGCTGGCTTCCGGCACCGGCGCGCGTATTGTTACCAGCCACGATGATGTCTGCCTGATTGAGTTCCAGGTCCCGGCGCAGCATGATTTTGCCGCGATGCACAAAGAGATCGACCATTTGCTGAAGCGCGCGCAGATGCGCCCGCTGGCAACCGGCGTGCATCCGGACCGTAATCTGCTGCAGCTCTGCTACACCTCGGAAGTCGTGAACAGCGCGCTGACCCTGCTGGAGGATTCGGCGCTGCCGGGTCGTTTACAGCTGCGCGATGGCATGGCAATGGTGGCGATGGTCGGCGCAGGCGTCTGCCGTAACCCGCTGCACAGCCATCGTTTCTGGCAGCAGATGAAAGATCAGCCGGTGGAGTTTATCTGCCAGTCGCAGGAGGGCATCAGCCTGGTGGCGGTGCTGCGCGTGGGGCCAACCGAACATCTGATCCGTGGTCTGCACCAGACGCTGTTCCGCGCTGAGAAGCAGATTGGCCTGGTGCTGTTTGGCAAAGGCAATATCGGTTCACGCTGGCTTGAGCTGTTCGCGCGCGAGCAGAAGACCCTTTCTGCGCGCACCGGTTTTGAATATATCCTGGCCGGGGTGGTGGACAGCCGCCGCAGCCTGCTGAGCTATGACGGTCTGGATGCCAGCCGGGCGCTGGCGTTCTTCGAGGATGAAGCGGTTGAGCAGGATCAGGAGTCGCTGTTCCTGTGGATGCGCGAGCACCCGTTTGATGACCTGGTGGTGCTGGATGTGACCGCCAGCGAAACCCTTGCCGCCCAGTACCTCGATTTCGCCAGCTACGGTTTCCACGTGATTGGCGCGAACAAAGTGGCGGGGGCGGCAACCAGCGGCAGCTATCGCCAGATCCGTGATGCCTTCGCTAAAACCGGGCGTCACTGGCTGTATAACGCGACCGTCGGTGCCGGACTGCCGGTTAACCACACCGTGCGCGACCTGCGCGAAAGCGGCGACAGCATTCTGTCGATCAGCGGCGTCTTCTCCGGAACGCTCTCCTGGCTGTTTCTGCAGTTTGACGGCACCGTGCCGTTTACCGAACTGGTGGATCAGGCTTGGCAGCAGGGGCTGACGGAACCCGATCCGCGCGTCGATCTCTCCGGCCAGGATGTGATGCGCAAGCTGGTGATCCTCGCGCGTGAAGCGGGCTATGACATCGAACCCGATCAGGTGCGCGTCGAGTCGCTGGTGCCTGCCAGCTATCAGTCCGGCTCGGTGGATGACTTCTTTGAGAATGCCGACGAGCTGAATGAGCAGATGGTGCAGCGCTTTGAAGCGGCGCAGGAGCTGGGGCTGGTGCTGCGCCACGTGGCGCGTTTCGATGCCAACGGTAAAGCGCGTGTCGGCGTGGAAGCGGTGCGCCCCGATCATCCGCTGGCGGCGCTGCTGCCGTGCGATAACGTCTTCGCCATTGAGAGCCGCTGGTATCGCGATAATCCGCTGGTGATCCGCGGCCCGGGCGCCGGGCGCGATGTCACTGCCGGGGCAATCCAGTCTGACCTGAATCGCCTGGCACAGCTGCTGTAATCCCTTCCTGATTTGGGCCAGGCATGCCTGGCCCCTACACTATCTCTGCTGATTTGGGCCAGACATGCCTGGCCCCTACACCATCTCTGCATGCCTGGCCCCTGCACAATCTCTGTATGAATTTCCCTCACCTTTATGGCGTATCTGTCAGCGCAGGTCGTGATTTTTCTGTTGACTGACCAGGCAAATTCCGTCATTTTGAATGTCTGGACGTCTAAACGGATAGACGTGTGACGGCGAAGAAATAAGCCAAAGCGATCGATGAGGTAAGCGGGTATGAGTTTTTTCCATGCAAATCAGCGCGAAGCACTGAATCAGAGTCTGGCCGAGATTAACGGGCAGATTAATGTCTCATTCGAGTTCTTTCCGCCGCGCACCAGTGAAATGGAAGAGACCCTGTGGAGCTCTATCGATCGCCTCAGCAGCCTGAAGCCGAAATTCGTTTCGGTGACTTATGGGGCCAATTCCGGCGAGCGCGACCGTACGCACAGCATCATTAAAGGCATTAAGGACCGCACCGGTCTGGAAGCCGCTCCGCACCTGACCTGCATCGATGCCAGCCGCGATGAGCTGCGCAATATTGCTCAGGATTACTGGAACAATGGGATTCGCCATATCGTCGCGCTGCGCGGTGACCTGCCGCCTGGCGCTGGCAAGCCTGAAATGTACGGGGCGGATCTGGTTGCGCTGCTGAAAGAGGTGGGTGATTTCGATATTTCCGTGGCGGCTTACCCGGAGGTGCATCCGGAGGCGAAAAGCGCCCAGGCGGATCTGATTAACCTCAAGCGTAAAATCGATGCGGGCGCCAACCGTGCCATCACCCAGTTCTTCTTCGATGTGGAGAGCTATCTGCGCTTTCGCGACCGCTGCGTGTCGACCGGCATTGATGTCGAGATCGTGCCTGGCATCCTGCCGGTATCGAACTTCAGGCAGCTGCAGCGTTTCGCCGCCATGACTAACGTGCGCGTACCGGGCTGGATGACCAGCATGTTTGAAGGGCTGGATAACGACCCGGAAACCCGCAAAATGGTCGGTGCCAACGTGGCGATGGATATGGTGAAGATCCTCAGCCGCGAAGGCGTGAAGGACTTCCATTTCTATACCCTGAACCGCGCCGAACTGAGCTACGCCATCTGCCACACGCTGGGCGTGCGCCCGGAAACGGTGGTAAATGCCTGAGGTTTAAACGTTTCAGGGCGGACCGAAAAAGAAGGTCCGCCCCTACAAAACCCGTAGGGGCCGATCATTTTTTCCGATCGGCCCGTGCCGATGATTTCCACCGGCCAGGATGACGATCATTTTTCCGATCGGCCCGTGCCGATGATTTCCACCGGCCACGATGACGATGATTTTTTCCGATCGGCCCGCGTTACCGGCTTAACCGGTATTGCGCATCCCCGCCGCCACCCCGGCGATAGTGACCATCAGCGCCTGCTCGACGCGGGCATCCGGCTCGCCGCCTTCTGCTTCCTGCTGGCGTGAACGGTGCAGCAGCTCTGCCTGCAGCACGTTCAGCGGGTCGGTATAGACGTTACGCAGCGCAATCGACTCGGCAATCCACGGCTGGTCGGCCATCAGATGCGAGTCATTGGCGATGGTCAGCACCGCTTTAATATCGGAATCCAGCTGGTCGCGCAGCTGTTTACCCAGCGACCACAGGGATTTGTCGACCAGGCGCTGATCGTAATATTCCGCCAGCCACAGGTCAGCCTTCGAGAACACCATTTCCAGCATGCCGAGGCGAGTAGAGAAGAACGGCCAGTCGCGACACATGGCTTCCAGCGTTGCCTGGTGGCCATCTTCCATTGCTTTCTGCAGGCCGGCACCGGCACCCAGCCAGGCGGGCAGCATCAGGCGGTTCTGCGTCCAGGCAAAGATCCACGGGATAGCACGCAGCGACTCGACGCCGCCGGTCGGACGGCGCTTGGCAGGGCGTGAACCCAGCGGCAGCTTGGCCAGCTCCAGCTCCGGCGTTGCCGAGCGGAAGTACGGCACGAAGTCCGCATGCTCGCGCACGTAGCCGCGGTACATGCTGCAGGAGACATCGGACAGCTGGTCCATGATCTCGCGCCACTCCGCTTTTGGCTCCGGTGGCGGCAGCAGGTTGGCTTCGAGGATCGCCCCGGTGTAGAGCGACAGGCTGCTGATGGTCACTTCCGGCAGGCCGTACTTAAAGCGGATCATCTCGCCCTGCTCGGTGACGCGCAGGCCGCCCTTCAGGCTGCCCGGAGGCTGCGACAGCAGCGCGGCGTGTGCCGGTGCGCCGCCACGGCCAATAGAACCGCCGCGCCCGTGGAACAGCGTCAGGGTGATACCGGCTTTCTCGCAGGTTTTGATCAGCGCATCCTGAGCCTGATACTGCGCCCAGCTGGCTGCCATCACCCCGGCATCTTTCGCCGAATCGGAATAGCCAATCATCACCATCTGTTTGCCCTGAATCAGGCCGCGATACCAGTCGATATTCAGCAGCTGGCTCATCACGTCGTTGGCGTTGTTCAGGTCATCGAGGGTTTCAAACAGCGGCGCTACCGGCATCGCGTAATTTATCCCGGACTCTTTCAGCAGCAGGTGAACCGCCAGCACGTCCGACGGCGTTTTCGCCATGGAGATCACGTAGGCCGCGATCGAGCCTTTCGGCACTTCTGCCGCCACGCGGCAGGTTTCCAGCACCTCTTTGGTGTCGGCGCTTGGCTCCCACTGGCGCGGCAGCAGCGGACGTTTAGAGCTTAGCTCGCGGATCAGGAAGGCCTGTTTGTCGGCTTCTGACCAGCTCTCATAATCACCAAGGCCAAGGTAGCGGGTAATTTCGGCAATGGCTTCGGTGTGGCGGGTGCTCTCCTGACGGATATCGATACGCACCAGCGGTACGCCGAAGCACTTCACGCGGCGCAGGGTATCGAGCAGCTGGCCGTTGGCGATAATGCCCATGCCACAGGCTTGCAGTGACTGATAGCAGGTATAGAGCGGGTCCCACAGCTGGTCGTTGGAGATCAGCAGGTTGGCCGGACGCGGCAGGCGCTCGCCCTTCAGACGGCGCTCCAGATAGGCCTGGGTGCTCATCAGCTGGCCGCGCAGGTTTTTCATGATCTCGCGGTACGGCTCCAGCGCTTCCGGATTGCCGCACAGCTCGCGCACTTCTGGCGTACATTCCGACATCGACAGCTCAGAGACCAGCACGGCGATATCACGCAGGAACAGATCGGTGGCTTTCCAGCGGCTGAGCTGCAGCACATGGCGGGTAATGTCGGCGGTGACGTTCGGGTTGCCGTCACGGTCGCCGCCCATCCACGAGGTGAACTGTACCGGGACAAAATCGACCGGCAGCTGATAGCCAAAGGACTCTTCAACCTGCTCGTTCAGCTCGCGCAGGAAGTTAGGCACCCCTTCCCACAGGCTGTTTTCAACCACAGCAAAGCCCCATTTCGCTTCATCAATCGGGGAAGGGCGGTATTTGCGAATTTCATCGGTGTGCCAGGCCTGGGCGACCAGCTGGCGCAGGCGGCGCATGATCTGCCCACGGTCATAGTCAGACAGGTCGTTGTGATCCAACTGTTTGAGGCAGCTGTTCACTTCCACCAGTTTGTGGATCAGGGTACGGCGGGTAATTTCAGTCGGGTGCGCGGTAAGAACAAGTTCCAGCGACAGGGATTCAATGGCCTCACGAACGGCGGCTTCGGTCAGGTCCGGCTGCTGCTTCAGGCGTTCAAAGGTCTTCGCCAGCAGCTCTGTCTGATTCGGGCCTTCGCCCTTTGGTGAAATGGTGTGGTACTGCTCGGCCACGTTGGTCAGATTGAGGAACTGACTGAACGCGCGGGCGACCGGCAGCAGTTCATCGTTGGACAAATTTTGCAGCGTGGTCAGCAGTTCCTGACGGTGGGCATCATTTCCCGCACGTGATGACTTGGAGAGCTTACGGATTGTTTCAACCCGATCGAGAATGTTCTCTCCCAGAGCATCCTTAATTGTATCCCCGAGCAGTTTGCCGAGCATACTGACATTACTTCGCATTGCGGAATATTGTTCGTTCATATGACCCCTGACACCCTTCTTGTATTTGTTACTTTATTTCACCCTTATGGGCATAACGCAGCCTTTTATCTAGCCACGTTAAGAACCATTCGTCAATTGACTTAAATCTGCCCCATTGTGGTGCTAACTTGCGGGAATTTATGAAATTTAATGGCGACGGAGTGAGATAAGTTATTCTTATCATCCCGAATAATTGAAATCAGGGGCAAACGGCTGTTTTCACAGTCAATTGCCCCGATTTTCACTTAGTGATAGCAAAAATGATGCACCACCTGGGCGATCAGTTCGCGAGTCGGCTTAATAAATGCGGTATCGATAAATTCATCCGGCTGGTGTGCCTGATTGATCGATCCCGGGCCTAAAACCAGCGTCGGGCAGATTTCCTGAATAAACGGTGCTTCGGTGCAGTAGTTCACCACTTCGGTTTCGGTCCCCAGCAGTTTCTCCACCACCTGCACCAGCTGGTGCTCACGCGGGCATTCGTAGCCCGGGATTGGCGGGTGCAGTTCACCCACGGTCAGTCGACCCGGCCAGCGCGCACTGACCGGGGCCAGCGCGTCATTCAGCAGCTCATCGAGATCGCTTAACGTCAGCCCCGGCAGCGGGCGGATATCCATATGCAGCTCGCAGCAGGCGCAGATACGGTTGGCCGCATCACCGCCGCTGATGTGGCCGAAGTTCATGGTCGGATAAGGAATGGCGAAGCCGTCGTGGTGGAAGCGTGTCTTCAGCGTGTTGCGCAGCTCCATCAGCTGGGTGATTGACTCATGCATCAGCTCAATGGCATTGACGCCGCGCCCCGGATCGCTGGAGTGGCCGGACTGGCCCTGAATGCGGATCACGTTAGACAGATGGCCTTTATGCGCCCGCACCGGTTTCAGCGAGGTAGGCTCACCGATTATCGCGCAGTCCGGGCGTAGCGTGGTGGATTCAGAAAAGAATTTCGCCCCGGCCATGGTGGTCTCTTCATCGGCGGTGGCGAGGATATACAGCGGCTTTTTCAGCACTGACACGTCAATATCACGCAGGGTGTCTAAAATAAAGGCGAAGAAACCTTTCATGTCGGCGGTGCCGAGGCCGTAAAGTTTGTTGTCGTGCTCGGTCAGAGTGAACGGGTCGCGCGTCCAGCGGCCATCGTCAAACGGCACCGTGTCGGTGTGACCGGCCAACAGCAGGCCACCTGCGCCTTCGCCGCTCTTCGCCAGCATATTGAATTTATTGCGCGTGCCGGGCACCGGCTGCACTTCCACGCTGAAGCCCAGATCGCGGAACCAGCCGGCCAGCAAACTGATTAAAGTTTCATTACTCTGGTCGAGCGCGCTGTCGGTGGCGCTGATTGATGGCGTTGCAATCAGTTGGCGGTAAATCTCAATAAAAGGGGGTAATTTTGTCTTCACTGTTGACAGTCCTTGGGTTAGGATAGTATCAATATTCATGCACTAATAGTGAATAAAAATACAATATCAGCGACCAGATGGAAACCGATAATTCTATCTATCACAGAGAGCGAGTTGAGTTGATGACCAATCCGTTAATTATCAAGTTAGGCGGTGTGCTGCTGGACAGCGAAGAGGCGCTTGAGCGTCTGTTTACTGCACTGGTTAGCTACCGTACCACGCATCAGCGACCGCTGCTGATCGTTCACGGTGGCGGCTGCCTGGTCGATGAACTGATGAGCAAGCTGTCGCTGCCGGTGAAGAAGAAAAACGGTTTGCGCGTCACTCCCGCCGATCAGATCGACATTATCACCGGGGCGCTGGCGGGTACAGCGAACAAAACCCTGCTGGCCTGGTCGAAAAAACATGGCATTGATGCCGTTGGCCTGTGTCTCGGCGACGGCGGCAGTGTTGAGGTGGCACAGTTTGATGATGAACTGGGTCACGTGGGGCTGGCAACGCCGGGTTCCCCACGCCTGATTAATACGCTGCTGGGCGCGGACTATCTGCCCGTGGTCAGCTCAATCGGCATCACCGCTGATGGCCTGCTGATGAACGTCAACGCTGACCAGGCGGCGACGGCACTGGCCGCGACGCTGGGTGCCGATCTGGTCCTGCTCTCGGACGTTAGCGGTATTCTCGATGCTAACAAGCAGCGCATCGAAGAGATGACGGCGGAAAAAGCCGGGCAGCTGATCGCTGACGGGGTGATTACCGACGGTATGATCGTTAAAGTGAATGCCGCACTGGAAGCCGCCCGTACTCTGGGCCGCCCGGTGGACATCGCTAGCTGGCGCCATGCCGAACAGCTGCCGACCCTATTTAACGGCGTGTCCATCGGCACCCGTATCCTCGCTTAAACAGAAACGTTTTCAAGGAAAAGACAATGCAAGACAAAAGCATCAAAAAAATCGTACTGGCTTACTCCGGCGGTCTGGACACTTCGGCCATCATTCCATGGCTGAAAGAGAACTACGGCGGTTGTGAAGTGGTGGCGTTCGTGGCGGATATCGGTCAGGAGCGTGGCGATCTGGAAGGCGTTGAGCAGAAAGCGTTACAGTCCGGTGCGTCAGAATGTCACGTGGTGGACCTGCGTGAAGAGTTCATCAGCGAGTACGTTTATCCGGTGCTGCAGACCGGTGCGCTGTATGAAGGCACTTACCTGCTGGGGACGTCGATGGCGCGCCCAATCATTGCTAAAGCGCAGGTTGAGCTGGCGCTGAAAGTGGGGGCTGATGCCCTGTGCCACGGCGCAACCGGTAAAGGTAACGACCAGGTACGTTTCGAAACCACCTACACTGCGCTGGCTCCCCAGCTGAAAGTGGTCGCGCCATGGCGTGAGTGGAACCTGCGTTCCCGTGAAGCGCTGCTGGACTATCTGAAAGAGCGTAATATCCCGACCACCGCGTCGCTGGAGAAAATCTACAGCCGTGACGAAAATGCGTGGCACATCTCTACCGAAGGCGGCGTGCTGGAAAGCCCGTGGAATGCCCCGAACAAAGATTGCTGGGTGTGGACCGTCGATCCGCTGGAAGCACCGGATCAGCCTGAGCAGGTTACCGTCTCCGTAGAGAAAGGCCGCGTGGTTGCCGTCAATGGTGAAGCGCTTAGCCCGTTCGGCTGCCTGGACAAACTGAATGTCATTGGTGCGCGTCACGGCGTGGGCCGTATCGACATCGTGGAAAACCGTCTGGTGGGCATCAAGTCCCGCGGCTGCTACGAAACGCCTGGCGGCACCATCATGGTTAACGCGCTGCGCGCGGTTGAGCAGCTGGTTCTGGACCGTGACAGCTTCAAATGGCGTGAGCAGCTGGGCCTGGAAATGTCCTATGTCGTTTATGACGGTCGCTGGTTCGCACCGCTGCGTAAATCCATTCAGGCTTCTGCCGCTGCACTGGCGGAAGATGTGAACGGCGAAGTGGTGCTGCAGCTGTACAAAGGCCAGGTGACCGCTATCCAGAAGAAATCGGCCAACAGCCTCTATTCTGAAGAGTTCGCCACCTTCGGCGAAGACGAAGTGTACGATCACCGTCACGCGGGCGGCTTTATCCGTCTGTTCTCGCTCTCTTCACGCATCCGCGCGCTGAACGAGAAGAAGTAATATTTTGGGCGAGGTAACTCGCCCCTACAGGCATTCGTAGGGGCGGCACATGTGCCGCCCTTATTACATTATTTGAAGGGAGTACGCATCATGGCACTTTGGGGTGGACGGTTTACGCAGGCTGCAGATCAACGTTTCAAGTTATTCAATGACTCACTGCGCTTCGACTATCGTCTGGCAGAGCAGGACATCACCGGTTCCGTTGCCTGGTCCAAAGCGCTGGTGACCGTCAATGTTTTAACCTCCGATGAGCAGCAGCAGCTGGAAGGCGCGCTGAATGTTCTTTTGGAAGAAGTGCGCGCGAATCCACAGCAGATTTTGGAAAGTGACGCCGAAGATATTCACAGCTGGGTGGAAGGCAAGCTGATCGACAAAGTCGGTTCGCTGGGCAAAAAGCTCCATACCGGCCGTAGCCGTAACGATCAGGTCGCGACCGACCTGAAACTGTGGTGTAAGGCGCAGGTCAGCGAGCTGCTGATCGCCACACGTCAGTTCCAGCAGGCGCTGATCGCCACCGCGGAAGCTAATCAGGACGCGGTGATGCCGGGTTATACCCACCTGCAGCGCGCCCAGCCGGTGACGTTTGCACACTGGTGCCTTGCCTATGTTGAGATGCTGGCGCGCGACGAAAGCCGCCTGCAGGACACGCTGAAGCGCCTTGACGTCAGCCCGCTGGGCTGTGGCGCACTGGCAGGAACCGCCTATGAAATCGACCGCGAGCAGCTGGCCGGCTGGTTAGGCTTTGCCTCTGCCACCCGCAACAGCCTTGATACCGTTTCTGACCGCGATCATGTGCTGGAGCTGCTGTCCGATGCGTCTATCGGTATGGTGCACCTGTCGCGCTTTGCCGAAGATCTGATCTTCTTCAATACCGGTGAGGCGGGCTTTGTTGAGCTGTCTGATAAAGTGACTTCCGGCTCTTCCCTGATGCCGCAGAAGAAAAATCCGGACGCGCTGGAGTTGATCCGTGGCAAAGTGGGCCGCGTACAGGGTGCCCTGACCGCGATGAGCATGACGCTGAAAGGCCTGCCGCTGGCGTACAACAAAGATATGCAGGAAGACAAAGAAGGGCTGTTCGACGCGCTCGATACCTGGTCTGACTGTCTGCATATGGCGGCACTGGTGCTGGATGGCATTCAGGTGAAACGTCCGCGCTGCCAGGAAGCGGCCGAGCAGGGCTATGCTAACTCCACCGAGCTGGCGGATTATCTGGTCGCCAAAGGCGTACCGTTCCGTGAAGCGCACCATATTGTCGGTGAAACCGTGGTGGAAGCGATCAAGCAGGGCGTGGCGCTGGAAGCACTGAAGTTATCTGATTTGCAGAAGTTCAGCAGCGTGATTGGCGAGGATGTTTACCCGATCCTGTCGCTGCAATCCTGCCTCGACAAGCGTAATGCGCAAGGCGGCGTCTCACCGCATCAGGTATCGAAAGCGATTACCGCAGCGAAGCAGCGTCTGGCGTAATCGCGTTGTGGGTCGGCAAGTCCGACCCCTGGGTAAAGTTGTAGGGGATGAGCATGCCCATCCCCTTTTTGTTTTACGCCGCGAAGAACTGCTCTAAATCATCGCTGCCGCCGATGTGGCGCCCGCCGATAAACACCTGTGGCACGGTGGAGCGGCCGCTAACGGCACGCAGGCTGACGGTGGTCGCATCCTGGCCCAGCACGATCTCTTCAAACTGAATCCCACGGTCAATCAGCATCTGTTTTGCCTTGGCGCAGAACGGGCAGCCCGGCTTGCTGAACAGGGAAACGGACTCCTGCACCTTATATTCCGGCGCAACATAGCGCAGCATGGTATCCGCATCGGACACTTCAAACGGGTCGCCCGGCTTGTTTGGTTCGACAAACATTTTCTCTACCACGCCGTTGCGCACCAGCATTGAGTAGCGCCATGAGCGCGGACCAAAGCCAAGGTCGGCTTTCTCAACCAGCATCTCCATACCGCGGGTGAAATCCCCGTTGCCATCGGGAATAAAGGTGATGTTCCCGGCGCGCTGATCGGCTTTCCAGGCGTTCATCACAAAGGTGTCATTGACCGACACGCACAGGATGCTGTCCACGCCATGTTTTTTGAACACGTCGGACAGCTCGTTGTAGCGCGGCAGATGGCTGGAGGAGCAGGTTGGGGTAAATGCGCCCGGCAGTGAAAAGACGATCACCGTTTTATCTTTAAACAGCTCATCAGTGGTGACGTCGACCCAGCTATCGCCCTGACGCGTGTGAAAAGTGACCTGCGGGATTGATTTACCTTCCTGACTTGCAAACATAAAAGACCTCTTAATAAACGGATAAGGCTGCTGTATTTCTGCAGGGGCACATTATTGTCATTCAGGCTTGATAGGGATAATCGTTGGTTGCTATGCTATCTATCGTCACGGGCTATCGTGGAATAGAGGATTGAGATGAACATTCGTGATCTGGAGTATCTGGTTTCGCTGGCGGAACATCGCCATTTTCGCCGTGCCGCCGATGCCTGCCACGTCAGCCAGCCAACGCTGAGCGGGCAGATCCGCAAGCTGGAAGATGAGCTGGGCGTGATGCTGCTGGAGCGCACCAGCCGCAAAGTGTTATTCACCCAAGCCGGGCTGCTGCTGGTGGATCAGGCGCGTACCGTGCTGCGCGAAGTGAAAGTGCTGAAAGAGATGGCCAGCCAGCAGGGCGAGGCGATGTCCGGCCCGCTGCATATCGGCCTAATCCCAACCGTTGGCCCGTATCTGCTGCCGCAGATTATTCCTTCGCTGCATCGGACCTTCCCGAAGCTGGAGATGTATCTGCACGAAGCGCAGACTCAGCAGCTGCTGGCGCAGCTCGATAGCGGCAAGCTGGACTGTGCCATTCTGGCGCTGGTGAAAGAGTCGGAAGCGTTTATTGAAGTCCCGCTGTTTGACGAACCGATGAAGCTGGCAATCTATGCCGATCATCCATGGCATGAGCGCGATCGCGTGCCGATGTCGGATCTGGCCGGTGAGAAGCTGCTGATGCTGGAAGACGGACACTGTCTGCGCGATCAGGCGATGGGCTTCTGCTTCCAGGCGGGTGCCGATGAAGATACGCACTTCCGCGCAACCAGTCTGGAAACGCTGCGTAATATGGTGGCGGCAGGCAGCGGGATTACGCTGTTGCCATCGCTGGCGGTGCCTAAGGAGAGAGTACGCGATGGGGTGTGTTATCTCGACTGTTATAAGCCGGTTCCACAGCGCACCATCGCGTTAGTGTATCGCCCCGGTTCACCTCTGCGCGGCCGCTATGAGCAGCTGGCTGAGGCGATCCGTGAACATATGCAGGGCGTGATGAGCAGCGGCGCGTTAAAACAGGCGGTTTAAGCCGTTTAGCGCCGCCACCCGGTAGGCTTCCGCCATTGTCGGGTAGTTAAAGGTGGTATTCACGAAGTACTCAATCGTGTTGCCACCGTTTTTCTGCTCCATAATCGCCTGACCGATGTGAATGATCTCCGCAGCACGCTCGCCGAAGCAGTGAATGCCGAGGATCTCTTTGGTCTCGCGGTGGAACAGGATTTTCAGGCTACCGACGTTCATGCCAACGATCTGCGCACGCGCCAGGTGTTTAAACTGCGCACGGCCCACTTCGTAAGGCACCTTCATCGCCGTCAGCTGCTGCTCGGTTTTACCAACGGAGCTGATTTCCGGGATGGTATAGATACCGGTTGGGATATCTTCAATCAGGTGTGCGGTCGCTTCGCCTTTTACCATTGCCTGGGCAGCAATACGGCCCTGATCGTAGGCGGCAGACGCCAGGCTTGGGTAACCAATCACATCCCCCACCGCGTAGATATGCGGCTGTGCCGTCTGGTACATGCTGTTAACCTTCAACAGACCACGACCATCCGCCTCCAGACCGACGTTTTCCAGCGACAGTGAGTCGGTGTTACCGGTACGGCCATTGGCGTAAAGCAGGCAGTCGGCTTTCAATTTTTTGCCGGATTTCAGATGCATAATCACGCCATCTGCCACCCCTTCAATTTTCTCAAACTCTTCGTTATGACGAATAACTACGCCATTGTTCCAGAAGTGGTAGGAAAGCGAGTCTGACATTTCCTGATCGAGGAACGCCAGCAGGCGGTCGCGGGTGTTGATCAGGTCAACCTTGACCGACAGGCCACGGAAAATTGACGCGTACTCACAGCCGATCACCCCGGCCCCATAGATAATCACATGGTCCGGTTCGTGGTGCAGGTTGAGGATAGAGTCGCTGTCGTAGATGCGTGGATGGGCAAAGTCGACATCCGGCGGATGATAAGGGCGTGAACCGCAGGCGATAACGAATTTGCTGGCGGTCAGGCGTTCAATCGTGCCGTCATGGCTTTCAACTTCGATGGTGTTGGCATCAACAAAACGTGCATCACCCTGGAACAGCTCACAGTGATTACGCTCGTAGAAACCCTGACGCATGCGGGTTTGCTGGCTGATAACGTTTTCGGTGTGATTCAGAATGTCGGCAAAAGAAGAACGCAGAAGACGTGTGTGGTCGCTATACAGTGGGTTCTGGTTAAACTCGATAATGCGGCTGACGGCGTGGCGCAGCGCTTTCGAAGGGATGGTTCCCCAGTGTGTACACCCGCCGCCGATATTGTGGTAGCGCTCGATAACGGCTATGCGCGCTCCCTGTTTCACCAGCCCCATTGCGGCACCTTCACCGCCCGGACCGGAACCAATAACAATGGCGTCGTAATCATAAGACTGTTGCATACCAATACGTCCTATTTCTTATACAATTTTACAACGAGATTCTAACATCTCAGCGCGCAGTTCCCAATTGTAACCGTATTTTTTGCCATCAATTGCCAAATTACAGGGTTAACAGGCGTTCACAAAGTTTGACCCACTGTACGCTGAAATTTTTGCTATAGTGCCCCCTTGCAGGCAAAACAGGCACTAATATGGGCGTCAGAGCGCAGCAAAAAGAACGTACACGGCGTACACTTATCGAAGCGGCGTTTAGTCAATTAAGCGCCGAGCGGAGTTTCGCCAGCCTTAGCCTGAGGGAAGTTGCCCGCGAAGCCGGTATCGCCCCAACGTCATTTTATCGTCACTTTCGTGATGTAGATGAATTAGGGCTGACCATGGTGGATGAGAGCGGCCTGATGCTGCGTCAGTTGATGCGTCAGGCGCGTCAGCGTATTGCCAAAGGTGGCAGCGTGATCCGCACTTCCGTCTCCACCTTTATGGAATTTATCGGCGATAACCCGAATGCCTTTCGCCTGTTACTGCGTGAACGTTCAGGAACCTCCGCTGCATTTCGTGCTGCGGTGGCGCGTGAAATTCAGCACTTTATCGCCGAACTGGCCGACTATCTGGAAATAGAAAACCGCATGCCGCGCAGCTTTACTGAAGCGCAGGCGGAAGCGATGGTCATTATTGTGTTTAATGCCGGTGCGGAAGCGCTGGATATTGACGCTGAACAGCGCCGCCAGCTGGAAGAACGACTGGTGCTGCAGCTGCGGATGATCTCGAAAGGGGCGTACTACTGGTATCGTCGTGAACAGGAGAGGCTGGCGGTGACGCTGGAATCCAAAGACTAAAAGGGTGGTGACATGAATTTAGCTACGAGCCGGGACAAGGGAACGCTACTGCTGACCTTTATTGCCGGGCTTTCACTCAACGGTTCATTTTCGGTACTGTTCAGCTCACTGGTACCATTTTCTATCTTCCCGCTCATCACGCTGTGCCTTGCTGCCTGGTGCCTGCATCAGCGCTATCTGAACCGTGCAATGCCGGACGGGATGCCTTCGCTGGCCGCTGCGTTTTTCCTGCTTGGTATTCTGCTGTATAGCGCAATGGTGCGGGCGGAATACCCTGATATCGGTTCGAATTTTGTTCCGACCGTGCTGATGGTGGTAGTGGTGTTCTGGATCGCGATGAAGTGGCGAGCACGTAAAGTTAGCTGAATACAGCCGGGCGACAGGCGTCGCCCGACAATCATTCATCAGCGGCGAGTCAATAGCGCGCCGCACTCCATATGATGGGTATACGGGAACTGGTCGAACAGCGCCAGGCGCGTAACCTCATGCGTAGCCGACAGCGTGGCGAGGTTATCGCACAGCGTCTGCGGGTTGCAGGAGATATAAAGGATGCGTGGATAAGCCTGCACCATCTTCACCGTTTCCTCATCCAGACCGCTGCGAGGTGGGTCGACGAAGATGGTTTCGCACTCGTAGCTGGTCAGATCGATCCCTTCCAACCTTCTGAAGCTCCTTTCGCCGTTCATCGCCTGGGTAAACTCTTCTGCCGCCATGCGAATGATCTGCACGTTATCGATCTGGTTCACCGCGATATTGTACTGCGCAGAGGCAACGGAAGGCTTGGCGATCTCGGTCGCCAGCACCCGACGGAAATTGCGCGCCAGCGCCAGTGAGAAGTTACCGTTGCCGCAGTACAGCTCCAGCAGGTCACCGCTTGAATTGCGCGTGGTATCCAGCGCCCACTCCAGCATCTGCACATTCATTGCCGCATTCGGCTGAGTGAAGCTGTTCTCCACCTGGCGGTAGATCATCTCCCGCCCGTCGATAGTCAGACACTCGTCGACATAGTCGCGGTCGAGGCAGATCTTAGTTTTGGTGGCGCGGCCAATCAGATGCAGATCAAACCCTTCGGCACGCAGCGCGTCGCGCAGAGCGCTGGCGGCCTGCTGCCACTCTTCATCCAGCTTGCGGTGATACAGCAGGGAGACCACGATCTGGCCGCTGACCGTTGACAGATAGTCAATCTGGAACAGCTTATAGCGCAGAACGTGCTGCTCTCGGGCAGCGGCAATCAGACGCGGCATCAGGCGGTTAATCAGCTCGCTGGCTGCCGGGAAGCTGTCGACGCGAATGCGGTCGCGCGTCTCCTGATCGAAAATGATGTGGTAGAGGTCATCACCGTCATGCCAGACGCGGAATTCGGCGCGCATCCGATAGTGGCTCACCGGTGAACGGAAGACCTCGACCTCGGGAGCGTTAAACACGGACATCATCGACGTCAGTCGTGTCACTTTCTCGGCGAGTTGGTCATCGTATTGTTCAATAGGCAGCTGTTCGGGCGTCATGGTTATTCCTGAATATTTGGCGGTGATAGCCGGGCGATTGTAGGGATTCTTTAACTCATGTCCAGCATTGTGCAAAAATCATCATTTATGGATGTCCGGATATCTGGATTTCTAATTTTATTGAACTTAAACTGCGGCTCCGGCCTCCCCGCGAGTTAAAAGGGAATCCAGTGCAAATCTGGAGCTGACGCGCAGCGGTAAAGAATGTCGTGACAATAGCGTAACGCAGACACTGTCTCAGGACGGGAAGTCATTGCCACCAATGCTCAAAATAATTCGCGTTACAGGAAGGCGGCAAATAAGTGAGTCCCAATGAGCTTACAGTAGTAAGTGATTCGGGTGAATGAGTGAAGCCAACGCACATGTAACGTGGAGTATGACGAGCAACCGATTCTGAGCCCGAAGACCTGCCGGAATAACGTCGCATTTCTTACGATCATCGCGTGCTATCGATCGTATGCCTGCGGCATCCTGCACTTCTTTTGGATGCTTGGTCATGTTTACAACAAAAAACAAAAACACGCTGCTGGCGTTTAGCGCTACGGCGATTTCCCTCTGGGCGCAAAACGGCTTTGCACAAGTCAGTAATGAAGAGACGCAGGTGGTGACGGCGAATCGTTTTGCGCAACCCGTCTCTTCCGTGCTGGCACCCACGACGGTCGTCACAAAAGAGCAGATCGACCGCTGGCAGTCGAAAACGCTGACGGATGTGATGCGCCGCTTGCCCGGCGTTGATATCGCTCAAAACGGCGGAATGGGCCAGCAAAGCTCGCTGTTTATTCGCGGAACCAACTCTAACCACGTGCTGGTGCTGATTGATGGTATTCGCCTGAATCAGGCGGGCATTAGCGGTGCGTCCGATCTTAGCCAGATCCCGGTTTCTCTGGTTCAGCGCATTGAATATGTGCGCGGGGCGCGCTCAGCGGTCTATGGTTCGGACGCGATTGGTGGCGTGATTAATATCATTACCGGACGTGACAAGCCGGGTACCACGCTGAACGCCGGTATCGGTTCAAATGGCTATCAGTCCTATGACGGTTCCACGCAGCAACGTCTGGGGGAAAATACCCTGGTGACGCTGGCCGGCAGCTACACCTATACCAAAGGCTACGATGTGGTGGCTGGATACCCGAATGCATTCGGTGACCCTGCCCAGCCGGATCGCGATGGCTTTATGAGTAAATCCCTGTACGGGAACGTGGAGCATCAGTTTAATGATGAGTTCAGCGGATTTTTCCGTGGTTATGGCTTTGACAACCGCTCTGACTATGATGGTTCACTGGTCTACGACAGTTCCTCCTTCGCTCTATTGGGCATGCCGGATACCCGCCAGCTCTATAGCCAAAGCTGGGATACCGGGCTGCGTTTCAACCGCGGGATTTACTCCTCACAGCTGATTGCCAGCTACAGCCACACGAAAGATCTCAACTTTGACCCGTCAAAAGGGCGCTATGGCCCGGCCTCGACGTTAGATGATGTGCAGCAATACAACTTGCAGTGGGGTAATACGCTGGCGGCCGGTTATGGTACGGTTAGCGGCGGCGTTGACTGGCAGAAGCAGACATCAGAACCTGGCACTAATTATGTTGCGGCGGGACAGGAGCAGCGTAACACCGGCATCTACGCCACCACGCAGCAGAAACTGGGTAGCGTGACGCTGGAAGGCGCGGTGCGCGGCGATGACAATAATGCTTTTGGCTGGCATAACACCTGGCAGAGCAGCGCGGCCTGGGAGTTTGTCGATGGCTACAGCGTGTTTGCTTCCTACGGTACTGCTTTTAAGGCTCCTAACCTCAATCAGGTTTACAGCGAAAGCTACGGTAATCGCGATCTGCAGCCTGAGAAAAGCAAGCAGTGGGAAGGGGGCTTTGAAGGGTTAACCGGGCCGGTAAACTGGCGTTTTTCCGGCTATCGTAACGATATCGATGATTTGATCGATTTCGATTCCACCTCGCATTACAGCAATATTAAGAAAGCGCGAATTAAAGGTGTGGAGGCGACGGCGTCCTTTGATACCGGTCCACTGGCGCATACCCTATCTTACGACTATCTTGACCCGCGTAATGCCGTGACCAATGAAGTGCTTGCGCGCCGTGCTAAACAGCAGGTTAAATATCAGCTGGACTGGGCCGTGGCGAAGTTTGACTGGTCCCTGAGCTATCAGTATCTCGGTCAGCGCTATGATACCGACTACAGCGTTTCTCCAAGCCCGCGTGTAAAAATGGGCGGCGTAAGCCTGTGGGATCTTGCAGTTTCGTATCCGGTCACATCCCATCTCACCGTTCGTGGTAGAATTGCCAACCTGTTCGATAAAGATTACGAGACAGCGTATGGTTATGAAACCCCTGGACGGGAATACTACCTCAGCGGCAGCTACAACTTCTAAAGAACGCCACACCGTGCTGGTGTTTGACTCCGGCGTCGGTGGGCTTTCAGTCTATGATGAGATCCGCAAATTGCTGCCGGACCTCCATTATCTCTACGCTTTCGACAACGTTGCCTTTCCTTATGGCGAGAAGTCGGAAGAGTTTATCGTTGAGCGCGTGCTCGCTATCGTTGAAGCGGTCACCCGCCTCTATCCTCTTGCGTTAGTGGTTATCGCCTGTAACTCGGCAAGTACCGTGACGCTGCCGGCCCTGCGCGCACGCTTTGAATTTCCGGTGGTGGGCGTCGTACCTGCCATTAAACCTGCCGCACGCCTGACGCGTAACGGTGTCGTTGGCCTGCTGGCAACGCGCGGCACCGTTAAACGCCCTTATACTCATGAGCTGGTGGCGCGCTTCGGTAGCGAATGTAAAACGGAGATGATCGGTTCGTCAGAACTGGTGGCGCTGGCGGAAGCAAAACTGCATGGGCAACCGGTAGCAATAGAAGAAGTGAAGCGCGTTCTGCAGCCGTGGCTGCGGATGCAGGAGCCACCGGATACGGTGGTGCTGGGCTGTACCCACTTCCCTCTTATTAGTGAAGAGCTGCAACAGGTGCTGCCGGAAGGGACGCGTTTAATAGATTCTGGTGCGGCGATTGCGCGACGCACCGTCTGGTTACTGGAAAATGTATCCCCGCATGCCGTTTCCGCGGATGCCAATATCGCTTTTTGTATGGATATTACTGAACAAGCTGTGCAATTAATGCCCGTTTTACAGCGTTATGGCTTCGAAAAGCTCGAAAAACTGGCTGTTTAAGGGTGTTTAGAGCAAAAAAACAACACTCAAAAAGTTTTTTGCGATTTGCCCTTGTCAGCCTCCAGAAATTCCCTATAATGCGCCTCCACTGACACGGAACAACGGCTTACAGGCCAGCGTGTTAAGAGGTTCAGGAAGTTCTGAACCGCCGGAAAAACTTCTCAAA